>CAWBCT010000006.1:0-6844 GCA_963787445.1 uncultured archaeon
CTGATGCTCAAGAAGCGCTTCGGCTCCTGAAAACTAGTTTTTATGTCTCCCGCTGGGGAGAGTTGAACTCCCAACCTATCGATATCCTTCTTGAAAAACTGCAAGAAGCTTCACAGAGTACAGTCGATCGCTCTGCCATTGAGCTACAGCGGGTTTATGTCGATATTCTACTCAAAACATTTATATATAAGGATATGTTACCTATAAAAATTATGCCCGGAAAACCAGCTTCTGGCGGGAGCGCCAAGGCCGCAGTGCAGAAGAAAGGGCAAAAAGCACCCAGCGATGAGGAGCTGACCAAGAGAAGAAAGCAGGCAATCTCAACCCCCCTCACCTATTACTGGCTGAAGGAGACCCTCAAGGAGTTCGCCAGCAACAAGTACTTTCCGACTCGATCCTCGTCCTCTTCGCGCTCGTAAGCGTCTGCATCGCCTTCCCGTTCTATCCTATTTATGTAATAATAGTCCTGGCAGTCATCGCCTTCCTGCTTACCCACTTCCACCGCTCGCCGGCCTGATGGCCCTGCTGTCCATCTCACTGCCTCCGCTCATCTCCAGGCCCCACTGCTCGCGCTGCTCTACGTCCTGTCGCTCCTTTCTGGTCTCCGGCTACAAGCACTACCCTTCATCACCCTCGCCTTCGCGCTGATAGCCCTGCCTCTCCTTCCTCGGCTTCTTCCTTGTGATACCCGCGATCGTGATAGGCATACTGTATATAGGCCTGAAGCGCGGTGCCGTGGCGGTCGCCGTGGCGATAGTCGTGCTCCCGGTCCTTGCAACCCTCACAAACCTCCCCCTGGCTGCGCCGATAGTCCACATCGCCGCCGTCTTCGCCGATAGTCGGGGCCTCGACCCCTCCCCATACCTCTGGGCTTCAAGGCGGTTCCAGCCCTGGGCGCGCTCCCCTCCGCGTTTGGCCAGTGGTTCATCAGCTTCCTCTCCCTGCCCGCCCAGATCCCTTACTTGCTTTACCTCTGCGCCCTTGCCCTCACCCTCAACCTCACAACCGTCGCGGTGCAGCTGGCCGTCTGGCTCGTGACCGTCTTCGCGATGGTGAGCTTCGCGATAAAGAGCCGCTCCGGGTTCAAGGGCTCCGGCGCCAGCCTCCTCTCGTTCATAATACTGGGGGTGTACTTCGGGCTGACCCTGTTCACCGGCCAGGTGTTCAGCAACCATGTGGCGCTCGGCTTCGTGATAACGCCCCTTGCGCTCTTCCTGCTTGAGATAAACGGCATAGACATAGTCCGCGCGCTGGACGTGATGAAGCAGGACTTCATCAGCACCTTCGGCGATGCGTTCGAGGACCTCACCTCCGGCACCCACGAGACCCTGAACGACATAGGCAATTACGAGCAGACAAAGGAGGAGCTCCGCGAGGCGATCCTCGCGCCCATAGAGCACAAGGGGGTCGAGGCGCCTACAACATAAAGCCGACCAAGGGGATCTGCTCTTCGGGCCCCCGGGAACGGGCAAGACGCTCATGATGCGCGCCCTCTCCAACGAGATCCGCGCCCGCTTCTTCTACGTAAAGTCCTCCTCGATCCTTCTCATCGGCCTACGGCGAGAGCTCGCAGATGCTCTCCAAGATATTCACCACAGCCCGGGCCCATCCCCCCGCCCTGCTCTTCTTCGACGAACTGGACGGCATAGCGAGGCGGCGCGACGCCTCAAACAGCGAGGGAGGCGTGCAGCTGCTCTCAACCCTCCTCTCCGAGATGGACGGCTTCCAGAAGATAGAGGGGGTAGTGATAGTCGGCGCGACGAACGTGCCGAACCTCATCGACCCCAGCATAATGAGGCCCGGCAGGTTTGACCGCGTGATCTACATGCCGCTGCCCGATGAGGCAGGCAGGGTGGCGATCTTCAAGCACTACGCCAAGGTGTACCCGCTGAGCTCTGACATAGATTACGACAAACTGGCAAACCTTACGGCCAGGTTCTCCGGCGCGGACATAGCGAACATCTGCAGGGAGACTGCGACAAAGGTGAGCGCCGAGGCGATAAAGCACTCACACGTGCTCAAGATAGACGTAGACGACCTCATTCCCGTGATAAAAGCGACGAAGCCCTCCACTTCCTACGCGCAGCTTGAGGAGTACGAGACCTTCCGGCTGGACTACGAGCGCAGGCTCAACGGGGAGCCGGCCGAGGTGCACGACAAGCCGTTCAACCTGAAGCAGTGGTGGGGCTCGCTGATGCAAAGAAGGCGCTCCACGAGGCGATAACCATCCCGCTGACCCATCCCGAGCTGATGAAAGAGTACGATATCCATGGCATAAGCGGAATACTCCTCTTCGGCCCTCCGGGAACGGGCAAGACCATGCTGATAAACGCTGTTGCGAACACCATAGAGGGTCTTACCCTGATCAGCGTCTCCGGCGCAGACCTGGTGAAGGAAGGCTACGAGACCGCGCTCACGAAGCTGAAGGAGAGCTTCTTCAGGGCGAAGGAAAACACCCCCTCCATACTATTCATAGACGAGATCGACTCGCTAGTTCCCAGCAGGGAGAACTCGAGCGAGGGGATGGTGCAGCTCACCGCCGAGTTCCTGCGCGCCTTCGACGCCGCGAAGCAGAGCCAGGGCATAGTCATAGTGGGCTCGACCAACAGGCCCGATGCGATCGACAGCGCGGTGATAAGACCGGGCAGGATGGACAAGCTGATCTACGCCGGCCCGCCCGACAGGGAGGCCCGCGAGAAGCTCTTCCGGCTGAATCTTGTCAAGTGCCCTGTGGAAGAGGGGCTTGACTACTCCAAGATCGCTGCCGCTACCGACAACTACACCGGCGCGGACATAGCGAACATCTGCAGGGAGGCGAAGACCCAGGCGCTTGAGAACTCAATAGACGAGAAGGCGAGCGATGATCCGGGCGCGCCATCGGAAAGCCGATAGGCACCGCTGACCTGCTCAAGATAATAAAGAACTGAAGCCTTCTGCCCCGCCCTCTGTGATTGGCAGGTATCTTGCATTCCTATCCGAACACGGAAGGAGCTAATCCGAGAAGCGCGACTTCAGGTCAGGTTCTGGAAGATGGTCTTGCGGTAGATATACACGCCCACGAACACGATTATCGCCAGGATCGCGATGTACACCAGCGTGGTGTAGTTGGTATAGATGCCCGTGAAGTAGCCCACCACCTCATTCTGCAATGACTGCGTCGTTATGTAGCTGAACGAGAAGCTTGAGAGCGGCTCGCCAGAGTACCAGGAGAACTCGGTAACGTTAGTGTAGTTCCCTGCGAAGCCCGGGCCCGGGCTGTCCGGCACAGGATAAAGCCCAACCACCTGGTCGCCCTTCGGCACCACCAGGTTAAGCCTCGTGTTGTACGGCAGGGTCTGGCCGTTTGCCGTATTCTCGAAGTTGAGGAAGCTGTTGTTGAACGAGTACTCGAACTTGCGCGGCGCGGTGTTCATGACGCTCGTTATGTTGTTCACATAGTAGTTCATGGTGAGCACTGCGAAGCCGTTGTTCCCGAGGTGACCAAGGGTCCCGGAAGGAATTCAAAGCCATATATGCTGTGCCCGCGCTTACGATGTGCTCCTGCAGCGTGCTCGTGTAGATTATCTTCTGCCAGTAGCTCAGGCTTACCCCGACCGCGTTCCTGTTGCTCAGGTACTGCGAGAGGGAGTCGTTGCTGATGAACATGGAGAACTGCTCTATGACGTGCCCGCTCTGGTTGTTGTTCAGTATGACCGTGGTGTTGGTGTAGGTTATGTTGTAATAGGCGTAGGCGTTGGAGACGAGCAGCAGGGATAACAGCGCAAATGTGAGTGCGGCTAGGGTCCTCATTCAAGCACATTATACTCTACCCTGTGCAAGTTAAAATTGTTGCTGTGGGCTCGACTCCTAACGTCTTGTACCGATGATGAACCATTCGGCGGTAAAGCCCTCGGGCAGGGTCTCGAGCCGCACGATCGGAGCAGGCCGAAGTGGGCTCTCCCGTGCCCCACGAAAACCACATCCGCCCTATAGCCGTGCTTTCAGCCAGCTCTGCTGTGAGTCGGTGCCCGAGAAGGCGTACCCTGCCCCGAAACTCTCAAGCAGTTTATAGCTCTTGCTCGTTTCCAGGTTGCTTTTTATCAGCTTCTTTCCGGGAAGAATCAGGAGCGTGCTTCCCGGTGCGGACGCCCCTGCAATCAGGCTCAAAAGGTTTTCCACTTGCTCATCTTTGAGGTACTGGATAAGCCCCTCCGCAATCCATACCGACCCTTTCTTCGGATCCAACCCCCTCGAAACCACATCCTCTGCAACTCCAATTTCGAAGGTCGGTGCACACGTCTATCGGAGTTGCCGAGGGTTTATCATCTTTCAGGATCCTGCGCTTGTATTCAAGAATAGACCCGAAATCTACCTCAAACCACAAAACATCGGGCGGCAGGCTAAATCTATAGGGCCGCGAATCAAGGCCAGCCCCAAGGACGACGAACTGCCTTTTCCCATTTTTTAGCGAATCCAGAATTGCGTCATCAAAAAACTTTGTCCTGATGGTCTCTATCAATACAAATGATTTCCCGTAACTTTCCAGAAGCCTCATGCCCTCCTCTCCGGCAAGCTTCTTCGCGTAAGGATCTTTAATAACCTGGTCGGGCTGCTCGCTTTCCAGGGCCCTTGCAGCCCGCATTGATCAGGGCAGTATTTGCAGGCCCGTCATCGAACATCCGTGTCACCACTTCAAGTAAGGGTATGGGGATTGTGTTATTTAGATTTTGACGTGGCTGCCTTCACTTGCGACTACCCGGGGACTAGGAGATAGAGTCTGCGCAGGCGTTGTTCACTGTGCTCTGGGTCTAGTAGCCCTGGTTGAGCTCGCTGTAGTTCTCCCCAAGCCATGGTCCCTTGAAAGTGACGTTGCTTATTGCGCCAAGCGCGGTTATTTTTAAACGTCAGGACCACCCCAGAAGTCTGCGTTGAAGGTGTTGTTATGTTGTATGAAGCAAGATAGCCTGGCGCCACGGCAGTCGCAGTTAGCGTCACATACTTCGGCGTGTAGAACGTGACATTGGCGAAGTCTATGGGCGGAACAGCGCGCTGGCCCCTTAGAAGCATTGTTTGGTTGTAAAGTGCAGGCGTGCAGGCCTGTCCTGCGATGTAGAGCTTGTCGAGCTTTGCCATCACCGACCCTATGTAACTCGCGTTCATTGTGCTATATACCGACGCTGCAACTCCTGCAACCGTGGTAGTTGGCGCAACCGTCGTTGTGGCGCCGCCGCTTCCCGCAGCCACCGTAGTTGTTACCGTAGTCGTCTTCACTGTTGTGGTTGCCCCGCTTGAAGCTACTGTTGTGACCGCCTGCAGGCCTGTTGGTATTGGGCTAGGCTGCAGTACGATAATGCCGGGGCTGACGCCAAAACTGAGTCCGACCGGAATAGGCGTGAGCTGGATCCTCGCCGATGTAGCATTGTTGCTCACAATCCTGATGTTTATGTTCGCATTGCCCTGGCCGAAGGTGCTTATGTTATAGGAGGTCCCGTTTGCCGCGTAGATCGCCACTGTGGGATTGGCCAGTATTGGATACATCGCCACGTCAACCCCCGCGTATCCCGCCGAGCTGTTGTGCAGGTATACGGCAAAGCTCTTGCTGTTGTTTTGAATGGTATAGCTTGCCACGCTTCCGACTCCCAGATTGAACGTTGTTGCAGAAGTAAGCTTTGAAGGGCGGCGCCAACCAGCGCGATCCACGCAATCCCTATGAATAGAAGTATGAGTATTACTCCGAGTACGTAGGTGCCCGGGTGCCTGCGGCGATGCCTGTGGATTGGATGCATCTCGGTTAGTGCCATGCTATGGTTATGCAATGAAGAGCTTAAAAAGTTTGCTATAGGCTTTGGCTAAGATTTTTCCAACCAAAAACGCCCGACCGCTTACAAGCGTAGCACAAAACCCTCAAAAGGAATATATCCTTTGCTTTCGTACTGGATATGGCGATTGGTATGAAAAGCTTGGAAGACGCCGAGTCAGACGTGCTCTCGGCTCTCAACGACCGGCAGGAGATCACCTACAATGAGCTCAAGGTCTTCGCATCCTCATCGGACATAAATCCGGACACGCTTGACAAGAGCCTCAAGGAGCTTGAGGCGGCGAATGCGATAGCCTCCCGCAGCAGCGGCGGCCTCCGGACCTATTACATGCTCCAGGAAAAGCAGGCGCTGCGAAGGATAATGATAGTCGAGGACGAGAAGAACATCAACCTGCTCATGGCGCGTTCAATCGGAAAGGAGTTTGACATAACACAAGTTTACGACGGCGGGGAGGCACTAAGCAAGATCCGATTCGAGAAGCCAGACCTTATCGTACTTGACCTCATGTTTCCTGGTGTAGATGGCCTTGAGATCTGCCAGAAGATAAAGAAGGACAGCGCCCTAAAGGAAACGGTTGTAATTATAGTTAGTGCCATGGACGCAACCTCAAACCGCTTCAAGGGGATAAAGTACGGCGCAGACTACTACATAAAGAAGCCATTCGAACCCTCTGAACTTCGCAGCCTGGTCACGATTTTTCTGAAGAAGAAGGGGAAGAAGTTCGATCCCCTGATCGACCTGCCGAACGAGGAGAAGATCTCCGACGCTGTTGAGAAGGCATTGAAGGCCAAGGAAAAAGATTACGAGATTGGAAAGGTTCAGGTGGAGGGTCTGGCCCGTTTCGCAGAGAAGTACGGCAACTTCTCCGGCATAACCGTGCTGCGGCTTGTTTCGCAGCTGCTTCAGGACAATGTCCGCGAGCTCCAGCCCAAGCAGGAGGAGAGCAACGTCTTTGTCGGTTTCCTTAATGGGGATGATTTCGTAATTGCAGGGGACGGCAAGACGGTCGCAAGGGCGGTGTCGGACATTCAATCAGAGTTCAATGC
>CAWBCT010000007.1:0-3578 GCA_963787445.1 uncultured archaeon
CCAGGGAGACCCGCCTGGGGGTTGAGGACATGCTCAAGAAGGGCAAGCTCAAGGTTGCAGTCTCGTCAACGAGCCTCGAACTCGGGATAGACATAGGAACAATCGACAACGTGATTCAGATCGGCTCGCCCAAGAGCGTGGCAAGGGCAGTCCCAGCGCTTCGGGAGAAGCGGCCACAGCTTCAACGACACCGCCCGCGGCGAAGTGATAGTCACAAACCGCGACGACCTGGTTGAGTGCTCCGTCATGCTGACCGAGGCGAAGAAGCACCACATCGACACCTTCAGCATACCCCACAACGCGCTCGACGTGCTTGCGCAGCACCTGGTCGGGATGTCGCAGAACAAGCGCTGGGACGTGGACTCGGCCTATGCGATGGTGAGGACCGCGTATCCCCTACACCACACGCTTGACAAGAAGGACTTCATCGCGCTTCTTGAGTACCTCTCGGGAATGTATGTTGGCCTTGAGAGCAGGAGAGTGTACGCGAAGCTGTGGTACGATGAGAAGGAGAATGCATTCGGAAGGCGAGGCAAGCTCACCAAACTTATCTACTTCCTCAACATCGGCACCATACCGGACGAGGTTGCGATAGACGTAGTAACAAAGGAAAACAAATGGATAGGCAGCATACAGGAGGAGTTCCTCTCCCGCCTCAAACCGGGCGACATGTTCGCGCTGGGAGGGAAAATTTTCCGTTTTGACTATGCGCGCATAATGAAGTGCTATGTCACCGAGGCGCCTGGCCAGGTTCCTACGATACCTCCCTGGTACTCTGAACAATTGCCGCTCACCTACGAACTTGCAATAGAGATTGGACGATTTCGGGAGCAGATGGCCAAGGCAGTGACCGCCGGAAAAATAAAGACCAGCTCAATCGCGAAACTCATGGCGCACACGATGAAGCCGAACAAGGAGAGCCTGGCGGTTCTCGACACGATGCCCATTGACGACTATGCGAAGAGCTCGATCTTCATCTATTTTGCCGAGCAGCTACTCTACACGAAAGTAATACCCAACGACCGCCTGCTGCTTGTCGAAAAGAGCGTCTCCGACGACGGCGAGAAGAGCCTGATAATCTTCCATGCACTCTACGGGCGCAGGATAATCGATGCGCTTTCCAGAGTGTTCGCGCTGCTGCTCGCTGCCAGGACGAACTCCGATGTTGGGATAAACATAAGCGACGTGGGATTCGTCCTTGCGGTGCCGATTGAAAACAAGCCGACGAAGAAGGACATCGAGGAGATAATAATCGAGGCCAGCACTAGCGACACAGTCCGCATGCTGAAGGCAAACATACGCAGGACGGAGATGATGAAGCGCCGCTTCCGCTACAATGCGGCGCGCAGCTTCATGATACTCAGAAATTACAAGGGGATAAAGATTGGCGTAAGGAAGCAGCACGTAAATGCGCAGGCGATATTGAAGCTGGCGGAGGAAATTAGCCCGAACTTCCCTATAATAAAGGAGACGTACAGAGAGATATTTGAGGATGTCATGGACCTTCCGCGCGCAAATGCCCTGCTGAAGAGGATAAGCAAGGGCGAGGTTGCGTACAAGATAATCGAGACGGGCATCCCTCGCCGTTCTCACACATGATGATCACGAATGGCGAGTCAGACTCGCTGATGATGAAGGACCGCAGGCAGCACATCCGCGAACTGCGGAAGCAGGTGCTGGACAAGATAAAGAAAGGGAGATGACGGGGCAGTGTTATGAAACTGGCACAAGGTATTGAAGCTCTTGACGGCCTTCCTATACTGTACATAAAGAAGCTTTCAGCGATCGTCTGCTCTGACCTGCATCTTGGATACGAAGGCGTGATGGCCGACCGGGGGTCTTCATGCCCAAGGTAAATCTGCAGTCCATAACCAAGATTATCAAAAAGGCAGTAGTCAAAACGGGAGCCGAAAACATCATAATAGACGGTGACATAAAGAACGAGTTCTCAAAAGTGCACGACGAGGAGCTGAACGAGTTCGCCGATCTTAAGAAATTTCTGCTTGATGAACTAAAGCTCAAGAAAATCATACTGATAAAGGGGAACCATGACAATTTCATAAACCGCGTCACTTCAAACCCGCGTCTTGAGGTCCACGAGCAGGAGGTCTCCATCGATGACTTTTTGTTCTTCCATGGTGAGGAGATGCCAAAAGGTGAAGGAAATGTTCTGGTGATGGGCCACATTCACCCCTCCATCTCTTTTGACTCCCTGATCGGTGCCCGCGGGGCAGCTCAGGTGCTTCCTCTACGGAGAGATGAAAGGTGGCCGTGAACTAATTGTACTTCCTGCTATGAGCTTCTTCGCCTCTGGCATCAGCGTTAATCTTGAGAATGTAGAACGGTTGGCGCCCGTATTCAAGAGCCAGGCCAATCTCTCCAGGATGGAGGCGTTCTGCATCGGAAGCGATGAGACTTTATCCTTTGGGAGAGTAGGAGAACTGAGATCCGCTTCAATTAGATGATTAGATGCTGATAAATGTTTACACCGACGGGGCATCGCGAAGCAATCCCGGAGAGAGCGCCTCGGGCTACGCAATCTTCGACGAGTCGCACAAGCAGCTCCTGCAGTACGCCTTCTACAACGGGATAAAGACCAACAACCAGGCGGAGTACCTGGCCCTTCTGGCGGCCCTCGCGAAGGTCGCCGAGCTCTACGGCTACGACTGCGATGTGGAGGCCTTCACGGACAGCGTGCTCATGGCGAGGCAGATGGGCGGCTCATTCATGACGAAGGACAAAAACCTCCGCGAGCTGAAGGTCAAGGCGCAGGAGTACAGCTCCCGCTTCAGGAGCTTCAAGATAAAGAGCCTCCCGCGCGAGAACGCCTATATCGCGGGCGTGGACAGGGCGCTAAACGAGCTGCTGGACCAGATGGCGGGCAACAAGGCCTAGTTCCTCACCCTATTTTGAAATGGCCCCCAATCGGCTAAATATAAATAGCCAAATGTTAACAAGAGATAGCAGTGACGCGATGGCAGAAGAGGGCGACAAGCAGGAGTTCAAGGGTCAGGGGACGACCAGCCAGACCGCCAAGGATCTTTATACAGAAGCCGGCAAGGCCTTCGAGCAGAACGAGTTCGAGAAGGCGATAACACTTTACACTAGGGCGATACGCGAAGATCCCGGCTATGCAAGCGCCTACTTCAACAGGGCGCTCTCCTACGCGATAGTAAACAAGTACGCCGAAGCCACCAAAGACGCAAACAAAGTCCTTGAGATGGAGCCGGAGAGCTATGACGCTCCCTACGTGATGGGAATCATCGCGGAATATCAGCACGATTACAAGGCGGCCAAGGAGTGGTACGACAAGGCGCTTGCCAGAAATCCGAACTACGAGCAGGCCAAGGCTCGCCTCGACCAGCTGAAGGGCAAGATCAACGAAGAGGGAACACCAGCAGCGCTTTCAAAAGTTGGAGGCCCAGAAGAGAAGGGCACCGAGATTTCAGAGGGCCAGATAAAGAAGGTGCGCTGGCATAAGTCCAAGATAACCTTCAAGGACGTAGTCGGAATGGAGAAGCAGAAGAAGCTGATTTACGAGAACATAATCCTTGCGATAAAGAAGCCGGAACTTCTCC
>CAWBCT010000008.1:0-8460 GCA_963787445.1 uncultured archaeon
AACTAACGGAAGGGAAGAGTGAGCGGATAAACCCGAAACAACAGAAGCATTAAGGCAGGGAAACTGGAAGAGGGCCTCAAAGGAGATTGGACAATGGCTCAATACGAATCCGGACGATGCCAAGGCAATTTACAATCTGATTGTTTGTTACATGAAGCTAGACCAAATCAAGGATGCAAAGGCAATGATGGAAGAAGAAGGGGCAAAGCTTGATATGGATGATAGGCTTGCGTTGCAGGAAGAGCTGGACAATGCCAGACCGGTACGCAAACCAAGGACAGCATCAAAGCCAAAGGTCAAAGAGATTAAAGCTCCAGAGTTGGATAAGGGTGGGAATCCAATACAGGGGAAGACAAAGACAAAGGACGGGCAGATAACTGACTTGGCTTGGTTTAAATCGGATACGAAGCTTGATTCCGTTATAGGATTGCTCAAGGTAAAGCAGAAACTAAAGAAGAACATTATAGGCCCGATGATTAATCCAAAGCTTTACAAGAGAATAGGTGCGGCGACCAGTGGCGGCGTAATTTTATACGGCCCTCCTGGAACTGGAAAAACCCTTCTTGCTAGAGCCTGTGCTGGAGAGGTCGGTGGTCAAATTCTACTCGTCAGAATCAGCGAGATCGTATCAAAATATATGGGTGACAGTGGGAAGAACATTTCAAGAATCTTTGAGGAAGCAAGGAAGAGTACGGTTCCCAGCCTGATATTCATTGACGAACTAGATGCAATAGCCCAAAAAAGAGAGGGAACTGTTGAAACAACTACAGCTCCAGAAGAAAGAAGGATTGTGGATAACTTCTTGACAGAAATAGATGGAATAGGAAAGAACAACCAAGGTGTATTCTGCTTAGGAGCTACCAACGAACCATGGGCACTGGATGAGGCATTCACAAGGAGTGGAAGATTCTCAAAGAAGATTTACTGCGGGCCTCCAGGAACGAATGACAGGATCTCATTATTCAAGTTCTATGTGAAAGGCAAGAAGATAGCCAAGAAAATAAACTACTTAAAGCTTGCTTTACTAACCTTTGGACGTTCGCCAGCAGACATCAAGCAGGTATGCGAAGATGCAGCAACAAGCAAGGCCCATGACATCCAGTTCTTATCCATGCCAGAAACAGAGATAACCACCAATGACCTAGCCGAGCAGATAAAGGAACTAGGAGAAACACCAATGCTCTTCTCCTGGTATGCTAACACCCTTGAGAAGCTAAGGAATATTCCTCCAGAGCAGTTGAATCAGTACCAAGAATTGAAGAAGGACATCGAGTTCTGGACCGCAAAAGGCCCCGCTAGGCTCAAGCTTTACAGAGCCATAGCGGCAGGATTACACTAAAAGAAAACGTGATAAACATGAACGTAAAGGAGCTAAGGATTGGAATGGCCAACGTGGAAGTGGAAGCGGAACTCACCGAGAAGAAGTCCGAGCGTGACGTAGTGACGAAGTTCGGGAAGCACCTTCGAGTCTCTAACTGCATCGTGACGGACGAGACCGGGAGCATCGGCATCTCACTCTGGCAGGATGCGATAGACCTGGTGAATGTTGGCGATCAGGTGAAAATAACGGGCGCTTCGGTGCACGAATACAAGGGCACTCCGCAGCTCAACCTCGGAAGAGAGGGCAGGATATTCAAAAAGTGATTCCATGGTAGAACCAAAACTCGACGAACCAGCACCGAAGGAAGACAAGAAGCCCAAGGCAGCAGCCCAGAAGCCACAGCCTACGACTCCAGCACCGATAGACCCATACCTGGTCTTCATAGATAGCTCGCAGATAGTTGTCCCTGATGATCTTGCAGCGTACAGAAAAGGCGACGAGGGCATGATAACGGTATTCGTTGATGTCAAGGCAGAAGCTCCCTCAACTGCTCGCTCTATCTCAGCAACAAGATTCTCGACAAGATGGAGGAAGCGAGGAAGAAGCCAGTCAATCTGAAGCTGCCTTAACCCACATAGTGCATGGTTGAAAGTATCTTCTTTATAGCATCAGCCTTGGTCTTCAGCTTATTATCCAGCTTGTAGCGACTAACCACATAATCCTCCTTAGCACTAAGCTCAAGCTGTATCTTAACCATGCACTACACCCTCCCGCATCTTCTGAGCCATACGTTCCTGCTTCAATGACTCAAGTAGGCCAGCATACTGTATGATGACCTTCCTGCTTATTTTGCGAAATCTCTTCTCATTCATACCTTCACCTTTGTTTTATCCAATATCTTTTCCAAACCTTTCCTTATCTGGGTCTGATTCGTCTTCTGGCCACTGGCTATCTGCAAAGCCAGCTCCTCCAGTCCGCTTTCAGCAGTTGGCTTCAATGTAATTCCCATGCCTCTAAGCACAGTCAGAACAGCCGTTATCGCAGTTCTTTTGTTCCCATCAAGGAAGGGATGACCCTGTATCAAACTCTGCAAAAGGCAACTTGCATATCCAAGCGGGGTTGTACTAAATCTTCGTTCCTTCATACCTACTGCATATTCAAGATTGCCATCGTTAAGGACGATGCCTCCCTCACCCAAATCCTTATTCAACTGTATCAACTGCCGTTTGCCTAACCAATATTCCATTTTATCAATTATATTAGTATATATCAAGATATATTAAGCCTCCTCTTTTCCCTAGTATATTACTATCCCTGACTTTTGAGTATGGGATATATAAATCTAAATGCTAGTATATTACTATAAAAAGGAATTTATATGCCAATACTAACAAAAGCAGAAAGGAATTTTCTGATGAATAACTTTGTCCATCGAGATACAGTAGAGCATAATGTACACATAGATACTCCTTCAATTACTCCAACGGAGAGGAGCCTATTAAGTAAGGGATTCCTAAAAGAAAGGATGGATTACAATGTCAGGGCAGAGACTCCGCCAAGGCATTTGCTTACCACTTCAGAAAAAGCAGAAGAATATTTAGCCAAAAAACTTAAGGCACGAATCCGATACCAAGTTGCTGGACATGAATATTCAGGGAAACAATACATAAAGATTCCAGAAGGCGAAACAGAAAGAATTATAGCAGAAGAGGATGCGCAAAGCGATAAGCTTTACGGCAGACGCTCAAAGAAGTTTGAAGAGAAAGTCAAAAAGATGATGAAGGTGTAACCATGGCAACCAAATTCCTTAAGCGGGCAATTCAGCGGCCAGGCAGAGTGCACCGCTATCTCATTAAAGAGTATGGTGGTGAAGCTTTCAGGAAAGACGGAACCATCAAGGAAGAATATCTTAATCGTGCAAAGGGCCGTGCTGAACTCGATGGAAACAAAAGCCTAGTTGATGCGATTGATCTGGCTATTACGCTCAAGACAAAGTGGCAGAAGAAGCACAGAAGGCAGAGGGTGATGGTATGACCACATGTATCTGTAATCGCTGCAACCATCGTTGGGAACGCAGAAATAAGCGAGCTAAGCCAAAGTGCTGCCCACGCTGTAAGAGTCCTTATTGGAATTCCGAAAGGAAGTTAACGGTGCGTGTATGAGTGAATCAATCTCAAACGGAAAGTATGAAACCCTCCCTGTTAAACGAAGTGAACGAGATCCGTGCCATAGACACAAGGCTTCGCCAGATTGACCGCCGAGTGCGAGTGCTCACCAAGAGAAGGCAGGAGCTTGAGGGAGATGGTGCGTAGATATGGTATCAAAAGGCGAGATAAAGCGAATAGTTGAATACTTTGAAGAGGAAGGAGCAAAAGATTACAGCGAAGCATTACGGTTAGACCAGCAAAGAAGGCATAAAAAAGAGGCGAGTTCATATTTCCTCTCGGCAAGAGTATGGAGAAACGCTGCCGATAAGGTCGAGAGCCTGATTACAATTAGGAACTATCCAAGAGAAATAAAGACAGTAGAGGAATTAGAAGCTGAAAGATTAAAGACAAAGCCCAAAACAATCACGGTGTAACAATGGACCTAAAATCAGAACTAGCACGCATAAACGCCGAACTCAAGGAGCTTGAGTCAGAGAAGGCCATGCTCCAGAAGCTCAGGATGCAGAAGATGCAGCTCTTATCCTCAAAGATTCAGCTCGCAGGAGCTAGGATCCAGAACATCCCAGAGAGATTCGCCTCAGACCATCCTATCTTAGCGGAAGCCGCTGGACTCGCAAAGCAGGGTGCAGTCGGCACAGGGCAGTTCCTCCAACAGGCAGGCCAGGAGATAGCCCCAGAACTCAAGAAGCTGGGCAAGTACCTGTATGAGAACCAGATGAGAGCCAATGCGAACAAGGCTTTTGCCGCATCGCTTCAGCCAGGGCAGACGGCTTACAACCAGGCTACCGGATCGAATGTGACTAGGAATGCGGATGGGACGATATCAGCTAGAAGGGTCAAGAACGTGGTGAAGGTATGAACAATCAGAGAGCGTGAATGTAAGACAGTCAAAGTTTGATAGTGAAACACATGGCAACAACGAAAAAGAAGCAAAGAGTTATGTCGAACCTGGACAAAGATATGCAGAAAAGGGACAAAGGATTGGCGAACACGGGACAAAGGTATGCAGAAAAGGGACAAAGGTTTGCAGAAAAGGGACAAAGGTTCGCAGAAAAGGGACAAAGGTTTGCAGAAAAGGGACAAAGGTTCTATCCAAAGCGCAAGCACAAGAAAGTAAAGGTCCTTCTCTAGCATGTCTTTCCAGCAATCGGAGAGATATTGGTAGTGATAGGCATGGATGCTGAAACAAAGGTGTAACTATGATTTCCAAAAAGAAGAAAAGCGAAAAGGGCTTCCCGGAGACGCTCGGCGCAGACTTATTCTCGACAGCCAAGAAGAAGCGCAAGGTCAAAGTCTGAACCCTGCCTTCACATTCAAGATTGGAAGCCTTAAAACTCTTTTCCTTCTATTGTTTCTCCGAGGGAAGCGGTAAAGCCATTTTGCCATAGAAAATTTCCTTTAGACCGCCCCTCCTTATTCTTTTGGAACTTTAGTAAATGTTGCTTAGCGATAGGCTTATAAAGGTGGTAGTAGTAGTAGTAACCAGATGATTCGGATGAACAGATTGACTAAAGAAACAATCAAGCATTGCCAAGACTATCTTATATGTTTAGTGATTAAAATGGAACGAAAGATTACATGCACGCACTGCAAATATAAATGGACAACCGAATCCGAGCTGAGCAACATAACCTGTCCTGGATGCGGTTACAAGACAAAACAGAGAGCCTTAGATGCTAAACAAAAGTGAACAATATGGAAACAAATAACCTAGTTTTTGTCGCAGAGACGAAATATAAGAACAAGTGCATCGCTTGCACAAAGGACATCCCAGCAGGATCAGAATGCTACTGGGAAAAGAATACAAAGAACAACTATCACGCAATCTGCAAGCCAAAGATTCCCGCTTCTCCTAAGCAGTCGCCACAGGCAGCGCCAGCCCAAGCGAATTCTGGGCTTCACGACCTAAACACCGAGGCTGGCCTTCCTGAGCCCTTGGATTTGAAGGCTACGCTTACGGAATCAATCAACCAGGCTACCGCCATCCTGGATGTAGAACGCATCGAGGCTTCCCGCAGCGACCTGATGCTCGCTATCTTTAAGGCAAAGCTCCAGAGTCAGCACCAGGGTTCGAGATCCAGATGGCCAAGCACAAGGAAGCGGTGTGGAATAGGAAGTGAGATTATGACTGAACAAAACCCATACGCAGACCTCCCAGAAAGAACGCAGACAAAGCTCAAGGATTTCTTGGCTTCAATTCCAAAGACACCATTCTACAAACCAGACGGAAAGCCGAACAAGGAATGGAAGATATTTTACGGCAAGGACTGGGCCAGCGCATCGGCCAGCGCATGGGCCAGCGCATGGGCCAGCGCATGGGACAGCGCAGGGGCCAGCGCATGGGCCAGCGCATGGGACAGCGCAGGAGCCAGCGCAAGGGCCAGCGCATGGGACAGCGCAGGAGCCAGCGCATGGGCCAGCGCATGGGACAGCGCATGGGACAGCGCAGGAGCCAGCGCATCGGCCAGCGCATGGGACAGCGCATGGGACTTCTCACTAATGGCTAGATTGCTAGTCGTGGATGACCTAGAATACAAGGACAAGAAGAAGCACGTTGCCCACGTAGAAGCCCGCATCGAGGTCTGGAAGAAAGGTTATGGGCTTTTGTGTGATGTGAATGGTGTGCTTTACGTCTACGCTCCTGAATCCGCAAAGAAGGCCGAGAAGCACAAGCACAAGGAAGTGCCAGTAAAGGCGATAGAGCTTGACGCGGTCAAGCGCGAGGGGGCGAGTGTATGAGCAACAACGACGAGATAATTAAGAAAGAAACAGATAGATTAGGACTTCTCTGGATAGATGACAAGAAAGACGAGATTCGTGTAATAGCTCCTAATGGTGAAAAATATATTATTAGAGTAGGCGAAATGCTCAACGAAGCCCGTGACGCTGAATGGGAGAAATTCCAAAAGGAAAAAGAAAGATTAGCAGACGTAGTTCTTAATATGAACGCAACCGCTGACGAAATTAAAGAACAAGCCCAAGCCTCCGAGCGAGCGAAGTGCGTGGCTGAAGTTGGAGAAGATAGGCATGTCAGATTTAATTCATGCAAAAATAATTGAAACAGATGAAGAAGGGATTGTTGCCATAAATACATTAGATTTAGCAATCGCCACGCTCAAGCACGAAGCCAAAACGAAAGAGGTTGAGTAGATGGATACAAAAATCACACTGACAAAAAGAGAAATCGTAATCCTTTTATTGGGATTTAGATTAGGTCTAAAAGTTGGAAGGCGAGCAAAATGAATATTAAAAACTACACGACAAGTATTTCAGCGTCAAGAACTATCACAGAGATAGAGGAACTATTAGTGAATGCAGGAGCATCAGCGATAATGAAGACTTATCGTGGCGATGGAAGAGTAGAAGCACTGACATTTAAGTATCAAGAGAGAGGTTACAAACTCCCAGCTAATACAGAGAAAGTCTATGAGATATTAAAGCAGAAGCATCGGGCAGGACAGGCACTACAAGAACAAGCAGAGCGTGTAGCATGGAGGGTTCTAAAGGATTGGCTTCATGCACAGCTAAGTCTCATTGCAATAGGACAGGCAGAGTATGAACAAGTTATGCTGTCCTATATGTGGGATGGCAAACAAAGCTTCTATGAAATGGTAAAAGAAAGACAGTTTGCGATTGGGACTACTACAGAACCACGCCCCACGCTAAAAGAGGATAAGTATCTACCGACTAAAAGTCGGTAGCTTTATGATTAGACAAAGGATGGAAACATGGCAACTAAAAAACCAGCGAAGAAATACGGGCTCTTGAAGAGCGACACCAAGAACTCGCCAGATGGCAAGACCCTTTCAGGGTGGAGGCACTCGTGGACTTCTCAATCTTCAAGAAGGGAGAAAAGGGGGGCTATGTAGAGGAGGAAGCTAACCTCTCGCAGGAAGGCGACGCATGGGTCTATGGCGACGCAGAGGTCTATGGCAACGCATACGTCTCTGGCGATGCACTGGTCTATGGCAACGCACGGGTCTCTGGCGACGCATACGTCTCTGGCGATGCACAGGTCTATGACGACGCACGGGTCTATGACAACGCACGGGTCTCTGGCGACGCATGGGTCTCTGGCGACGCATGGGTCTATGGCAACGCACGGGTCTCTGGCAACGCACAGGTCTATGGCGACGCACAGGTCTATGGCGACGCACTGGTCTATGGCAACGCACAGGTCTATGGCAACGCACAGGTCTCTGGGAGGTTTGACCTTTTGGTTTCTATTGACTTTGAACTGCCGAGAATAACAATAGACACGAAGGAGAAGCTCGAGGAGCTGAGAAAGTTCTTGGAGGAGTTTTGATGGACACCAAAAATCTGCGGTCTTCTTCACTCCCACCAGCGCCGAGAACGTAAAAGTCGAGGGAACGGCGGATATTTACTGGGATTGAGATGGACAACGACGAGATAATTGACGAAGCCGAACACAAAGAGACCACGATGAGGGAGGTCTGCGAAACAAATGAAGATAAGGAAGACGCCGCCTGCGTGAACGACGAAGGGTTATTTTGCGGTGAACGCTGGACGGAGTTTCTGAATTACTTAATCGACGAGGCAAGAAACGACCAAAAGAATCAGGATAGAATCCTCTACACTAAGACAGTAATCAATCCAAATTCTTTAGAACATATTGTAGCAAAGGAGAAGTCAGATTTTGGCGTTTGCTATTGTTGATGATATTGACGTATATGTAAACGATTGGACAGGGGATAACATATAGAGAACAAAGTAGAGTAATAATCAATGCAGGTCTAAAAGAACTTAGGAAAAAGTATGGTGTTAAAGGTGATTGAATCGGAAACAAAAATCGGTCTTCTTCACTTCCCACTCCAAGGAGCGGGGTTTCCACAGGTGCAGACTAATGATCGCCGGATCTCCCCAAACTTCCTCACGGGCAAGCCAGCCTATTACATCACGGTAGGCCCTAAAGAGTCGGGAGCTGAGGGACCGCACACGGGGACAATGCGT
>CAWBCT010000009.1:0-17354 GCA_963787445.1 uncultured archaeon
TATTATTTTTCTTTGTTGTATGCATTGAAGTAATGCTTTCCGCGGAGTATGAACTGCTGCTCTATCTTCTTAGGCGAGAAGTACCTATTAGTGAACTCCACCACCTTCTCCCTGCTGTAGGCCTTGCAGCTGTATACGTCTATGCTTATGAAATTCTTCCTTGATAGGGTGTGAATAACTATCGATGAATCTGCGAGAGGCACCCACCCGCTGAGACCAGCCTTGTCTGGGAAGGATTTCCTGTCGGTCCTGAAGATTGAGGGAGGGGCCTGCTTCTTCATGCCTATGAAGTCGACTAGGTTGTCCAGATAGCTGTAGCAGTGGTCGAGCTCGCCGCACACCTCGGGCTTGCAGTCGTAGCAGTCGAGCAGCAGCTCGTAGCCGAACACCCTCAACTGCTTAGCTTTCTTGGCCGTGCCATCACAGAAAGAATAGAGAGCCCTAAACTTAAATAGCTTGGGCTTTCCTTTCGGATCCCTAACCCAATATTTCTATTACCTTGTCCCTGCTAGTGGTGCCTTTTATTATCTTTATGTTCGCCTTTTTCACATTGAAATGTGATGAGAGGGTGGCGATAACGGCAATGTTTGCTCGACCCTCCATCGCTTTTTCTCTAATTTTGAGTTTGTAGCTTACAGGGGTCAGCTTCTCCAGCGTTTCGACTTTGGAATTGGGAACTACTCTTAAGTTTATTATCATCTCAGCATCTTGTGTGTAGTTTTACTAAACTTTAAGACCTGCAAGAGATATAAGTCAAGGAAGCATTTTCTCCCTTCGTATCAGCCTGTCTGAGAGCGCAAGGAGCAGCAGCGCCACGAAGAGTATTATGACTGCCTGGCCAAACTCCACGAGTATCGCAGTGCCAAAGGAGAACACGAATGGGATGAAGTATCCGGGTATCACTCCGACCAACCCGAGGCTCACGGCAAGCGGCTGGTTGCCTCCGGCCCTGTTCTTCTGAAGTACGCTGAACGTCATCATCATTGTTATGATGAAGGCCACCGTTGATACTGCTATAAGCGCGCCGATGCCCAGGATAATCAGCATTATTGGCAGGTAGGTTGTTCCGAAGCTCGCAAAGGAGTACAGCAGGTTCAGAGCCCCGAAAGTCAGCAAATAAGACGCCGCTATCAACAGGGCGGCCTTCAGGTATCGTGCGTATATGTCACGCTGGCTCATCCCCAACGAGATGAGATACTCAAGGACACCGTTGTTCTTGTCATAAACGAACAAGATCACCATCGGGGTTGTCAGCATCAGCATCGGCATCACGGTGAACGGGACTGCGAGCAAAGGCAGGCCCAGGCTGCTGTTGGCGCCTGTCTCGGCGCTCATGATCGCGCCGATATTTACGCCATGGCTTGAAGAGTTTGTAGAGTTTGAAGGGTTTGAAAGGTTGGTGTAAGTGGGGCTGAGAAAAAGGAGCACTCCGAGCCCTATGATTATCGCTATTGCAATGTAGAACTTATTGATGCCCACGGCCCTCTTTGCAGTGACTATTATCTGGTTTTCCTTGAGCTCTACGCCCTTGCCCTCATTTTGTGGTTTTGCCATTACTTACCACCATCACCAAACAGTTCCTGAAGGGGATTGTCGAGCTCCTTCATCTCCGTAACAAGTATGCCCTTTTCAATTATCTTTCTTAGGGCAAGGCCTGCCTCTTCTGGCTTCGATACGTTGAGCACGTAGTAGCCGCTGCTGTCCTTCTTCGCGTCAACGATCTTCGTGATGTCCTTGGAGGCCTTTATCCCCACTCTATAATCCTTCGACCGGACGTTCGCAATCTTGTCAAACAGAGCCAGCTTGCCATCCTTTATCAGTATAAGATTCATGCCTATGTCAGTGGCTTCGTAAAGATTGTGCGAAGAGTAAAGTACCAGCTTATCTTTGCTAAGTTTCAGTATGAGATCCCTTATCTCCTTGGAAAGGCCGGGATCGAGGTTTGCAGTCGGTTCGTCAAGCAGGTAGACGTCCCTGTCCTTGAGGAAGACCTTTGCTATGGACACCCTCTTCTTCTGGCCCTGCGAAAGATCTATCACCCTCTTGTCCCGCAGTTCATTGAGGCCTAGCAGATCGATTGCCTTCTCCGGATCTCCCCCTTCCATCCCGGCATAGAACCTAAGTGCATTATATACTGTCATCTCCTCCGGGAGCGCATTGTAGTGCGAGAGGTAGTTTATGTTGCTTCTAAAATCATTTGAGGATTTTATGTCCTTTCCATCAAGAAGTATCCTGCCCGAGATGGGCTCCAGTATGCCCGCTATTGTCCTGAAAAGCGTAGTCTTTCCCGCACCGTTAGGTCCAAGTACAACATATACGGATGATTCCTTTGCAGTGAAGCTGATGTTATGCAATACTGGCTTGCCATTGTAGCCCGAGTCAACGTTATCCAATTCAAGCGTATGCAAAAAGACACCAGACACGATACATGCTCGTTTAAAGCTTTTAGTTGCATGCTAAAGATGCATGTCTGCCAGCCACGTGATAAATGAGGAGAAGGTGAACAGTGGACTCGGCGGACTTCCGTATTTGAGTACGTTGTACTAACACGTGCATAAACGGACAAACACCATTAGAATATAGTTTTCATTCGGGGTACCACACAAAAATATATTCTATCTGCTTTTATAGCCAAAACGTCTTTCATATTCTTTATGAGAGAACCATTCTAATAGAATGGAAACAATTTCTACATCAGAACCTTGAAGAGTATAAATCAAACGCCATCCATTTGGCAAGTCGTATTTCCTAAGGTTTGTAATGGAAAACTGTTGTAAGTATGTCTTAGGCCAGAGTTTACTTGGTAACTTTATTCCTATTAGAGGATTTTCCTTTAAGTCGTCTATAGCCCTCTGTATGTAAGATGCCAGTTCCTTCTCTTCGAACTTGCCAGACTTTAACTCTAAGAAAGAGTTGTAGAGTGATTGGTCTATAAATACAACTTTCTTTATTCTATCACTTTTCACACAATCACGCCTTCCTTCCTTATCTTTTCGGCAAGTTTAGGGTTCCAGAGCCATGTGATTGTTTTATCCTCTTCGACTATTATCTTGCCTGAATATTCTAGATAATCAAGAATGGTTACAAAGGTAGTCCACATAACTTTCTTAGGAAGTAGATGCCATATTTGCGTTATTGTCTTGTCGCTTTTATATTTGTACAGTGCCTTTTCCACCATTAATATGGTGTCCAATCGTGGCAATCTATCTAAGTTCCTAGGTTTGAATTCCATTAGTTCCTTTTCCACTTAATCAACTGATAAATATATCAGATGATAAATATATAAACTTTTGGTTGGAGAGTCAGAACCGCTTCTTCGTAAAATAAAAGTGGACTCGGCGTATGTATCCAACTGAGTTCACTGTACAAGATTATGGTGGCTTTCTTATGTTAATTTAGCTTTTAACGAAAGATAAAAAGGCCCTGCAGTAAGACGACGGTTATATATTTGATTTCGGTTTAAGAACATTATGGACTATGGGGCAAAGTTTGAACCAAAAGGTAACAGAATTATTCATGGTACAGGATTACTTAATTAACATGCCTCTAAAGTTCTTATCAGAGTGTTGCCGATGGAGAAGAACAAATTAATCAGTATTCCAGTAGCAACTGCTGTGGGGCTAGGAGCCATAATCGGCGCAGGGATATTCGTACTTAGCGGCACTACTATAGCATTAGCCGGAGCCGATGCCCTCTTCGCATTCGTAATAGTAGGGATTGTGGCTCTGATACTTGCCTTTGAGCTTGGCGAACTCAGCTCCCTCATGCCTAATGAAAAGGGTGCATCATATTCGTACACGTATAAGGCATTCGGAAGCAGGGTGGGGTTCATAACAGGTATATTCAGGTACCTCAGCCTTGCCATTTCTATCTCCGTGGTCTCGTTGGGTTTCGGGGCCTATCTTGCGAGCATTCTTGGAATGTCCGTAAACGCCTATTCGATACCATTCGGAATAGTTCTTATAGGGATACTTTCAGCTGTAAACCTTATTGGAGTTAAAAAAGCCGCCGAAGCTGATTCAGTCCTTGTTGTGATAAAAATATTGATTCTCTTAATATTCATAGGCTTTGCAATCGTGGTTGCGCTGGCGGATCCATCGTCTACTGCGTCGCATTTCGCTTTCAGTGCATCCACGGGAAGTCTCAGTGACATCTTCGTGGCAGGCATTGCCATAATCTTCGCCTATTCGGGCTTCCAGTCCATAGCCAGCATATCTGGAAGGATAAAGGGAGGTGCGACTGGGGCTTCAAAAGCCCTAATCGCGGCTGTGTTGATAAGCTTAGTGCTATACGTGCTGGTAGTGTTTGGATTGCTGCTGCTTCAACCGGCATCGGCATACACGATCTCGGCAGACCCGTTGACTTCCGCATTGGCCGGCACTAGCTCATCCTCATGGCTTTTGATCCTTGTAGGCATTGGTGCACTGATAGCGACAGCATCAGCAACACTTGCTTCAATATTGACCGCTTCAAGATCAATCTACCAGATGAGTGCTGATGGTCTGCTCCCAAAGATACTGATGAAATTCAACAAGGATAAGGGCACTGCAGAAAACGGTGTAATCATATCTGCAGTGATAGGGGTTGCCATGTTATTTGCAGGAAACATATACATCATAGTCTCCATAGTTACTTTCAGCCTAATGTTCGACTATCTGCTTTTAGGATTTGATATCATTCACTTCAGGAGGCAGGGCCGCAAACCAAGCTTCAGAATGCCATTCTACCCATACCTGCCGGTGATAGGCGTAATAATTCTGATAATCTTCTTCGTAAGCCTGCCAACTGAGGTGCTTGCGGTAGGCATAGCGATGACCGTAGCCTTAGTGCTATTATACCAGTTTCTCAGTAGGTCAAAGAGCAAGAATGGCAAATTTGTAAAGCTGTTTTGATAACCTTTCTTTGCTTTCCAAAACCTACGTTTAGTTAGGGATTCAGACTTATTTGGTGATGGACGTGGAGTACATTCGATTATTCTAGATTCATGATAACGGTCAGACGACACGTGAGCGTGGGTTCGGGTTCAATGGACTCGGCGGGAGCCCATACCTTCGCTTCTGATTATCAGGATATATAACGATATATATCTATTCTGATAAAGCATATTATATGGACTGGGCTTCTTTCCTGAGCGTTCCTATTGCGCTACTCTTATCATTACTGTTGGCCTTTTGCATATCCTTCATGCGGGCAAGAGGGCAGATTGATCATGATGAAGATAGCCTCCTCTTCTCGAATCTTGTGGCTGTGGCTTCCATCTTCCTGGGCATAGTCCTATTTTTAATGACCTTAGCCGCATCGAAAGGAGCAACAGCACTCTGCACTCCACAGACAAGCAGCAGTATAACGAACAACAGCATAGTAGCCCAGAACATGAGCGCGAGGATCAGCGGATGCATAAGTGGTGTGAGTCCTCTGCTTAGTGCATTAGGCGCCAGCGTAGTGATATACATAGCCGCGCTCTTGATGCTATCCGTAATATTCAGGCCCGTGCTTTACTCTGACTTTGAGAATAAGAGCCCGCGAGAAAAGTTTGCACGTGGGATGATAATATGGAGTATTTCATTTCTCACAGTAATATCTGCGCTGTTCATGATACTAATTTTTCTGCTTTACATCACTACAGGTGCTTGAACGTACAAGAGTTTATTCTCCAAGAAAATGCAGTTAAGAAGATTTAAGGAATTAGACCTGGCAAGAAGCGATTTAAGAGCCAGTATCATCTTACATAAAAACAAGCTTTATCCTCAGTCTATATGGTGTTTGGAGCAGGGAATAGAGAAAACCTTCAAGTTCTTTGGCAATACGATTGCAGGGTTGGATGATAAATATTACGCCAACAAAGTGAGCCATAAGCCAAGCAAGATTTATCGTGAAGTTTATGACAGACTGGCTAAAGCTGCCAGAGAAAAGGCCAACATGCAGGCTGGGAGTGACGACCTGAAACAAATTGCAGCTTTATTTAGTCGCCTTCAAGAAGAAAGGGCAGATAGTCTTCAGAGAAAGGCAGACGATTCTACAGCTATGGATCAGCTCGATATAAGCGATGACAGAAGATTAGGGATATTCATAGAGACGTTCTACAAATTCTTTAAACCTTTTGAGGAGGGAGAAGGTGGCCCAGCCACCTCAAGGAGATGGACAGATTGCACAAAATCGACATGCAACTTCCCGATAAGGATAGAGAGTATGTAAACGGAGTTCAGAAGGATACTGCCTTGTGGTACATAGTAAATGAGTTCAATGACTACTCTGAATCCCTGGCAGCATTATCCAGGATTGCAGAAGGACCAGCATCTAAGAGTAGATATATTAAGAATGGAGAATCACCATTGGATTTGTTCAAGAAAGAGACGCCAGTAGTGAGATATACGCCGAACCTTGTGGCAACAACACTGAAGATTATATTCGACTTGGAAGAGTTAATGAACGCTTATTATAAGTGGGCAGCATTAAAATGAGTGATTGCGTATGGTAAACTGTATGTTCGGGGACTGCAAGCAGCGCGGAGAGTTCAGGTTTGAGGTGCCGAGCCATGAGAAGAACGGAGTTTACTGCGAGGGCCATCTCTCCAGCCGATTGAGGCTTGGACTACAGAAGGACGGGATCCTGGAAGGAGTCTCGATAAAGATTACGGCGCTCTGACACTTTGCCATGAGTCAAACTTCCTGACGTGCTCCTCTGGCAACGTGAAAGATAAGGTATATCTAACGTCCGTGTGAGAAACGGTACCGATGTTATATCCTTGTTGCGGCAATATTTCTTCCCTTGATGCGCTCTTTGAGAACTTGATCTGCTTAGTAGAGATTGAGAGATGGAATGGTCGCTTTGTCCTCAGTTGCTTTGAGTAATATAGCCATATCTCAGTTAATCCCGCGTCGCCATGTACTTTGAAAGCGCCAGTATACTCCTTAAGTCCTTTCAGTTTAATTACTACATTTATGCTTGTTGCGCTGCCACCAGACGCATGGCCTAAGCGTCTGTTTGATCTGGAATTATAAGTCAATCGTCTTTTTACCCAACTCTTATAGAGAACGTCCTCCTTTGGTTTCCAACCGAACAGGCCCATCGAGTCATTCCTCTTTCACAGCGTCTCCCAGAGCAAGTTTATCAACATTGATTCGGATTGGTCTAAACTCAATCTTACCTTTGTCAATTACTCGTTCTATGGACTTCTGAGTCGGAGTAAGCGATGCACCTCCAGTCTTTATATCAATGAATGTTATCTTTGTTACATCCCTCTTCAAAAGGCCCTCGAACGCTATGAGGTCTACTGGCTGAGGGCGGATGAAGCAAATATCAAAAGGATTGATTCCAGTATATTTTGTTGCGATCATAGGCAACATCTCTCCAAGACGACCGACGTATTGGGATTTCATTGAGCGCAAAGCTCGTGCAGTGTGTTCATCGTTAACTTTCTTGTTTGCGAGAAATGTGTTACTTTTGAATGATTTGAGCTCGTCTACTTTACGATTGTATTTGTTTGACCAATCCTTATCGTATGATTCGAGTTTGTACTTCCACTTCTCTCTTTCTTCCTTGACTTTCGTGTTTCCTTTTGCAATTATTTGCGATGCCTTTGTGAGTATATTATCTGGTGCGTTTTTCAAGTAGAAAGGAGGTGAATCATGTAGGGATATTATCTCTTCGCAGTTTGGGCATAATATATACAGATTTCTTGCCTCTTTCAAACCCTCTATGAAGCTATCTGCCGTATTGCCCATTTAATCAACCATTAAGCGTTGCGTTGCTCGCGATAAAATAATAGGTCGCTGATGCAGGGCTCGCAGGATAGCAAGTGTAATCTGTCCAGCCATACGTCTTGTTCAACTGAGTTGTGCAATAATACTCGGAGCTATTAGACGGCGGAGTATTCCCCCAATAGTCCGCGGAGCTGCTGTGGCATGTGCCGTTGATAGCCGCATAGTATCCATAGGCTCCGACTCCACAGTAGTAGAGTACCGAAAGATGGCCAGTAAATAAGTAGGAGCTGCCATACTGCCAGACTCTATTCGGCTGGTTTGGCAAGACAAGCGGCAGATAATACTGGGTCTGATTGCTGGAAAAGTATTGATACATCTCGTCATTGACTCCGTTTTGGAGATCGTACAGCTCTGTGTAGTTTAACCCATATAAATCCTCAAGCTCGGCGCGGACTGATATGGTTTTGTTGAGATAGCTCACTGGATTCGCGTCTATCTGTGGGATACTAACGGCTGACTGAGTAAGCTGAGAGATGCTTGGCAGTTTGCCCGATGCCAGGTTTGAGATTGCCGTTGGATTGCTGTAAAGATAATAGCCAATGCCGAGCAGCACGATGATAACTATTACTACGCCCCAGTTCATACCATCAAATATAGAATAGACCAGAGGGAATAAAAAGATAACCTCACTTTAAATAATCGACAAAGGAGATGGAATTATGGCAACAAACCAGAAGAAGTCGCACTTGTGGATAGTCTTGTTCATATTTGCGATAGCCTTTGGATTGTTTGCACCGCTTCTTGGTAGAGAGATAACAGAATATACAAAGAAGAAGGACTCCGCTGACTTTGAACATGACGAGTACGTGAACGCGATAGTGAATTCGCTGGTATTAGGATTGATACTTTATGTTGGACTCTTTGTGTTCGGTATTATTTGTTTTGGGTTCGTTGAGCTCGTGTATTTCATAATGTTTGTAGCCTTCTGGATGGCAACCAAGAACATAGCGATATCAAAGACAAAGAAGAAGGCGGTTGAGGAGGACAGCACGCACTCTGGGAGGGTTGCGATCTTAGTTGTGTCATCCTTGTCCGTGCTGGTTCCAATACCTGCTTTGATGGCAGTACTCGGCATGGGCATCTTAATAAAAAAGGATTTGAAGAGGTTTAGTACAGCCCAGTTCGTTCTAACTTGCCTGATTAGCTTCATGCTGGCGATACTGCTTGATGTCTCATTATTTATAGGGTATAGTCTTATCCTGCTCCTGGCTTACATAGCTATAAGCATCATATTCTTTATTTGGAAGCGAGAGATTAGAAAGTAAGAATTAGGCCTTCGCTTCCAGCCTATCAAGCATCTCCAACTGGCCCGCAGTCTTGAGCTGCTTCTGAATATAGACGTAGTGCTCGAGCATGTCTTTCCTGGCCCAGCCCATGTAGGCCTGGATGAGCTCGGGAGGGTAGCCCTTGTTTATGAGCATGTTATAGGCCCTGAGATGGCGCAGGTTATGCGGAGTGATGCCGTGATCCTCGTAGATGTTCTTATCGTCGGTCATGTTGGCTCTGAAGTTATGCTTGAGCACCTGCGAGAGGTTAGCTGCTGCCTGATATCCTCCGAGCTTCGCGAACTTCTTGCCCAGGCCACGCTCATCCTGGACTCCGCGCATGATGTCATCCCATCTCTTAGCGTCGTAGCCTTCCAGGGGCAGGTTTGCCACGCTCTTTCCCCTCTCTCCGAGCACCTTAAAGCCCCTGGATGATCCTCTGTGGTAATCCTCGAGGTGAGCCTTCATCTTGCTCCTGGAGGGCAGCTCCACGCCACACTCAAGGCACTTGAAGGAGGGGTTTATGAAGTGCTTTTCGTTTATCTTCTCGATGTAGGCGATCCTACGTCCCTTGTGCACCTTCTCATAAGCTATTATCCTATCGGAGTGCAGGGCCTCGCCGAGCCTGGCCCCTGCAAGGTAGAGGAACAGGAAGAGCTTGGTGAGGATAGTAGGGTAAGGATAAGACCTTATCTTGCCCTGCTTGTTGGCCTCCATACGCCTGAATCCTGCAACGGCTATGCCCCATATCTCCTTGCTGACGTCGTCAGAGCCTGCATAGATAGAGGTTATTGTCGTGAGTTTGAGCCTTTGTCTGTCCTCGTTTAAACACCTATATAAACTATAAATATGGCCTCTAAAACAGCCTGTTTTGTCGTCGTTTTGTCGTCGTAAAACAGTCTAACTAGACTTTTAGAGGAAGAATGATTTTGTGTGTACAGAAAGTCATTCTTCAAAACCGCCTACTAGCGCCGCCATTATCACCTTAGCCTATTGGGACCACTATCCCGTCCCACTCTTCATCCTCACTGTCTTTGGCCTTGTCTTTCTTCAGTCTGTACTTCCTGCAAGGCTTTAGGCTGGGCCACTATTATTCTTGTCCATCTGAAGGTCCATGAACACAATCTCAGAGATAGCACCCTCACTTCTACACGGCCGCTGGGGTATCCTTCGTATACTCCATGAGAGCGGTTAGGCCTCGCATTCTTCGTTACCTGGTTGTATGCCTTGCCTGTGGAAGTCCTCTGAGGCTCTGAGAATGCATAGCAGTCATCCCTGAGCTTAAAGGACGCTGAAACCCTCGGGAAACCCTCTGAAGGTTCTCTGGGGAATTTTTCAGAGAAAAGGCTGGGAATCACCTCTGAGCGATTCTGCTGCATCTCTCTCGTCAAACTGTTTCTCTTCCCTGATAAGGGGCTGTTAGACCCTCGGGGCTCGGTGGGCCGATGTCTCGAGCTTCAGAGCCATCTGGCTTCTCTGAGACCTTCAGAGGTACAACTTGCTCTGAGTCAAGAAGGAATATCACATCGATGGCCTTATCATCTTCGGAGGCCTGAACGCAGAGACAACGATCGCTGCCTATTATCTTAACAATCCTCATAAATCATTAGCCAGTGATCTCACCGACCGATAGACCCTGTGCTGATCACCAGATAGAGCATTGTCTCTTGGAGTCGTCTTGACATTTCACGCTCGGCCTTTATTTGAGGTCGCATAGTCTCTCGCCTTAAGTAGCCTTCTCGACCTCAGCTTTGATGAAATCCTGGCTTCAGTTCCATATTCCATTGTCCTTCATAAAAAGTCCTGCATACCATCATCCCATAAACATCATACGAACTCTTTACCGCATGCCAGATAAAGGAAACCGTCCTGAAGGCCTCAAGCTGCCCTCTTCCTTCATCGCCGCAATACTCCTGGTATGCCGCGTCATCTGGCACGTGCTCATCGCGGAGCTCCTGAATCAGCGCAGACTTGGGAAGGTATCTATGGCGCTGAGCAGGGCCCTTATCTTGCCCTGGATGGGGAGCTCGGGCGTGGGAGGCTGGGTTATCCTGATGCAGACGTTTCGATTAAGGGCCAGGGTTATCGGGCAGGCTGGCCCTGGCGCGGTAATGCCCGATTGAGAAGCTCACAGTATTGCCGTTCAGTTCCACGTCATCCATGTTATCCCTCTTTGAGTCCTTGAGCAGCACCCATGCCGCAATCCCAGAGCCCGCGCCTACCGAAGCCACGCACAGCCGCGCATAATGGCGCTTGTGGCGCTCAAGGCGGCCCCTGTAGCAGCAAGCGTAAGGCCTGCCGAAAGGGCTGCTATTGCGAGTTTCTTGGAGGTGTTCATGGAGTTTTGAACCTCTGAAGTTTGCCCGCTTTGGCTACTTTGGGCAGTATCTTTAGCCTCTCCTGTTGTTTTCATATCGCTACACGAAGGGTTAGTGGAAGTGCCCAAAGTGCCCATCTGAACTTGCTTACCCTCCTGTTTGCCGCTGTCCTGCTTTGTCCACTTGTATCTGTTTCGCGTTGATTTTGTCTCCTCTTGACATCCAGGCGTATGCCAGAGAAGACTCTGCCCTTGAATCTTAGTAGCATCTTACCGAAAGACATGCGGGCCCCTCCCTTCAATCTGCCAATCAAGCCAATCGAACAAGTCAGCAAAGTCGCTGTCCTTATTCTCAAACTCATCGATTATTTGCTGCTTGGGAAGGTACGACTCTGGCCACTTTGAGTAGCAACGCTCAAAGACACCTTCATGCTCTTTGTTTCGGTATCACCCCCAACATCGTTTTGCAAGTCGTTCGACATTGGTGTCCCGAGACCCGCGTTCTCCATTATGCCTCCGACTACTCTCGCCCACTCTGGGAAGCTTGCGAATGGTTGGCTGCCAGGCTTCATGCCTTTCTCCACCCAATCTCTGATAAGAGCGTAGATCAGCGCTACAGTATCTCGCTTCTTTTCTCGGCTACCCACTGATGCAGGTTCGGATTCTCAAACTTTCTGGCGTTAGGATCACAGCGAAGAATAGGTTGATGAAAATGCTCCTCATGCTCGTCAGGAGTGTAGGTGATACCGACATTAGCGCTTCATTGATATCTCGAGCACGTTGGGATATGTTGCCATTCTATTACTTCCAAGAATCCTGTCGGTAATGACCTCGCTCGTCAAGATAGCCTCAAGCGCAGCACAATTCAGATACCCTTTATTATTGGCGAGTGCATTCGTAGCATCCGGATGATTACTGCAAGTGGCCAGTATCTTCTTTCTGAACTCTTCGTTGTCGCATTTCTGCTCGCTCGATATGGCAGGATCTTCTATGGCATTGCCCTCGTATACGAATGCCCGGTATGCCTGCGCAGTAGTCTTTTCCTGCTCGCGCTTGGTTTGCTGTATAAAATCTAACGGGTGTCCTGGCTGTTTCATGGTTGTATAACTCTCGGCAGTACGGCGTGATCAAGTCCGCAATGGCGTTAGCCCTATCTTGCTGGCCAACAAAGCAGAACTCCTTGTATATCTCGTTTATCAGAGTTTTGCCATCCTGCAAAGACATATCGAGCCTTACGTCGGGTGCATCGGCTGGCGTCCAGAATCTCAACTTCTCATCATAGCCTTTCTTTTGGAAACTCAAGTTTCCCATTCTTGAGTAGTGGTTTAGGAACTGTGTAGATTCGTTCTATTATTGGCAGCTTCGCGATGAATTGGTCGGAGCTCTTAAGGATAGCTGATGCAGAACTTCCGCTAATGCTTTTCTTGATAAAGCCGATTTCCTCGCCGTCTCTTGAAAGGATTTTTCCAATTATAAAATCGTTCTCTATCATTGTGATGAACGCGTCTTATCTACCGCTCCAGCCCAAGATTTTTGCGTCGTCTCCCTTCTTTCTTGTTGTTTATGGCTCCATATTTAGTCTGACTATCTCACGTCAGCCAGCGGCGAGGATGGTGTATGGACGTAAGTGGTAGTATTCGCCTATCGACACCGCAACGTCGCCTATCGGATTGCCGTCTTTAGGAACCTCTATTCTTGGTTTCATGTGTTTATAAAGTTCATTCAGTCGGTCTGCCTTCACGGGAAACTGCTTGATCATCTCGCCAATAACCGCATAATCTCTTGATAAGGCTTCGCGAGAATTGATTCTCAGACAGAAGTGTATCGATATCCTCTCCCTTTTTAAGGGCGTCTCGAATGTGATTTATGCGCATCACATCCTCGAGTGAACCAGATCGGCCATCATAGCACCTCAATCCGAACCACCGTAGAAATAGCGATCGCCACTTCTGGGTATGGGCTCGGTTGCTTGATGAACAACAAGCCGTCCTGGACGGCAGTTAAGTGCCTTCCCTGCTACGCGGATAAGTAGAGGCCTTATCATTGTAGAGCACTTTGAGCTTTTTGCCCATATACTCGTTCCATTTTGTTCCATTTTCCACTTTATCTCCTCTTAATCATTCATAATGCTGTTTAGTGCGTAGGCTATGCTTCTGTCAGAGCTCACGCGGCCCTTGAGCCGTGCAAGGATAGAGGCCTTCTTGATGAAGAGTTGTCGTTGCAGTTTCCTAAGCGAGTCGGCGTAGCGCTGGTCTGTAAGCTCGGATAGGAACACACGGTCGCGCTCGATTAGCCTGTAAAGTTCACCGCACATCTGCTCGAGTTCTGCCTGGAGTGCCATGATCATGTCCTCACCATTTGAACTTGCACTTTAACCTTTAATTTCTCCAGGAATGCCGAGATGAGAGGATCATCCGCGAACTCCTCGGGATGCGTTATGGCCCAGCGCAGCGCCTTCTTTTCTTCTGGTAATAGGGGCATTGTTTAACCTTTTTTCCTGGTGGTAATCTCTGCCGCCTTTTGAATGAGGAATTTTCTGCATAAGGCGGATATCGAGGAGAATCCCTCTGCTCGAAGCGATCTATCGCTTGGAGCGTTTCCTTATCAAGTGTCAGAGGCATCGTCTTCTCAATCATTTGCTGTTTTGTCATTTCCTTTCCCTTTACGTTCAAATTACGCTAAACATATAACAATAGATAACTATATATATCTTGCGTTGAATCTATGTTTAGTTTCCGTTAGTGATATGATGCCTATGAGCGAGAAAAGTGAAAAACAAATGGTCGAGGGTGAGCTGGCGAGACCAGCACAAAACCCACTACTCTTAAGCGAGGACCTTGAGTTATATCCTATGTCAATCACTCAAGCCCAGTTCGAAGCTCTTCAGATCTTACTCGTAAACAAGCAAAGTAGAACTACCAAATCAATACAGAGAAACATAGAATATAGCTACATAACGCATTTCTTAGAGGAGATATTTGAAGAAGTAAATAAAGCAGCAAACAAATTACTTGATGAACGTCGCAGAACCTATGATAAAAAGATATGGTCTTCGGATAAGAATTACCAAAAAACCGAGGATAAGATATTAGATGAAATAACTAAGAAGCGTTCCGAATTGATAACCGCTGTGATCAAGAAGCACGGAATAACAGAACCATTATTGAAGAAGGAGATTGATATTTTCATATCCGAGTCGGCCGACTCTGATAACGATGGATTTGCTAAAGATTTTCAGAATTTTAAGAACTTCATGCTTACTACGGACAAGTATGGAAACGTTGAGTCAAAGAGAACCAAGGCAGTGAGTGCAATAAATAAGAGCTCAGGGTACAAGATACCAAGTTATGAAACAATAAGTAAGGGGCTTTCGAAATTGAAAGAAGATGGATATGTTGATTATCTTAAGAAGGAAGATCAGACGGAAACGGCAGAGATAAGAACCAACGCTTCTGGCTTGTGGTCTATAGCAGATAACTTTCATAAAGTATGGAATCAAAAAAGACTAAGCATACTCGAGGATTATCAAAAAATTGTGAAGGCCACACTTGACGATACCTATCATCCAGTTTATCATCTTGTTGAGAAGTATGGTACGCGAATCTTAGACTTCTACCAAATCAAAATAAGAGAAAGGAGCTCTGAGAGTTTAAGCCCCGAACCATTATCCTCAGTTTACTTAGAGCATCTTCAAGAAGTATCTCAGTTAGTAAGAGACTAACTCGTATCAGCTAACTTTATTTATGAAGGTAACCATCTCTATTGGATTTTGAGGAGAGTCATATGTTGACTCTATCTTATATCTTGAGGCTATTTTCCCACTAATCTGCTCCAGAATCTTAGTGTGAGTCTTCATGGCTCCACGTGCACTCGTTATTATTAGAGAATTAGGTACATTAGCATTTATGCGCAGCAATATTAGAGCAGCGGTCTCTTCAATCTCATCCTCTCCAGCAGTTATAAAGACAACGTCCCTCTCTACATTCTTCAATACATCAGTAACTTTATCTATAATTTGTTGGGTGGAAGAGGTAGTATCAATCAAAGATCCGATATACTTGCTCAGAACGTTACTTGATACGTATTCAGCTATGTGCAAGCCAGGTATATCATACTTCTTTACTATTTTACTTCGGAGCTTCTCTATGTTTGGTTTATCATTGTTTTTAGTATAGCCACGAAGAGTAAGTCCGAGTTGTATTTGTATCCTAAGATTTGGGTCCTTCACGTACATCTCATAGAACTTCCAGGAGGGCGTGTCTCTTTGCGCTTTTATCCTGAGAATTATACTCGGATCCTCTATAAATGCAATATCTTTGTTCTGAAATTTGATTACAAGTGCCTTGATCTGCTCGGCTGTTAGTTTTATTATTGCAGTAGTAACGCCTTCTGCTATCTTAGCAGTGGGATCATCAGAGGTAGCCATCCCCATACTCCTCTATGTAGCCAAGTATGCTTATCTCATTATCGCATATTATTACTGTGCTTCCAGGTAAGATTAGCATCTCGTCTAACTTTATCGGAGTGTCGATGTATTTATCTATAAGTTTCTTGCCGTCTTTATCAAGTACAAATACGCCATCGGACTTGTAGTCTAAACCTTCCAGTAGTGCAATCTTGGTAGGAGTATCATATGTCTTTAGAGAAACAAGCTCAGTCATGCAATTACCTGTATTTAAACATATTGTAAAGTTTAACGTATATATTTATTTACTTTTCCTTCGCCCTAAGGCTTACTTCATCTCTTTGTATATCTCCTCGAAGAGAGATTCATCCTTTATCGCCTTTGCCAGGACCCGCTTTACGAGTTCCTTGTTCTTTAGGATGTCGTTTATGCCCTTTATCTCAATGAGAGCGTTGCAACGCGCACAGTGATAGGCACCCAGGATGTTCGGGAACTTGCACTGAGGGCATTGTTTTGTTTGCAGCTTGGTCTCGTGTTCCTCAACAACCATGCCATCCATCTTGAGCAGCGCATTATCAACAGTCTTGCCAGATAGGTGCACGTACTTGGCCGTCATGTTGCTCTTCTTGCTCCATCCCATAATCTCACGGAGCACTCCCTCTGGGATCTCGGATGCCATTCGCGAGGCTGCCGAGTGCCTAAACAGATGCAAGTGCACACGCTTGTTTATCCCAGCCCTCTTTGTTATGTCCTTAAGGTTCAGCCTGAGAGCGTCGTATTCGTGGGGTTCGTTATGCTCAAAATCCCGCCAGAGAAAGTCATTCTGCGAAAGCGCCTTGATCTTGTCCTGATTCATGTAATCAGCCATGTACCCAGCAGAGAAAACTATGGGAATTCTACGCGGTTTTGTCTTACTAACGTTTACGATAATGTAAGGAGGATTATCGAGTAGGTTTACGTCCTTCTTTCTCATGCCCAGCAGCTCCGCAGCTCTGAGGCCACGCTCGAACAGTAGGCTAAGCTGTGCGCGGTCTCGCTTGTTCTTGCACGCGTCAAGCAGCTTGAGGATATCATCCTCACTTATCAAGTCAGTTGGGAGTATCTGATCCTGCTCCTTTAACGTTGTTTTGAGCCAGCGCACGGCCTCGGGAAAGAACTCGTCGTTTCCATAGCAGTGCTTGTAATAGGCCTTTACAACAACCCTAACCTGGCGCTTTGTTTCCTGGGCCATATTCAGGCTCTCTATCTTAGCGAAGGCACGCTCCACGTCCTTCTTTGTGGCCGTTGGCATCTCCACGCTGCCTATTGCATCAGCGTACTTCTCAAAACAGTAAATGTGCTTGAGCAGAGTGTTAGGCTTGCTGCCTCTGCTCCTCAAGTAAGAAACGATATCATCGAAGGCCTCCTTGTTAGTCTGAGGATAAGAATTGTTGGCATGAATCCTCTTGAGCAGCATGTCTATCTGCTGAGTTGGTATCCTGTCAAGTGTCTGCATCTCTGCCTTTTGCATGGATTTATAGTGTCCTCGGCATTATTTAAAGATTTCGGATAAACCGAAGCCCTAAGCGAAATGCAGCAAAAAGCTTGTCGTCGTAATCAAGATT
>CAWBCT010000010.1:0-24075 GCA_963787445.1 uncultured archaeon
TTTTTTGGCCATTTGAGTTACCCTTTTCATAGCGTATTTAAATTTCCCATTACCTACTTAATTTCTTATGATTCTTATATGTTCGCTTTGTCTAGAAATAGAAATTTGTAGAATACGAGATTTGAACAAGCCTTAACCCGTCTGGCTTACGCTCTTCACGCTATCTTACCTTCTTAGAAGAGTTGTAAAAGATCTTCTTCTGCTCTCAGCAGACTTTACTTTAACCCCACCATCTTCATCTTCCTCCTCTTCCTCTTGGGTTGTGGCGTTCCTTGCTCAGGGAATCCTTTCTGCAGATCGTTCCTATTCAGTACAAGCCCATCCCATACCGCTAGGGCTCCTGGATCCCTCCTCAGGGCAGATTCGGCGAAGACTCTAAGTAGGTCTAATTTTTCTATCGGAGCTTTTTCCTCCGAGACGAGAGAAGTCCTAGGCGCTGGGCTCTCGTTTTAGTTCTGATCTCGGTTACCATTTCCCCAATTGAATAACTCATTTGAAATATTTAAACTTTCTGTACAGTGGATATTTATCAAAGGAAAAGGTTGATACACACAATATCAATTTGGGTCGCAACTGATTATTAACCTTTTTGTTTAGTTAATCGCACGGGTGTTTGTAGTGAAGAGGTGTCTGGTTTCTACGACTATCGTGTTTGACAAGGAGCATAAGAATGTAATACTCCTCAATCACAAGAAACTGGAGGTGTGGATGCCGCCTGGAGGCCATATTGAGCCTGGAGAACTGCCATCTGAAGCGGCGTTGAGGGAGGAATGGAAGAGACCGGTCTAAAAGTGAATTTACTATACACAAAAAGACAGGTCGTAAAGGGAGACAGGCATGCAATAGAGGTCCAGAGTCCATTCGTTGTACTTAACGAGAACGTAGAGTACAAGGACGAACCGCATCTGCATTTCGACATGGTCTACATAGCTGAAGCAGAAAGCAAGAACGCAGCTACTTAGCCATGAATCCACAGACATAGGGTGGTTTGACAGAAAATCAATAAAAGATTTGAAGATGTTCACTAATGTCCGTTCAGTACTAGAGGCGGCTTTCAAGCAGTTCGGTAGCAAAGAATAAAGTATATGGTTTTATTGCTATACTTTCTATCTGGTATTATGAAATTCAAGAACGAGTTCACCTACCGCAAGTTTCTCGAAGATGGGAAGGAGGCTGAATTCGACAGGTTCTTTGATAACAGCGTAGCCAAGATACGAAGCGGAACACTCGGGAAGACATTTCCTATTTACATTGCAGGCAAAGAAGTCCGAACAAAGGACGAACTAGTCGAGTATTCCCCTATTAACGGCTCCTTAATCGGCAGATTCCAGAAAGGAGATAGAAACACCGCCACTGAGGCCATTAATGCCGCCAAGGCCGCCTTCCACTCATGGTCCACCACTAACTACAAAGACCGCATCAAGATCCTCAGAAATGCTTCCTCCTTACTCTCCACCAAGAAGTTCGAGCTCGCCGCCATCCTCAGCATCGAGAACGGGAAGACACGCTACGAGTCCATCGGCGAGGTGGACGAGGCGATAGACTTCATCAACTACTACTGCCTCGAGATGGAGCGAAATAAGGGTTTCATCAGGAGGTCAAAGCTCGAAGGCACTAAAGAAACGGTCAACGCAGGCTTCCAGGGGGCTCCGGGCCAGGAGGAGAAGGTCACCATACTATTCAAGCCCTACGGGGTCTTCGGAGTGATCGCACCCTTTAACTTCCCAGTCTCCATCTCCACAGGAATGAGCGTGGGCGCCATGCTCACAGGCAACACAGTGGTCTTCAAGCCCTCCTGCACGGACAACATGTCCATGCTCACCGGCCTCAAGCTTTACGAGATCTTCAAGGAGGCAGGGCTTCCGGACGGGGTCTTTAACTACGTAACAGGTCCAGGCTCAGAAGTGGGCGACGCCTTAGTAACCAGCCCGGACGTGGCTGGAATCGCCTTCACCGGCTCCCACGAGACCGGCTTGTCCATGATCGCCAAGTCCTACGCCCTCAGGCAGCAGAAGGTCTTCGTGGTGGAGATGGGCGGGAAGAATGCCGCTATTGTTACTAAAAACGCCAATCTCGACGATGCGGCCTCGGGCATAAGCAGCGCGGCCTTCGGCTTCAGCGGGCAGAAGTGCAGCGCCTGCTCGCGCGTCTACGTGCACGAGTCGGTGAAGGAGGAGTTCGTGAGCAAGCTGCTGGAGAGGACCAGGGCACTGAAGATAGGGGATCCTTTAATCAAGGGCAACTACATCGGCCCGCTCATAAGCGTGAAGGCGCTGGAGAGGTACAAGGAGACGGTTACGCAGCTCAGGAAGGAGCACATAATGACAGGAGGCAATCTGGTGGAGACGGGCGTGGAGGGCCTTTACGTGGAGCCGGTGGTCGCAGAGGCAGAGCACGGCAACCCGCTGTTCAAGAAGGAGCTCTTCCTGCCAATATTGCTGGTTGACACTTACAAGAAGCTTGAGGATGCCATAAGGATGGCCAACGACTCCGAGTACGGGCTCACGGCCGGACTGTACAGCAAGAAGACATCGGAGATCAAGCAGTTCCTAAACTCCATAGAAGCGGGCACGGTTTACGTTAATAGGGCCGTAAGCGCCACAACGGGTGCGATAGTGGGCTTCCACACCTTCGTGGGCTGGAAGGGCAGCGGGCTCACCGGGAAGGGCACCGGGAGCAGGGAGTACCTCCAGCAGTTCATGCGCGAGCAGAGTCAGGCGGTGGTGAAGTAGGACTTGGATTGGACATATAGTAAGATTTTGCATAAAGTCGTTCTTTTGGCAATTTTCTTGCGTCTCTAAGCGTATCTCGCACCTTCCTGCGGAAAGCAGGCTTGTACTTTTCAAGATAGGAGTTAAGCCTCCTTGAGTCAAGACCTGGAAGTATGTTCTGCCATAGCTCATCCCTTATGGCGCCTCCGAAGTAGAGCATGTCTATTATTGTCTTTTCCAAATCAGACACAGGAACCCAGAATCCATCTCGCTTTACAAGTCCATACCCAAAGAATAGTTCTGGCTTCATCCGGTATACCAGATAATTAGCACCTAAAAACGTCCGTAGACCCATTCGGACATTCTTTGGCGTGATTACTATCGGATTTGTCCCTTGCATGGAGAGACCCCTTATTCTAAGAGCGTCCTCCAACCCGTAATATGAGGGAGAGAAAGCGAAGCATAGGACGACCATGTCTTGATGGAACGTGTATATGCCCCTGGTTATCTTTGCTATAAGCCCCCGTTTGAGGAGGTTATGGATGAGGAGCCTGCGGTAACCCGCGCTAAGACCCTTTATGATCTTGAGTTCGTTGACGTTGAATACGGGTTTGGTAGTGCTAGAAAACTCCTCTTTGATATTCTGAAGGTATCTCACTCTATCTCCCCCATTATCGTGTCTTTCATATCCTTAAGGGACGGAACAGGTCCGTTATAGACAATACTCTGAAGCTCCTTTTCGTTTACAGGTTCTTCGAGATGTTCTATGAACTTCTTCAGAGGCCTCCTAATGAGTTCCTTCTTACCCGAATAGGCAATCAACTGATATATATCGTAAATGTCTCTTGCATATTTTCTACTCTCGTATGCATCAATCTTCTCAAGTATGTACTGCTCAGCAGTAAGTGTGCGTAATTTCAGTGTTGTCCCATTTATCCGCTCAAATTCCCTGAAGCTTCCATTTTCCTTGTCTTCTGGACACTTGATGTCTACGCTCAGTTTTGACTTTGAATTGGAGATATAAATTCTCAGAGATCTGTTTGTCGCAGATATTTTATCGGTGTAGATTCCGAGCCTTTGGAGGTTCGCTGCGATTGAGTTCTTAATTATCTCGATGCTCCTTTCCGATGCAACGTAAAGATCTATGTCAAATGAGAATCTGTTTCCTGAATAGCATCGCCAGATTCCCGTTCCTCCATGGAGCACAAAACTGTTGTCTATAGCGAATATTGTGTCGATAAACAAGTCCTGAAGCTCAGCCAGATCTATGAACTCTTGGTTCTTCAAGCTTAAGGCTATCGGAATTTTCATATTACCACAGTTATACTATAATATAATTATAGTAGGATATAAATATCTATCTTTTTATTTACAATAGTTATATTATAATATAATTTAGGTAAATATCAAAGGCTTTGAAGCGGGATGAGAAGACTTATATCGTTTTGACTTGCTTTAATACTGAATCATATGTGCCTAACCAAACTTATCTACGATCACACAAAGTTCGATACAGTTGAGATACTTGCTAAAGGTAAGAAACTCCGAGTCTGGCTCGCTGATTCTCCAACCAAGAACATGGTCGGATTAATGCACAGGCCAAAGATGGGCGCCGATGGGATGCTCTTTACACCGGACAGGGAGGCAAGGCACGGGATCTGGATGCTGAACATGAAGTTCCCGATAGACATCCTCTGGCTTGACGGCTCAGGGAAGGTAGTTGACATTGCCCAGAATGCAAAACCATGCAAATCGATATTCAGCTGTCCCACTTACAGGCCAAAGAGCGACGCAAGGTACGTTTTGGAGCTGCCTTCCGGCAACGCCAAGCGGTTTGGGCTTAGAGAAGGGGCCAAGGTGGACTTGACAACAATTAATAATCTTTAAGTCGGGTGTTATTCATGCCAAAAGCAAAAAGGATTCAGAAGCAGCCGTTCGGAAGACTGGGCAGATGGCTGTTCGTGATACTCTTCATTGAGCTGCTGGTCATCTGGGCGAGGGCAGGCATCGCCATATACTACCTTTCGGGCACTACAATACCGGTGCACTACGGCCTGAATGGCGCCCCCAACGGCTACGGCAACAGCGGCGTGTTCTACATCCTCGCAGTGGCGTTCAGCATAGCCCCGGTCCTCATAATGCTCATCTCCTACTACCGCTTCAAGCTGATAAACGACTACCCGTACCTGATAAACATGCCCGCCTTCTACGCGAGCATCATGAAGGTCTCTGAAAAGAGGAAGGGCTACTGGATAAACCGCTACTTCGAGCTGATACTGGCGCTGGGAGTGGTAGTCGCGCTGGTCTTCATCCTGCTGCTGGTCGAGCTGACGAACGCAGCCCAGACAGGCTATGCCAGCCCCGCGTTCGTCACCTGGTTCCCGATAGCGGCGATCCTGGTGATGGTCGGGCTGCTGTTCGTCCTGCTGAGGAACATGTACCGGGAGGTCTCGAAGGAAACAGGAAGATAGACATATTATAAAAGATGAAAACATGCAAGAATGGAGAAAAAGGGTTTTTGAACGGTTGGATGTAGCGCTCGTAGCGCTGGAGTTGGTCCTGAGCGTGATATTCGTCTCGCTGGGATATCTCACAGGCAACGCATACTTTAGGGGAGTAGGAGTTGGACTGGTAATCGCCTGGGTGACAACTGCGATAGCTTATTTGGCCAAAAGGAAAATGAGATAGCGGGCTTAGCTCTTTATCGAGTTCTTGTTCTCTACGAAGTAATTACCTAGGAAGAAGTATCTTGTCCCGGTATCCTTAGCAGCTTTTATCACGTCGCTTGCCTCCATCGCGATCGGCATCCCGTGGATGTTCAGGCTGGTGTTGAGTATGATCCCGTAGCCGGAGTGCTTCTTCACTCCCTTCATCACATCCCTGTAGGCAGGGTTCTCGTCCCCGACCATCTGCGGCCTTGCAGTAAAGTCGACGTGCATGACTGACTTCATCACATCCGCGTGCTCCTTCTTTACCCGGTATGCCATGGTCATGAACCTATTGTAATCGCTGCTAACGCCTTCAAGAACCTTTGATGCGTCCTCCTCAAGCATCGCAGGTGCAAACGGCTGGAACCACTCGCGCTTCTTTACATAAAGATTAAGCCTGTCCTTAACGCTCTCCGAGCCCGCCTTGGCCAGTATGCTTCGGTTGCCCAGGGCTCGCGGGCCGTACTCCATGCGTCCCTGGAACCAGAACAGGTAGTGATCATCGTTCAGCAGTTCGGCGGCGTGCTTTGACTTGTCCTTGTCGCGCTCGAAGTGCAATGTCTTTTCGTTCTTTAACACTGCTTCAATCTCTTCGTCAGTATATTCGGCACCGAGATAGGCATCATCGAACTTGTAGGAGCTGGTCCCGGTATTCACGTAGTTAGCCTGCATTGCTGCACCAAGTGCAATTCCGCCGTCTCCCATGTGCGGGAAGATGTAGATGTGCTTGAATCCGCTGGTCTCCCTTATCCTCATGTTCATCTTTACATTGGAGAAGATTCCGCCTGAAAGCGCAAGGTGGTCCAGGCCGTACTCCTTGTAAAGGTTCTCGAAGAACTTGATCATTATCTCCTCCATGAGCTGCTGGGCCATGTAGCCGAACTGCTCGCGGGGCGTTCCCCAGGAGATCCTGCTCAGCATGCTGTACTGCGCAATAGGGCTGTACTTTGCCTTTATCGTGCATCCCTCAACTCTGAAAAAGTCCTTGAGCTTGTTGTCCTTGAACTCGAACGGATAGGAGAAGTCGGCCATGGCCATTATCTTGCCCTCATCCTCAAGCTCGCGCATCCCGAGTATGTTGGTCACCTGCTCGTAGAAGATTCCTATAGAATCCTTCGCAGGCAAAGATGCCTGAAGTTCAAGTTTCCCATTATCGAGTATGCTTATCGAGCCGCACTTCCCGTCTCCGAGCCCGTCAAGGGTCACAACAAGCGCCTTTTTCATTCCTGAAGTGAAGGCTGCCGTTGTTGCATGAGAGGTGTGGTGATCTATTGCGTGAATCGAGAACTTACTGAAGCCTATTTTGCGCAAGGAGGAGCTTACTGAAGACTTGCTTATCGAGCCGCAGAGGGGAAGGACGCCGATACTTGTCATAAAGTATTTTTGGTAGTGCATCCACGTCTCAAAGCGAGGCTTGAGCATCTTGCGCCTCCTGAACTTGTAGTACGCCTCCTTCTGAGCGGGAAAGACCCGCGACATGGTCTTCGTGAACTCAAGAGTGGGAAACGCAACGGTCTCGACCTGCGATGCCTGGATGCCTGCATAGTCAAGAGCCGCTTTTATCGAATGGTAAGGAAACTCTATCTCAAGCTTTCTCTTCGTGAATCGCTCCTCGTTCGCCGCGTAGACTATCTTTCCATCCTCAAGCAGCGCTGCGCCGGAGTCGTGGCCATCCCAAAGTCCAAGTGTGTACATATTATCTACTTTATAGTTCTCTGGAACAGGAGCAGCTCGCTGCTTAGCCTCTCTATCTGGATGCGCGCGACGTCCTGCTTCTTCCTGAAGTCCGGAACCAGCGAGTTGGCGAAGCGCATCGGGATCGTGGAGTCGTAGATCTCGAGCATAAGGTCATAGTGCTTCTGCGCGTGCTCGAAGTTGCCCTTCCTCAGCTGGTCAACAGCGCCGCGCTTGAGCTCTCCAACCGAGTCGAGAAGGCCCAGCAGGTAGCTCACCTCGTCCGCATCAAGCTCGCCTATCGAAGGGAGGCGGTGCTCGTTGCACATTATGTACAGCCCGTGCGCCTCCACGTACTCCTGGTGCGCCTGGAGCGTGTTGTACTCAAAGCCCGCCTCTATCTTCTTCAGCTTCTTGACCTCTGTGTTAAGGGTGGCAAGGAGCTTCTTGACCTCTCCCAGGTCTTCCCCGTGTATCTTCGTAATCACCCTTCCGGAGAGCCGGATTATGTCCGAGGAAAGTTTAATCGCCTCGTCCTTCCGCTTCTGAAGATCCATCAGTTTCTTCTCTATCTTGTCCGCATTTTCAATCATTATCTCACTCCTGTTTTTGTGCTCCTTCCGTGCCAGAATAAATATTGCTGGGCGTAGCCCGCATTAGTTCCCCAGGTCTTGGTTGCAAACGCGTGTATCTGGGCGATGCGCTTCTTGCGTCCCTTGAAGTATACTGACTCAACCACGCGCTTTATCCAGACATCTGTAGGGAATGCCTCAAGCTTTCCATATCCGAATAAAAGAATGCAATCCGCCACTTTGTCTCCAATTCCGTCAAGCTGCATCAGCTTTTCCTTCAAAACATCATATTCCAGATTATGAAGCGTGTTGTACTCAGGATTTTCGGCGAAAACCTTTGCAGTGCTCTTTATGTATTTGGCCCGGAAGCCTGTTCCACAGGCCATGAGCTCCTTTATGCTGGCATTTGCAACGGATTCTGGTGAAGGGAACAGTCTTTTCTCCTTCCCATCAACAAGTACGGGTTCGCCAAATTTATTTATCAGGTTCTTCATTATCAGCCTGATTCTTTTCATGTTGTTGAACTGCGAAACCAGGAAAGTAAGAGTTGTTTCCCATGGAGGATTCAGCGTTACGCGCATTCCGGGAAAGGTTTGGATTGCCTCCGCCATGAACGGGTCTGTCTTTATCTCAGAATAAACATTTTCTACCCCACCATCAAGAACAAACCTCGACTTTATCTCTTTGATAGCTGAATTGGTAGAATAATTTCCAAAGAACTCGTAATCCAATGCATTCGGATTGGACTTGGTCCTTGTTATCCTTATAAAGCCGGTTTGGGTAGGATACTCGATTATCTCTTTGTCACCTTCTTTTCTGTAATCCGAAGAGAAGGTTAGCGGCTGGCCGCTTACTATCGTGAACTCAAGATTTAGGTCGTTGCTGCCCAGCGGGATGCTGGTTTTCTGCCGCGTAGCTGTTCTTTGTTGCGTGGGTTCACCTTTCAATCTCATCCATCTTCTTTCTTATTTGTTTCGTAGTGTTCCGGTCGCGTATCGTTACTGTTCCATCCTCTATAGTCTGATGGTCCACAGTTATGGCAAACGGGATGCCTATCTCATCAGCTCTCGCATATCTTCTGCCTATGCTACCAGAGTCGTCATAGACGACGCTGCATTTTGTCTTTAACCGATGATACAGCTTCTCTGACACTTCGGGTATCTTGTCCTTGTTTACCAAGGGGTATAAAGCATATTTGTAAGGTGCTATGTTCGGAGGAAATGCAAACCATTCCCACTCCCTGTCCTTCATACCCATATAGAAAAGATTCATTGCCGCGTAAAATGTTCGGTCTATACCGACGCTAAGTTCAAGTACGTGGGGTATAAACCTTCTCCCGTTGTAGAATATCTCGTGGGACTTCTTTGAGATCTCACCGTGGCCTTTCAGATCGTGGTCGGTTCTGTAATGTACGCCGCCAATCTCTTTGTACTCACCAAAAGTTTCCATGAAGGCCTCAGCATCGTAGTGTATCTTGTTGTAAAATGCCCGCTCTGATGCGGAGAGCTCCCTTAGTCTGAACTTATCTTCCGGAAGTCCAATTACATCCACAAAGAATTGCTGTTGTTTTGCCATGTGATAGACATAGAACTTTGGAACTCCTTTTTGGGTTGAAAAATCAGCACAACTTATTGTCACTGTCTCTTTTTCGCCAGAGTTGAGTATTTTGAGTTTGTAGTCCTTGACTTCGTCCCACTTGTCACATTCTTCAATAGTGGAAGGGTCGAAGAAGATCTGGAGTTCCGCCTGGGTGAACTCGCGTTGCCTTATCAGAAGCTGTCTTGGGGAGATCTCATTCCTAAAGGCCTTGCCGATTATCCCTATGCCGATTGGCAGTTTGCCCCTCATTATCTTGAACTGTCTTAGGAAGTTGACGTAAGGTCCTTGAGCCGTTTCCGGCCTAAGGTAAGCGAGCGTGTCCTCCTCAGCCCCGAGCTTCGTGGGAAACATCATGTTGAGTACTTTTACCTTCTCAAGGGCTCCGCCGCACTTCGGACAGACAATCTTGTTCTTCTTGATTATTTCCGTCAGCTCTTCAGAGGTCTTTCCCTCAACGCTCTGTTTTATTGCGGCTTCTATCAGATGGTCTGCGCGGTTGTAGGTCCCGCACTTTGAGCATCTTACACTTGGGTCTGTGAAATTCTTCAGGTGTCCGCTTGCGATGAACACCTTCTCTGGCATAACGTTTGATGTCTCAATCTCAGAATAGTTCTCTCCCAAGCCGAAGTAATGCTTCCTCCAAAGATTCTCTATGTTTCGCTTAATCAGTGTGCCAATGTTGCCGTAGTCGTAGAAACCAGTAAGACCGCCGTAGATCTCGCTGCTTTGGTAGAAGAAGCCCCTGCTCTTGGCTATCTCGAAGAACTTCTCCTCTGACTTATTCTCAGTATTAGCCACTATCTCACCAAAATGCGCAGTCTTAGCTTGCCTAGACGCGTATGATTAGGTTAGCCAACGTAGGTTTATATTACTGATGTGTGGCCGGTTGTTGAGGCTACACGCACAGAAGCGAAGGCTATAAATTGCTTCTATCTTATATCAATAAAGTATTCTAAGCGGTGTTCTGTTGCCATACGATAATTACAACAACCAGAAGAAGAGAGGAGGCTACGGCAGGCAGGGCGGAGGCGGCGGAAGGGACAGGCCGAGGTTCAACGACAGGAACAGGGGCTCCTACGGCCCAAGGCCGGAGGGAGGAGACGACCGCAGAAGCAGGTTCATGAAGAAGGCCAAGAGGGACGTGACCAGCGCCTACGTGACCTCATCGCAGGACCATGCGATAATTCAGGGCATAAACGCCTACAACGAGCTCGAGAAGGTGAGGAACATCCTCTACGAGAGGCTGGAGGAGTGGTACGGCGGCTACTTCCCGAACGTAAAGATGACGAGCCACGAGACGTTCGCCAAGCTAATCTCAAGGGTGAGGAGCAAGGACGTTGATGACTCCACACTTGAAGAGATACTGGGTGACGGAGCGACGAAGGTCTCGGACGCGATAAAATCCTCTTTGGGCTTCCCCGAGATGGGAGAGGAGGAGTACAGCGGGCTCAAGGCAGTGGCTGACGAGGTCCTCAACATAATCGAGCTTCAGAAGAAGCTGGACAAGATCCTCGATGCGCAGACGAAGAAGCTGATGCCGAACATCACCTACCTGATTGACTATAAGATTGCAGCAGAGATGTTGGCGAAGGCTGGTTCATTGGAAAGGTTCGCGAACATGCCCGCAAGCACAATTCAGCTGCTCGGCGCCGAGAGGGCGCTGTTCAAGCACCTCAAATTCGGCGGAAGGCCTCCGAAGTACGGCTACCTGTTCAAGCTCCCTGAATTGGCAACGGTTAACAAGAAGGAGAAGGGAAGAATGGCGCGTATCTACGCGACAAAGATAAGTATCGCCTCAAGGGCGGACGCGTATTCGCACCGCTTCATAGCCGACAAGCTCAAGGAGTCGCTTGACAAGGCGAGGGCGAGAAACGCGGGCAAGCATGAAACGCAAGAAGAGATTAGTTAAGTATTTACTTTGATATTTAACAGAGATACTCATGGAAATAAGAAGGGATGGCGACACCATTTACCTTAAGGGCAAAATACTTAACGAGTTAGACAGGCGTGTCCTGGATTTTGTAAACGTGATACCGTGCAGGTACGTCATTATAAGCGGCTACGTAGCCATATTGTTTGGCCGTTCCAGAACTACTGAGGATATTGATCTTTTCTTAGACATAAAATCAGGGTCAGATTTCTCAGATTTTTACAAAGCAGTAACAAAAATAGGCTTCAAACCATTCAATGCTAGAGACGAAGAGGAAGCCTATGAACTAGTAAATGAAGATATTCCCGTACGTTTTATTTTTAATGATGAGTTATACCCAAACTTCGAAATAAAATTGCCAAAGGATAATGTTGATAAAGAATCTCTCAGGAAGAGAGTAGAAGTTGTGCTAGATAATGGCAAACTCTATGTATCGCCATTGGAGTTACAAATAGGTTACAAGATGTATTTAGGAAGTGACAAGGACATTGATGACGCAAGACACCTTTATCTTATGTTGAAGGAACAGCTTGATATGAAAGAGCTTAAATATATTGTGAGGTCAGTAAAGGTAAAAGGGAATATAATAAAAAAGGTTTTGGGTGAGGATTTTGACATTTAGGGTTGACTTAAAAGAGTTGAGGGCTTCGAAGAGAAGAAATGCAAAGAGCAATCTTCAGTTTATAGAATTGTATGTCAAGTATCTAAAAAGTAAAACTAATGCAGAATGGAGTTTAGAGCAGGGCAGATTCATAGATTCGGTGTATAAGTCTGCTCCAAAGCGCCATAATTTCAAGCAGTAAGAGTTAATTGTAGTTATATAGTTTACAGATTTAGAAGGTTTATCTTATAAAAATAGCGATTTAATGAAAGGCGTAAATTCAGCGGTGGATGGAGAACTTATTGAGTTCCACGCTGAGGACAAGGCACTGCTTCATGGTTTCCTGATGAGGCCAAAGTACGCAAACACCTGCCTGATATGGGTCCACGGGATGACGGGCAATTTCTACAGGAGCAGCATACCGATGGCGCTGGCAAAGAAGCTCGGCAATATCGGCGTCGCCGTGTTTTCAATCAACACACGGGGCCATGACCTGCTGTCGGGCACGAGGTTCGACAGCAAGAAGCGCGATCCCAAGGTCATCGGCACGAGCCTTGAGAACTTCGAGGAGTCGGTCTTCGACATCAGCGGCGCGATAAACGCGATGAAAGAGAAGGGCTTCAAGCGATTCATATTATCAGGAGGCAGCACGGGCTGCCAGAAGATAACCTACTATCAGTACAAGAGAAAGGACCCACGGGTCAAGGGCCTGGTGCTCCTTGCTCCGGTCGATGATTACCATTCGCAGAAGGCCGAGCTCAAAAAGAGGTTCGACAAGATAGTCAAGATGGCCAAGACGCTCAAGTCGAGCAGGAAGAGCAGGGTGGTCCTGGATGACCTGAACTATCTTGGGGTCTACAGGTTCCTCTCGGTCGCGGACACAAGGAACGTGGAGGCCAGGCTCTTCAACTACGACGGGCCGATGACCGAGTTCAGCAGCATAAAGGTGCCCATCTACGCCTCGTTCGGGAGCAAGGAGGAGTATGAAGTGAAGCCGGTCCACGAATGCATAGAGATACTGAGCAAGAAAACGCAGTCGAAGTCCTTCTCCTTCAGCATCATAGACGGCGCGGCCCACTCCTACAGGGGTTTCGAAAACAATGTCGCCTCTTCCATAGAGCTCTGGCTCCTAAACATCCTGAACTCCTGATAGTATGGAGATCAAACTAATCATCGTGAGCCCCAAATACCAGATGAATGTGGGCTATGCCGCAAGGGTGGCCAAGAACTTCGGGATAGGGAAGCTCCACATAGTGAGCCCGAGAGCCGACATAAGGGGAAAGAAGGCGGTTATGTTCTCAAAGCACGCGGTTGACCTGCTAAAGGGCGCAAGGGTCTACAAAAACTTTGATGATGCAACGCGTGATTGTGATGTGATTGCAGGAACCAGCGGCATACTCAGGGAGAACGCACGCTTTACGGCTATCGAGCCCGATGCTGCAGCGAGAAAGATAAACAAGGAGTACAAGAAGGCTGTTGTGGGATTGATCATTGGCAGGGACGATTCGGGGCTTAACTTTGAGGAGCTGTCAAAGTGCGACATTCTTGTGCACATAGGCGCCAACGGTCAGTATCCTGTGCTGAATATCTCCCATGCCCTGGCCATACTTCTCTATGCATTCACAAAAGGGACGTTCAAGCACGAAGGCATGAGACCGGAAAAACCAAGGCCCGAGGAGCTGGTTGCCTTGTCTAAAACTTTTGACCAGATGATAAAAAGTAAGAAGATGAGAAGCAGGGAAGACGTGCGCAACGTCTTCCACAAGATGCTAAGGCGCTCGCAGCTAACCAGGCATGAGGTCCACGCGCTGATCACTGCCTTCAAATAAAGTCTTGGCTTTATCTGGCGTAGGTCTTGATTATGTCCAGTATCACCAGGAAGACCAGGAACCAGACTATGAAGTCGAGCACGAAGCCGGCCGGGCTTATGCGCCACGGGTTGTATATGGGGGCTAGGACAAGCCTGTAGAGCCAGGTGGCCGGGAAGCCGTACCATGACGCTCCAACAAGTCCCGCAGGGGTATAGTTCACGGCCCCGCTTATCAGGGAGACCACGAATCCGCCAACCATCGATCCAGAAACCAGTTTTTCGCTGTTCATGATATCATGATTTAGCAATGAACCTAAGGGCTTTTAAACTTTTAGAAGGCCTTTAAGGAAAAAGAAGGGAGTGCGCGGCAAGCGCCGCGCCAGTAAAATTATCTCGTCGACTTCTTTCTCTTGATTATCTTGACCTTCTGCGGCGTTATCAGCACGCGGTTCTCGTCGATCTGGCCTATGTCGCCATTGATCTTCTCCACGTACGCCTTCAGCCTGGAAACGATCGCGTTCCTTGTGGTAGGTCGCTTGTTGAGTTCGGAGATGTCCAGAAGGATTATGTTCTTCTTTGCTATCTCTTCCTGTATCGGCTCTACGTCAGCCTCGCTGGTCGCTGTTACAGGCTTTATGTACATGTCAGCAGGCTCGTGAAGCACGTCAACGTCCTCCATCTCTGCAGAGTTCATGTAGTCCTCTATGTCCATTCCCTTTGAAGTTCCAAATGCCTGTCCTAGCTTGTCAAATACTCCCATTCATATCGCCCATTTCTGGTTTTTGTCACTACTAGATACGGAATTAACTATTAAAAACTTTCCCTTAACGTCTGTTAGGCAGCTAAACGGCAGAATCCGAGATAAAATAGGGTTATGGAGCGCAAATTAGGTTGTTTTGACGTCGTTAAGCAGTCACAGGCCAGGCACCTGCTGGAGTATCCTATTGGAAAGCTCCTTCGTGAATAGGCGCTCCAGCTTCTTCCTTCCGGCCTCGGTTCGCAAGTCATCGACGCCCTTTATGCCCGCGTTGAACATCAGCCGGGCCCTGACGCGTCCTACCTGCTCCAGTCTGACAAGGTCCAGGAGCTCCTTCTTTATCCCGTACCTCATCCTCACCCGCAGCTCGAACAGCCTGGCCGGGCTCACCTTGAGCAGCTTGGCCAGCTCGGTGCTCGAGTAGAGCAGCCAGTCCGCGTTGTTCGTTTTCGTGAAGATGGAGCCCGGGGTCTCCCTGTACTTCACCAGCAGCTCCTGCTCGCTCGACTCGGAGATCCACTCGTTGAGCATCAGGGAGGTGCTGAACGGCCTGAGCGGGTCGTAGAAGTAGTTCTCGTAGGCTGCCTGGCCCTCCAGCAGCCGGCCGTACTTCAGGAACCGTTCCTCCGCCTCCTCTGTGGCCCGGGAGTAGGGCTTCATCTCGATGGTGTTGCAGATCATGAACAGGCAGGAGATCTCGTCCACCACCTTGGGCAGGGTGTCGATGATCCACTTGGCCGACACCGGGTCTATGTAGAGCTCGCTCACGCGCCTTCCGATCTTGGTTGCCCTGTAGGAGCTCCCCTCGCGCTCGATGAACTCCCACTCCTCCAGCTCGGCAAGTATGTCGCGCGTGATGTTCTTCAGCTCCCTGCGCTCGTTGCGCTGGTGGCCGTAGAAAGACTCGTACAGAAATGCGCAGATCGAGTCCTCCATGGTAAGGAAGTCGGTGGCGATGAAGGAGAGGACGTGGGTCCTGAGCACGGGAAGGACTCCAGCTGGGAGAAGACTGGGTCAAGATCAGAGCATCGATATAGCGCCGGTAGAGATCCTTGCCCTCTTCTGCGTTTTTGGCTATGAGGAGTGCGCGTCCGTACTTGTCGTACTTCGGCCTTCCGGCCCTGCCAAACAGCTGGGTGACCTCGTTTATCCCGATCATGACAGAGCCGTCACCTTCACTGTAGCGGTGATGTCGCGGACAACCACCGTATGGGCAGGAAGGTTAACGCCGAGCGAATTGTGGACTATGAAAGATCCCACATAACTAGCATCTTTTTCTACTTCTAGATTATAAACCGGCCCGTTGTATTCTTGTTTACCAACCTTTCGGATAGGCATGTAGTAATAGTTACTGTCTATCTTACCCAAATTGTAGGTTCTGTTGCCACTAAATTCAAGATTTTTGAGGAGAATTTCTTTTGCAAATTTTTTCAACTGTTTTCCCGAAATAGAAACGCGGTATATATCACCGTGTCTTGGAATTTGTACTTTATACTTTGGATTAAATGGCGTTTCAGCAGCTTTGGTGTATTTTATCCTTGGCATAAAGCCCAGTTTTATAAGAATCATGAACAGTTGGTTAGCTAGAATTTTGGAAGTTGTAGTATATTCCGCATCTCCATAGGTTTTCTTTAGATAAATTGATCCATCACCTAACCACATACCTCTTACTAAAGGTATCAACTGGTCCTTGATCAAGAATAAAAAGTTTTGTGGTAGGTGTTTCTCCCTCGCATTTCCTCCAAATAGTTCTCTAAACTTAAAGGATAGCTGTTTTGAACAACTGTTTATTGTTCTCCTGTGTCTTTCGAAATCTTTTATGTTTGAATTTAAACCCAAACTATCAAACCATTTCATTATTTTATCTGTAAGCAGGTCCTCTTTTGTATTTATGGCGAATCGTATTATTCCATTTTTGCCAGTGTAACCTTCTGCTATAAACAAACCAATTATCTCCAAGGTATTTTGATCCAATTTAATAATATCTGTGTTAATTCTTGTCCAATGTCGCCCTACCACCCCGAATTGGTTGCTAAGAGGGCCAATCTTACTCAATTTGATGTTTTTAATTCTTCTGGACTCTTTAATTTTGGGGAATAATACCATATCACCTTTCTGTACATTTTTAGCCTCTGTCCAAGAGGGGCTTGAATACTCCCACCAAAATGTATTACGACCATCTGCCCAGTGCGAACTGTGCCTCTTTCTTTTTACAACTAAGATTCTGTGTTCCTCAGTCATACTCATCGAAAACTGACCATAGGGAGTAATTCGGACTAGATTACCTTTGTAATGACTTTTTAAGGGTAGAATTACTTTCCTGAAATCGCCAGTATGGGTAAGGACTTTGTCATCAGAATTCAATAATTGAATTGGTTTCTTTGTTAAATTTGTTATTATTTCTTCTCCAGGCGGCAAACACAAGGTAGTGGTAGAACATATTGCTTTTATTACCCCATTGCTGAAGTATTGCTCCATAACTGAACGCTGGGAGTTCACAAGGCCCGCATGATGGAACGCAACTCCTAATTTGACGAGTTTCGCAAGTTTTTCGCACTGGGTCGTGGGCTTGGTGAGTGCTCCGAGTATTTCTGTGGAAGCTTCTTCAAGGGCGACCTTGTCATCCGCAGAAAGCAAAGGTGCAACTGCTTCGGAAAGTTTTTCTGCACCCGACTCGGTGTTTCTCTTAGTTGAATAGAAAAGAAGTATCTGCTTCTTCTTGTCCAGCGTGTCCTGCATTATCCTTATCTCGGGAATTGCGCTGCTTCCGGACATCTTCTCGTGCCGGTCGCCGAAGTTAATCTCGCTCTTGACTATCACCCCCTTCTCCAGAGGTACAGGCCGGAACTCGCTGACCACCAGTTTGGCTCCAAGCCAGGAGGCCATCTCCTCGGCGTTGCCCACGGTCGCGCTGAGGCCCAGCATCTGGGCGGAAGGGCAGGAACGCCTGAGCCTGGTTATTAATATCTCAAGAGTCGGACCTCGTCCCAGCTCTCCCAGCATGTGAAGCTCGTCTATCACTATGCATCCGACGGAGTCGAGCCAGCCTATCCCGTGGCGGATGAGGCTGTCGAGCTTCTCCGTGGAGACGAAGAGAATGTCGTACTTCTCAAGGTAGGTGTCCAGGGCGTCGAGCTCGCCGATCGAGATCGCAACCTTGAGGTAGGGATAGGCCTGCTTTATCTCATTGTACTTCTCGCTCACGAGCGCGCGCATGGGCGCCACGTAGACCGCCTTCTTCCGGTCCCACAGGACGGAGCGCAGCATCGCCATCTCGGCTATGAAGGTCTTCCCGCTGGCGGTGGGCGCCGCAACGACTACGTTAGAGCCCGATAGAAGTCCTTTGGACACGGCAAGTTCCTGAGGAGGAGTTAGTGATTTGATGCCCCGCTGCTCCGCTGACTCTACGACTTCCTTTGGGAGATCCTTGAGCAGACTGGAGAGCTGCATTAAAACAGTATTAAATGGCTCTCAACAGCTAAAATACGTGCTATGCTTCCTTCCTTTGAAGCGTCTGGAGGTGAAGATTGAGCTCTGCCTCATTCGCCATTCCGGTAAATACGATAATGGATATCCCACTTTGGCCTGCAAATCCATACCCGCTGCGCAGCACCTCCCTCATCCTAAGATGCGCCCGTGGGGCATCTTGGCATCGCCGACAGTTATGTCTTCAACCGAGATTGAGTGGGCTATCAGTGCATGCTGCCAGGCAATGTTCTCCGAGACATCCTGTGGAAGCTCGGGGGTGCTGGACAAAGACATATTGTAGAATACGGTGCCGATAGACTCGAGCTCGCTTTCCCGCTGCCTGGCCTCCCCGACCCTGTTGACCCGGTTCCAAGAGTCAAGAAACTGCGCGGTCCTTGTGTTTGCCCCGAATTGCACGGAGCTTGCCAGATACTCGACCTGCGAAGACTCGCCAAGCTCGAGCAGCGACTCGGCGAAGGCGCTGCTTAAGCTATACGTGGCTCTCCTAGGATACACAACCTTCCACATGGTGCTCGGGGTCTGGTTAGGCGCCATGTACCTTGTTGCCGAGACCTCATCGAACAATCCGCTAAGCTTCGCCCGCTGCTTTCCTTCAAGCCTTTTCTCGGGCAGGCCGACTAGCGCTTCAGAAAGCCGTTCCCTGTGATGGTCCTTGGCCGGACTCTTCAATATCATCCTTAAACCTCGAAAAGAGAGGTGATTTTTCAGATATATAGGCTTAACGAACCTATTTTGGAAAAGTATAAAAGCTTGGAAAGCCAGATGAACTTAGTTGATTTGATTGGCTTTCAAGACAAAGGAAAATCCTGATGCAGCTGAAGCAAACCCTTTCAAGAATCTCAGGATCAAGCACGATGCGCAGGAGAAGGAGGAGCGGCTGGACGAGATAAAGGTGATAGAGGGCGACAGGATCATGGGCTCGCACGTCTTCGGGAACCTGTATAAGATAGACAAGGAGGTTGCAGGCAATCTCAACTCCATAAAGAAGATTATAGAGGAAGCGGCTGGCGCCGGGAACATGCGCATCGTTGAGATAAAGGCATTCTCATTCGGTGAAAATAGGGGCGGAGTGACGGCGATAGCGATAATGCAGGTGGGCCACATCGCCCTCCATACATGGCTTGAGTACAACTACGCGACCCTTGACGTTTACACATCGGGAACGATGGCAAGCGCGGACAAGGCATTCGACTACGTAGTCTCGAAGCTCAAGCCGAGGAGGCACCAGAAGTTCAGGGCGGACAGGAGCCAGGTCGAGCTGTAATCGTTCAACCAAAAGTATTTATTTGTTGAAAAGGAGAGTTATCCTCGTGCCTCAGTAGCTCAGTGGTAGAGCATCGGTTTTGTAAACCGAGGGTCGAGGGTCCGATTCCCTTCTGAGGCTAAAACACACATAAACGCTCTGTTTGAGGTTAAAGCACTTTTTTGCGGGTGCTCTTGTAAAACAAGCTCTCCGACAATCTGTTAAGGATTATCGGCTTGTCCACAAAAAACGTACGAAGTTCTGTAGTATAAGGCTCCAACCGTCTGATTAGGATATTGCTGTACTCCAGATAGTCATTGAAAGATAAGGATAGCTGAATGACGGTAACGCACTTGCTTCCGGAATACGCGACCACGCATCTGGGCAACCCTTTGATGTCTTCTATGTTGATGTCCCTGCTCAGCGAGAATACGTGGTAGGCTATCTTCATCGAGTTAAACGCCTCTCCGGGTTGCGAAGCGGAAAATAAAGGAAGTACCCGTTCTTGATTAGCTGCTGTTTTCTGTATTTTATGACCGCAGGATTCGACCCTAGCTCATCGGAGGATTCTTACAAGTGTTTTCTTCGCCCCGCCGTTGGCCATGCTATGGATGAGTCGTACATCAAGATTGTCAAAGTTTATCTGCCCCTCATTTTCATTGTATTTCTCCGGCTCGTGATCGATGTCAAATATTGTACCTCCAAGTCCATGCGATCTTGTCAGTAATTGCGAGATGTGCCGTTCTGGTAGCATTCCCTCGAACTTTCCAATCTCCCATTTATTCCTGAAGAAGCAGAAGATCTGATGCGAAAACTCTCCGAAAAGTCGCTGAAGGCCGAAACATATCTCCATTCTTACGATATTCTTGATCTGCTCCTCGTTGAGAGATACATAGTACATTTTGTAGATGAATGGCAGCGCATGGTATTATTTATTCAAGCTGTCATATCTGGATATAAATCCCTCCTGCTCCAGCTTTTTGATTGGGGCATAAACTGACGGCTGCTTGATACCTACTATCTTTGCTAGCTCCCTTGTTGAAAGCCGGGCATCGTAGAATAGGCTCTCGAACAATATCTTGTCGTTACGGGATAGCTCCATGATTATATCCAAACGAGCTGATTTATATAGTTTTTGTCTATTTGATAGGTAAAAACGCCATAATGCCTAAATAATAGGAAAATCATAAAGATGTTCAGAAGTGTTCATATGCCGGGAGTCGCAGAGAATGTGGTAGAACCTTTCACGGAGAGCCGTCGAAGCGGCACGTCATTCGGCGTCGCGGAAAACGCGGTAGAGCTTTATCCCAGACTTTACGAAGATAGGGCTGTGCTTGTGAACTTGGAGATAAACAACAAATGCAGCTATACGGTGACCTGCGGGAGCAACTGCATCTTGAACGCGACAATGCCTAATTCAACGCCAATGCCTGAGAAGGAGACCCTGCAAGCTGCATTCGAAACCATAGCAAACGGCGCCACAGTAAGGCACCTCGCCATTCCTGGCAAGGAACCGTTGGAGAGCCCGGAGCTGATGCTAAGGATACTTGAAAGGTACCACAATGCGCCGCAGAGCCAACGGCCAGGCACGATAGGGATAATAACCTCTGGATTGCTGATGAAAAAGAGTACGCCGATATTCCGAGAATACCCTCTAAATTGGATGAATTTGTCTGTTGACACCGCAGCGTCGGGCTTGAGGGTGCCAGGGAACTCGATAAGAGCCTTGGATGACGCACTAGAGCTTAGGGAACTGGGCGGTCTCGGGAAACTAGGCATAAATACGATTCTCACGCACGACAACATTGAAGACGTTATCAAGACGGGGAGACACCTTGAGGATAAGGGCGTCGACCAGTGGAGCGTCGGTGGGATGCTGGTCTCGGACGGCAGGTCAATGGTGCACACCCTGAACGCGGCGGAGCATCGCGAGCTTTTCGGCAGAGTCGCAGCCGAGTTTGCAGGCAGCAAGATGCAGCTACTGTTTGTCACTGACAATGTCCACATCGAGCAGATAACCGGAAGACAGACGCCAAGAGAGGCACTCACTAGATGGAGGACAGAGATAGACGTGGCTCCGGGAATCAGGGCGATAGCCTTGAATCCGTCTGAAGGATATTTCTTCAGGCTCAGATGGGACGGCCAGCTGCTTAGGAAGTCTGATTTTGGGAAGGTAGGGCTAAAGGAAGGCAGTTACGGAGGGTACGCACCCGGCAGGATCGCCGACCTGTTGAACGAATTCAGCAACCTGCGGAGAGGCGCCACCTCCATTCAGACTAAGCCCGTACAAGCCTCCAAGAGGCTAGTTTCTGTCTAATCGCCACGGTTCACAGCCCAACCACGTGAAACAACACTAATCCCCTCGGTAAGTAACGTCCAATTTAATCATCACGTCCTTCTGAGGCTTCCCCAGCCGAAGTCCTACCCCCTTGTCCCCCCTGCTTATAAAGCCCGAGTGGATACTCCAAGAACTATGGAGCATCCATACCTCAAGAGCGGCGATGGGCATCTCAGGGCTTACAATATGCTCATAAACAAAGGCTATCAGGACTCGTTGATTCAGGCATACATGGGCTGGAATCCCGCGAACGTGTCGTGGTCGGTGATCGCGAGAATTCCCACCTGGGCGCGGCGGGCGATATCAATCAGCTCCGAGGGAAAATCCGAACCGTCCGATTCGTTCGTGTGGCAATGCAGATCAATCAACATGCGGAGGCGTTGGCCTGACAGCGCGAATTTTCCATGAAAATTAAATATTTAATTTCTCCGGCTTTTCGAAGCAGCAATGCTTAAGAATATCGCGATTGGCCCTCATTTCTAAAATCCGACTGCACTTTAAAAAGCGCTTACTGGCAAGGGCCGGTTGAATTGTGCGCGAAGAGCTATTCCTCGCCCTTTGCTTGCTCGGCTTAACTCACGGACGCCCGAGGCCAACCTCAGGGGGGGTTGTTCACTTGGTTTTCACACTTCCGGGCGCTAGGCTGTGCGGTCTGATCTCGACGGACAGCCACGATGCTTCTCAACTCAAGGAGATCACCGGCGGCTGGAGTTACTGCGTTCGGAGAGCTGAAGCTGGAGGCCGACAGCCTTCCCGGTGAAGCGGACGTTCACCCAGACCATCGTGCGAGCGCGCGCAACCTGCTTCATTATCTGGCGCTCCGACGGCACGACATTCGCGATTTGCAGGAGCAGCTGGGCGCTATGGGGCTCTCCTCGCTAGGGCGCACCGAATCGCACGTTTTCAGCGCCCTCCACGGCGTGATGGACGTGCTCGCGCGGCTGGATGGAAGCGACGCCCCGCAACAAGAACCAAACGGCATGGTGGCACTGGCCGAGGGCCAGAGGCTCCTCGAGAAAAATACCGACACGCTTCTCGGACCTGCCCCGGACGGACGGCGGGTGCGCATCATGGTGACGATGCCATCGGAGGCCGGGTGCGACTATGCGCTCGTACGCGACCTGGTGGCGAGCGGAATGAATTGCATGCGCATCAACTGCGCGCACGAACGGCGTCGGCACGAGCGAAAATTGCCCAGGCATAATCCCCGCCCGGATCGGCACCCGGTGTGGAGGTCGCCAGCCGCACCGCGGGATCCAGCATCCGGTCCAGCAGATTGTCCTGCGTCAGCCCCGGCCGCCCCAGCGCGCACAGCCGGTTGCGCGTGAACATGATCACCGGCTGACCGGCCTTGGCTAGCACCCGCGGCTGCGTCATATCCGCGGACGCCAGAATATCCGCCGCCTCGCCATGTTCGATGCGTTCCCGCAACACCCCCGACGGCCCGAACACCGGCTCAACGCCTGGAAACTCCTTCGCCATCGCGGTGAACGCACCGGTCAGGCTGCCCGCCGCCAACACCCGCACATCGTCCGCCCACCCCGCCGCCGGCCACAGGAAAACGCCGCAGACCAGCAGAACAATCCGCACCACCCGAGCCATCTGGACCCTCCGCCGTCGCGTCGCTATATCCCGGCAACCATAGCAGCGAAGACCCGGCCCATGTCGACGACCGAACAGACCCGTCCCGCCACCGGCCAGTTGCGGCACGCCCGGATGCTGATCGACGGGGCGGGGCGGGGTCGACAGTGCATCCGGCGCAACGCTAACGTCGAAAACCCCGGCCGTCGCATGCCGGTCGCAACCATCCCGCGCGGCAACACTGAAGACGTCCCGGGCCGTCGAGGCGGCCCAGAAGACGTTCCCCGGCTGGAGCAAAACTCCGCCCCGCCAGCGCGGCCGGATGCTGCTGCGGATCGCCGAGGCCATGGAAGCCCGGATCGAGGAACTCGCCCACGTCATCGCCGAGGAGACCGGCAACGCGCTCCGTACCCAGGCGCGACCGAAGCGACGTTAACAGCCGATATTTTCCGCTATTTCGGCGGTCTCGCCGGCGAACTGAAGGGCGAAACCATTCCGCTGGGGAAAATGTCCTCAGTTATACACGCCGCGAGCCGCTGGGCGTCGTGGGCGCCGTCATTCCCTGGAACGCCCCGGTGTTGCTGGGCGCGCTGAAGATCGCCCCCGCGCTGGTCGCGGGCAACACGCTGGTGCTGAAGGCCGCCGAAGACGCGCCGCTGGGTGTGCTGTTCGTGGCCCGTGTCTGCCAGGAATTCCTGCCACCCGGCGTGCTGAACGTGCTCACCGGCCTGGGCGAGGAATGCGGCGGTCCGCTGGCGCAGCACCAAGCCATTCGGAAGCTGTCCTTCACCGGTTCGACGGAAGTCGGCAAGATCATCATGCACGCCGCCGCCGAACGGATCGTCCGGTGTTGCTTGAGCTCGGCGGCAAGAGCCCGCTGATCGTCTATCCGGACGCCGATGAGGACTGGGTGGTGGACGGCGTCATCGCCGGCATGCGCTTCACCCGGCAAAGCCAGTCCTGCACTGCTGGCTCGCGGTTGTTCCTGCATCACGGACATCTTCGACAGCTTCCTGGACAAGCTGACCGCGGAAGACCCAGGCCCTGAAGCTGGGCGATCCG
>CAWBCT010000011.1:0-45443 GCA_963787445.1 uncultured archaeon
TATTGCGAAGATGACCTCCTTGATGGATGGTATCCGGGAGTTGTGTCTCCGTGCAAATTCGACCAGGCTCCCAGCACTTCCGGGTCCGTCAATCAGTATCCTCTGCTGTGCCACTGCCTTACTTTTATGGGGTGCTGTTACCGCTTGCATTGCATCGTTTAGCCTGTATTTTGCCAGATATTTAAGCGTACTTATCCCGGACGGCACCGGTTGCCACTAACCTAAAATATGTTGATTTTTGCAACGGGCTAGTTTGCGTCTGCAAGAACCTGACCGTTGACCAGGTCCCCATTCTTTTCCTTAACTTTGTTGTTTATGTAGCCGGTGCAAGTGTCTATGACTGACCTCTCCAGTTTTCCCTCCTGTACCTCTTGCCAGCGAGAAAACTTCTGTACAAGGGGACCCCTCTTCAGATCAAACATGTAGGTTATCACTTTGCGGTGTTGCCAATCCTGTCCTGGCTGCGTGCTTATCACGCCGATTACCTTGCCCTCTACGATAGGCTTTACAAACGGTTCCTTGATGCCCGGATCAAGCTTGGGATCCATCATTCTGGCTGGCTGTTCAAGCCGGTAGGCAACCTCACACTTATTATCATCTGCAACCATCAGCTTTAGAGAGCTGAAAATGCTCATGTAGTTCGACTCGTTTATTACGATTACGCCCCTGACCTCTTCCTGGCTAGCCTGCGCGGACGGGGAGTCCCGGGCAACCTGCTGCGAGCTTCCTGACGACTGGCTGCATCCTGCCATCATGGCCGCAACCGCGAAAGTGGTTGTGGCGACACCCGCTCTGAGTGCGTTCTTCAGCACCTGATTGCCTTTTTGAGCTGTTTTTGTAGACATCTTCTCTACCCGATAATAATCGTAAACTTACACCTTTAAAAGGCTTGCTGAAGCCGGACCCGGGCTTAAAAAGGATGTTTTTCCATACCCATGGATGCGAATTCTGTCGAGGGAGAAACTCTTTCCTAACTCTTGTCCAGGGCCTTCTTCAGCGCCGCCGCGCCCTTTGCCAGCGCGTTCTCGAGTGGATGAGCTCCTCCTCTAGGGTTGTCATGTTTACCATGAAACCGTTGAGGCACTCCAGGCAGATGTACTTGTTGGGATAGGCAGGATTAGCAGTCATTTTCTTCGGACTCTTGCCGCAGACAATGCACTTCTTTGACATCATATCACAGGTATGGACCTTGGGGGCCTCCACAGAGGCCCATGTGGCGGTCCATTACAATCATTTATCTTCTCTTTGCCGGCGTCTTCCTGAATGAGGCGTAGATGACTACAACGCCGATTATCGCGGCTATTACGCTCCCGACCTCGATTATGACGGAGTTGTAGCACATCTGTGCTCCAGTGCCTCCAACCAGCGAGGTGAAGAACATGGAGATCTGCCCTCCGATAGAGTTGCACGACACAGACGTGTTGTAGCTCTGCCAGAAGAGCGCTATTCCAATTAGAAAGACCAGTATTCCAGTTATTGTTTCCCATGCGTTCATACTATTACCAATTAAAGCTTGACATTGAAGCCGAGCATCTTCAGCCCGAAGTAGATCAGGACTATGCCGACTATCGCCATAAGTATTCCAGCCAGGTTGAAGAGCACCAACAGGATGCCTATCACGGCTATTATTATGCCGACTATCTTGCTATGGGTGAATCCCGACTTCTTGAGCTCCTTGTCGATCTTCTGCTCCTCCTGTCTAAGATTCACACTCTTTTTCGTGTTCTTTTTCTTTGCCATATAATCTTCCCGAATTACCTTAAGACGTATCTATATTTAAACGTTAGGCTTTGCCATCCGAGAACGTGCAGGCCAGATTATTCCGTGAGCAGGTCCAGGGTGTCCGACTGGACCAGCTTAACGATGTCCCTAAGTCCGCTCTTCGCCATTCTTCGCAAGTCATGCGCAAAATTTCGCGAGTCCACCTTTCCGATGAGGGGATTGGATGTGGAAGGCCTGATGTCCCCTCCCGCTTCCCGGAGCTGGTCGACAAACTCCCGGGTCATGCGCCTTGCGCGGATATCGTCAGGGTTTGGCGCAAAGTAATGTTCGCGCGTCCTCAAACGCAGCTTCACATGGTTTGACTGATGCACAACGAGTTCCTTCATCCCGATCACGTAACCCTATTTTTGAATAAGATATTTAAGCGTACTGTCTAGGCTGTCGTTGGAAAAATGAAACCGCATAGCTTATAAATCAGGAAAAACAAAGGTGAACCTGCAATTCAACCGCTAGAAGACCGTGTTCATGATGGCAGCAATAATGCATAGGCAGAGAGCCGGGAGCGCTGCGCAGTGCGTAGGTGCTGATCCGGCAATCGCGGGGATCCTCCGCTCCTTCAGGCAGATCCGCAGGGAGAAGGTCCCGGCGAAGTCAGGGCCCAAGACCCGTAAGGGGGACTTTAAACTCAGTTCACAGCCCAACGGAAAAACGGCAAAGGCCCCAAGGTCTGCCTACACGGGCATCTACGAGAAGAACAGCCCCGAGGTGCTGAGCAAGGTACGAATCTCCGGAAGAACCCACCCGGAACTGTCAAGGCTAATGAGGGAGCGGATAGTGCTGGAAAAACCCGCCGACCTGCAGGGCAGGCTGAACGAAGTCAGGGCAAGATTCCTTGAGCTGAAGGCTGCCCATCGGAAGAGCTCCGACTACATGCTCCAAAGGCTGGCGATCATCTGCACCGGCGACAGCGAACAGCTCTTCCAAAAATTTGCCGCCAACTCTGGCATCCTGGTGTCTAAATACGGAAACGAGCACCCCGCTCTCGTCGAGCTCGTCGCGCTTGAAAACATAGACGCGGCACCCGAAGAGCTTCTGAAACAATACGAAAGAGACCGATGGCCGTTTGGGAAACCCGAAAGGCCTGTCCGTAGGCCGCGCACGCGCAGCTCTAGCCAGAAGCCTTCTGAAGCTCGGCCATCAGGACCGCATAGTCCGGCTCCTTTGTCGGGTCATCTGAGACCCACTTGAACCTGACCACCCCGCTCCTATCGGTTATGAAGACTGCGCGCTTTGCCGCGGTGAAGCCCTGCAGGCCTGCGAAGTTGTTGAGCTCTATGCCGAACCTCCTGACTCCTGCGCGGTCGTAGTCGCTCAGGAGGGGAAAGCCTATCCCGTTCTGCTTCTTGAACTCGCCGTTGGAGAACGGCGAATCCACGCTTATTCCAACTATCGCCGCGTTGAGCGCCGAGAGCTTTGCCATGCTGTCCCTGAACGTGCACATCTCCTTGGTGCAGACGCCGGTGAAGGCGCCGGGATAGAAAGCGACCAGCGCGGGCTTGCCCTTCAGCGAAGACAACGACACGGGCTTCAGCTCAGTGTCGACAAACTGCATCTCAGGAAGGCTCTCGCCAATCTCTACCATAATATCACAGTTATAACTGGGTATTATAATTAAAATGGCTTTCGGATTAGCCGAAGGTCTCGCTCTCGATCCTCTTTCCCTTGCTGAGCTGGCGCGTGACGCCTATAGTTCCAGCAACTAGGAAAACCGTTCCGATGATGCTCATCGCCGCCGATGGCTCGTTGTTTACCACGCTCTTGATCTCAGCACCCTGGCCTCTCAGCAAAGGGGTGAAGGCGATCACGGATGATATGGCTGCATATTTCAGAGTTCTAACTAAGGGCTTTAGCATCGCTGCACTACGCTGTGCTTGCCTCTCCATGGTCGCCGAATGCTACTAGGATAGGCGCATTTAAAAAGTTTGCTAATTAGCGGACAGTTTTATGACGCTTTCCTGTCCGCTATTCGGATGAAAACGGGCTGGGACGCGTGCCGTTGTTTTCGAGGTAAAACTTTCCTGCAAAGAACAGGCCAGGGGTCAGCTCGTAGCCGTTTAGGGACCACTTTGTTGCACCGCTTTCATTATCCCTGTCCGATTCGCGCCTGAGCAGTTGTTGGAGTGCCTCTGGGTTTTTGCCTATCGCCGGTCTTATCTGTTTTCTTTTTGTCGGACCCATTTTATCAATCCCTTTTTTCCTCAGTTAAAGTTCCTGGGGCGTTCGGAAGTTCAATGTGCTGCGATTGCAAAGAGGTATCGGAGAGGGCGTAAACTCCAAATTTTCCATCCGGTTCGTATCCGAGAGGTATGTATCCCGCATCCAGTGCAGTCATGCACTCGTTGACATACCTGGTCAGCACCGCCTTATTTTTGAACTCCTTTTCGCCGGTATCCTTGGTCAGGTAGAAACGCGCTCCGATTGCAACCACTTCGCATACGTAATCAACTATCGTGCCGGGAAGGATTCCGCCCTCGAGCGTTTTTCTGGCTACCTCCTGGACAAGGGCCCGTTGTGCAAACCGCCTTTTGTTCCAGTACATGTCGTGCCTTGAGTAAAGCGCCACATTCCTCTCAGCGCGCTCCGCCTCCTGATGCTTGTCGTTTCCGAACCTCACCTCTTTGACAATGCTCTTCACATTTTCAAATGAGGTCGACTGGTAGACCTTCCAGGAAGGCAATGGCACCGTGTTCGGAGAATCAAAACTGAGCGACCTTATCTTTTTCAGGATGGCGATGAAACCTGCTTTCTGCTCCGCCGAAAGCCCGGAAATGGCGTCTTCCAGGTACCCGCTCCTGAACCGCTGCAGGTCGTTATCAAGCGTGAGCATGTCCTTTAGGAGGGCAAGCTGCCCGGGCTCGCTGATTGTGGTTTTGGCCAGCGCGGTAACGGTGCTGCCAAACTCTTTTGCCAGCTTCTCATCCGTTGTGATTGTGCAGATCTCGGTTTTTGTATTAAGCCCACCGTAGGTCCCGTCCCTTATCTTTCGGGCTACCTTCGGGCCGTCAGTCTCTTCATTAAAAGCGAACAGCCCCAGGTTTCCGTCCAGCAGTATCAGGTCGTACTTCCTGGAAGAGATAAATTTTTCTATCTCTTCGGGGCTCTTTGGCGCGTCAACGTCGACCTCCAGGCCTTGAAGCCTGCTTAGCCTCCGGATCAGGAGGGTTGAGATGGTGCTCCGGGTTGCCCTCTCATCTTCAACGAGAAGTATGCTTTTTGTCTTCAGCGTGGGTTGCGCCTCGGCTCTCCTGGCTTCGGCGAGCTGCCCGCCCGCATCCGAAGCTTTCTTTTTGAATGAGACTGGTTCGGCCACGGTTATCACAAACAATCTTATTTTTCACATATATATGGCTTGCCTGCGTCTTTTTGTGCTACTGCCTGAAGACCAGGCCCCTGGAGAGAAACGAGACGACGATGGCAAAGATGAATGCTATCACCATCGAGTAGACAAGTCCTGCTGTTGGATTTATCAGCGCCAGCATCGCCACAACTAGCAGCATGACTCCCGTGTACACCGGCTTGTTCCACCTGAGCACCTTGCTCCCGTCCAGCGGGTAGATCGGCAGCATGTTGAAGAACGCGAGCCAGAGGTTGATGAACAGCACGAAGCTTACGACGTAGGGAAGGGTGAGGCTGAGCTGGTCTACGGACGGCAGGGCTATCCCGAGCAGCAGCGTTGAAACCCGGAGTATTGCGAATATTGCAAAGTTGGTTAGAGGGCCTGCCACCGAGACTATCCCGTTCTCCCGGTTGGTAAAGTTGTTCGTGTAGATCATGGTGGCTCCGGGCATCCCGAACAGGAAGCCCATGAAACCCGTTGCCAGCGTTATGATTATGCCCGTATCCGACCTCCGGAACGCCGCTATCGCCCCAAATTTCTGCGCCACCACCTTGTGCATGTACTCGTGAAGCGGGAATGATAGTATTATCGCGATGAGCGCCACCGGGAAGATGTAGATGAACGAGCCGAGGCCCGTGAAGCCGCCCGAGAGCGCCAGCGCGAACCCTATGGAGAGCGCGAGCACCGCTACCACTATGTCAATTAGCTCGTCTGAAAACTTAAGATTAGGACGAAATTGTTCCATGGGGAATGCCCGAAGCGCCTACGGTTAGGACTTCTTTGACTTGGGAAGCTGTGCCGCAATCTCCTTCATCTCCTCTTCCACTTCCTCCAACGCCTTTAGTATGAGCGTCCTTGCATTCTTTGTGGTCTTTACCACAAGCCGTGGCTGTCCCACGTCCGGGTGGGTCTTTACCACTCCTGCGAACTCCACGTCTGCCTTGTCAAGAAGCCGGTCCTTGATGAGCTCTGCGATGGCCCTGTCCGAGTCTACAAACTCTATGATCATGCTCTTGGGTTCGTCCTCTAGGATGTTGAGTTTCATTGAAAGTACCTGGGCACACCGACCGTAAATGCCTGATTATATTTAGGATAAAAAGTTATATATACGTAGCCTGAAGACCTAATGCCTTAGGGTTTCCTCAACAATCTTGGCAACCAGTTTGCTATGGTCGCTTAGGAACTTGTCAAGCGCAGCGGCAACGGCGCGGTTCCCCCGGGAATATAGGATCTCCTTGACAGAAGGCCTTTGGTTGTCTGCTGTCAAATAGTGAAGATGGAGGATGTGCGGGTCACCCAGTCTTATGATGGCCAGCTGCACGGACTCATCTCCGGACTCGGCCAGTTCGTGGATGGAGTTCTTGCCCCTCAGGTCCCCCTCTTCCAGAAGCCAGATCCTTTTCTTATCAAGCATCTCCATCTTTATATTCTGGTTCCCGTTGGCGGCAACCGTTTGAATTACTGTCCGGGCATCGTGGTCCCTTAGTATTAGGGTCTTCGGGTGCTTCAAGAGCTCCAAATGCACGGCTTCGCTGTTGCCCTGGGCCAGTATGTGGGCGACGGACATCCCGTCGAAGCCCGAAGCTGTCATGCCCAAGATAGGCTCATCAGAAGCCATTGCAACCTTAACCCGCTCCGAGCCGCGGACCGCAAGCTCGTGGGCAACGCCCCAGTTATTATAGGTCTCAAGGGTTAGATTGTATTTTACCACTTCATTTGTCTTTAGTACACTGATGCCGTACCTTTCTGCGCGCGCATTTATCTCCAGTGCCAGCCTCGTCACCTCTGCTGGCTCGAGTGCCTGTCGTTTTGACCTGAAAGGCCTGGCGTAAAGAGTTGCTGCCATGCTCAAACAGGTGTTTTGCCAGATATATAATCCTATTGGCTCTCTGTTTTGTTGGTAGTTCTTAAATATCTGAACGAAGGCATGAATATACGTGGAACACGCTACTACTCTTGCAAGTCGGGCAATAGCGATGAAGTCAGTCATTGCGGCAGGGTGGAGGACCATTGACTTTCAGCGCGGGCTTGACCGGGCCCTGACTGAAGTGCTAAGGCCGACGGACCTGCGGTTCTTCCAATCTGTGAGGGCGCACGAAAAGCGTGCTTTTCCGGAGTTCAGGGAAAGGAACTGCATCGCAGAAGGAGACTGTGACTACTTGTACTTCGCACCGAGCTGGCATTTCGGAAAGAGCCTGCTCACTGAAGAGACGGTTCAGGACATAAAGCAAAATAAGAAGCAACTGCTCAGCGTGGGTTCCGGCAGGGCGTATCTTGAGCGCACGCTCGTAGGCGCATTCGGAATCGACAGAAAACAGATAACGCTTTCTGATTTGAACCCAATAATGCCTCGCGGGTTCAGAAGTTTCACCTTTGATATGAGAGGAGCATGGCCTGATTTCGGGAATCGCTTTGATTTTGTGATCTTTCCCGAATCGCTGTTGGCGATAATCAACACCAACAGCGCAGAGGAGCACGAGAGGCTAAAGGCGCTCATCGAGAAGACATTCAGGGTAGTCAAGCCGGGCGGGGAGATAAGGATGAGCGGCCATAATATTCCCGAGCAGCATATTGAGCAGCTGGAGGCATGGCTTGCCGACCGTCATCATGGGACAGAGCTTGAATACAACCGATTCCTTATGGTCATCAGGAAGCCGGCCAATGAATGATGCGGACACGGCGGGATTTGAACCCGCAACCCTCGGCTCCGGAAGTCGATGGGCCTATAATCTACCGTCCCTGCTGAACCCTCACATACCATTTGCAATCCCAGATGCTCTTTCCATAACGACTGCACGCATCCTCTTCTGGATTCCGGCCCTCTTTGCATAATCCATCAGCTTCTTCATATCGGCGTCTTTAATGAGCTCTGCCGCCTCGCCGTTGATGCCAATCCTGTAGTAAACCAGGTCCACCAGCGTCTTCTCCAGGTCGGACACAGGCACGAAGATGCCCGAGTATTGTACATAACTGAATCCAAAAAGCATCTTCTTTGATATCCTGCGTACAATTATCCTCTTTCCCATGGACTCCCGCGGGCCGGGCATGGCCTTTGAACAGGTTATTATTACCGGGACAGACACCTGGGTCCAAAGCCTCCGTATGGTCAGGGCGTACTCGAGCCCGTAGTAGAAGGGGGAAAACGCAAAGCCTATCACGGCCTCATCCTTTGCGAAGGTGTAGACTCCCTTGCCCAGCCTTGATAGGCTCCCATCCCCGAGCATCTTCTGTATGAAAAGCTTTGAGTAGGCCTTCGTCGCCCCGTTGTTTTCTAGGAATCTCTGTGCGTCTCTGAATGTAAAGCACTTCTCACCGCCGAAATATTTTGCGAACGGCTTTGTGTATTTCATTTTACCCACGTTTTTAGATAACCGATCATCTGCTGGAAGCTCAGGTGCTTGGATCCCACGTAGACCAGGGAGCTAAGCACTTTTTCGTCGACAGGCTTCTGGGGGGCTTTTAGAAATTCCGATAGGCATCTTCGTACGTAGTGGTCTTTCTTGTCCAGATAGTTTGTCATCTGTACCATATCGTAGATGTCGCGCACGTAGCGGCGGCCCTCATAGGCCTCGATCTTGCGTTTCAACAGCTCGGTAGGCGAGAGCACGCGTATGGTGGAGGTTGAACCGTTGACTTTTGTGTACTGGGTAATCACACTCTCAGCTTTCCCGACCTTGGCCTCGAAAAGAATCTCGGTGCGTCCATCCGTAATCCTCATGTTCAGGGGAAGGGTCGCGTCTCTGGACACCAGACCCAGGCCGTACTTCGGCAGCAACCGCAGGAACTTCTTCTCGAATCCCTTCTTAACGTAGATATCTATGTCCTCAGAAAATCTGCCGCCGTTGAAGCATCGCCATATGGCGGTGCCCCCGTAAAGCATCGCGTCGGGCTGAACATAATCGTACACGATGTCGATCAGCAGGTCCTGGAGCCTAGCCAGCTCCAGCCTGCCTCCACTAAGCATACTCTCGATGGGTAATCTGCTTTCCATAATAGTATAATTAGCCAAAGTTATATAAATATATATCTTTGACTAACTCAATCATTACGGACACGGCGGGATTTGAACCCGCAACCCTCGGCTCCGGAAGCCGGCGCACTATCCAAGTTGTGCTACGTGTCCAGAAAGGCACGTTTATATACTTTTCTTGCCATAAATTTAATACTTGTTACGTCTAGATTGAGTCATCAAGTTTTAACGGTGTTCATGTGTCAAATATATTAGAGGCTGAGAGCGGGAAGCTTATCGTGAAGACCGCCGAGAAGCTTAAGAGCTCCGACATCAAGAAGCCCGAGTATCTTGTCTACGCGAAGAGCGGAGCGGGCAAGGAGCGCGTCCCTCTCGACCCGGACTTCTGGTTCGTAAGGATGGCGTCCATACTGAGGCAGACCTACATCAACGGCCCCATCGGGATTTCAAAGCTAAGGACCAGGTACGGGAACAGAAAGAGGCACGTCACCCACAGGCATCATCATCTTCCAGCAGGCGGCAGCGCCATCAAGGACGCCTTCGACGCGCTCGAGAAGCTCGGGTACGTAAAGAAGACAAAGGAAGGAAGAGTAATAACGGCAAAGGGCAGATCCTTCCTGGACAAGACGGCCGGCGAAGTTCTGAAGGGTGCGTAAAGTGCCCGAAGGCTCTGAGCAGCAGGACCAGAACGACCGGGTAAGGAAGGAGTATGCGCGGCGCGTCCAGGCTGCGCAGCTCGAACAGCAGAAGAGGGAGATTGCGCGCAGGCTGATGACGACAGAGGCGTATGAGAGGCTGATGAACGTCCGGATAGCGAATCCGGAGGTGTACCACCAGCTCATCGGCGTAATCGTGCAGATGGCGCAGCAGAACCGCATCGCGGGAAAGCTCACGGAGGAACAGCTCAAGAGCATACTGGCAAAACTGACATTCAAACCGGAACCGACAATCGCATTCAAGCATAAATAAATTATCAGGTCATAAAATGGTAAAGAAGAGCGCAAAACTGAAGCTCATGCTGGGCAAGAAGATGAAGCAGAACAGGCGAATGCCGGTTCTTGCGGTGCTTCGCACGCACAGGCGCGTGCAGGCCAACCGACAGCAGCGCAGCTGGCGCAACAGGAAGATGAGGCTGAAGGCAGAGTGATTGCATGGCAGGAGTAGCACGCACAATACGATTAAGGAAGAAGCTGGTAAAGATACACACCACGAGGAGGCTGAAGAAGTCCGTGGACTACCTCCGGGAGGACATCGCCCGTCACGCAAAGGCGGACATCTCAACGGTCAAGTTCAGCAGCGACCTGAACGGCTATCTCATGACCAAAGTCGCGATGAGGATGAGGCCAGTGAAGGTTATAGTTGAGAAGACTGCAGACCGAGTTAATGTTGATCTCGCTCCTGAGCTGAAGAGAAAGCCGAAGGCGGTGATCGCAAAGAAGGCTGTTGCTACATCAAAGGCCCAGGCTCCAGCGCCTGCCAAGGCCGAGCCTCAGAAGCAGAAGGCTGCTCCTAAGCAGAAGCCGGCACCTGCGCCAGAGAAGGTAGGTTAACGCGATGGGCGTTGCTAAGCTGAGCATTCTGGGGAATGCTTACATAGGCGCCTTCTCCATAGCCACGGATAAATTCATACTCCTAGCCAAGGGCGCGACCCACGGCGAGGAGGGCGTGCTTCACAAGAACCTTGATGTGCCGGTTGCGAGGACGACTGTGAGCGGTTCTGACCTGATTGGCATATACGCCAGGGCGAACAGCAGGGCGATACTTCTTCCTGAGATGCTCTACAGCGATGAGCTTCATTCCCTGAAGAAGCAGCTTCACGGCATCGAGATACACGTTCTCAAGATGGACCTCAACGCGCTGGGCAACAACATACTCGCGAACGACAAGTTTGCGGTGCTGAACCCCAACTTCGAGAGGAAAGAGGCCAAGGAGATCGGCGAGCTTCTGGACGTGGAGGTGCTGCAGATGGCCATAGGCGGCTATGAGACCGTGGGGGCCAACAACATACTCACGAACAAGGGGATGGTGCTCAACAACAAGGTGGAGGATAGCGAGGTGGACAGGGTCAAGGAGAACATCTCGAACGTTTCCCAGTCCACTGCGAACACGGGTTCGCTGAGCATAGGACTATGCACGGTAGCCAACTCCAATGGCGTCGCGGTCGGAAAGACCACGACAGGCTACGAGATGGCAAGCATTATGGAGGGCCTGATGCTCGAGTAACTCTTTTTTCCGGGGTCGCTGGACTGGCGTGGTTGTATATAAGATTTAAATACCTTAAGCTTTCACAGGGTATCGTACCCATTAAAAGGCGACCATGTGACTAATGCTTTAGCTTCAAGGCGCGTCCAAGTGAGCAAAGGCGTCCGCATCGCTATCGAGTCCTTTGAAACAGAGTACAGCATAGCTGTTGGAAAGACTGAGACAAGGATCCCGCGCGCGGGCACAGTCATAGAGAGCATTGAAAACATGGTCTTCAGGCCCTTTGTCAACGAGGGCGACTCACACAGGCTCAAAAGCACGGAGCAGGTGTTCCTTCTTGCGGTGATGCGCAAGCTGAAGGAGCACAAGCAACAGAAGTTCGAGAATCCGGACAGGAACATTAGGAAGGCCGCATTTGACGCCTACAGGGCTGGAGACCTCACCTGCGGCGACGAGGCATTGGGCATGGCAGGCCTGAACGGCAATTTTGAAAGCACCAGAACCCGGCTGCTCAAGGCTGCGGAAAGGGCAAACAGGATCAGGGCCTCGATGAACGGGAGCTGGGAGGTGCTTCAGGCCAGCAGAGTCGAGCTGTAGCCCGGAACCCTAAAAGGTCTATATATCTGGAAAAACCACTCCTACCTGTGGTTTTACGGTAATGTTTAGGACTCCCCGCAGCGATCGGGAGGACAGCCTGGAGCAGAGGATTGAGCAGTCGAAAACAGCGGTCAGGTCTTTGGTCAAGAGCTTCGGAGAGAGGATCGAGGAGCTGGGCAAGGGACGGAAGGAGCTTGAAGACGACAAGAAGCGCAGCCAGATAAACTTCCTTACGACCTGCAGCCAGCTTGAGATGTTTTCCAGATCCCTGTCTGAGACCAGCGAGGCTGTTTTTGAGAAAAACCCAACTGAAGCCGCCAACGCCATGAAAATGGTTTTTGGGGTTTATGATCACTATATCAAAAATACCAGTGATTTTGAACGGGTGCTTCCAGGGATTGCCGATTATGATAATTTGCAGGCCCTGACTTCAAAATATCTGGAAGGCTGGAATACCATACTGGACAAGATGGGCGAGGCAAGCGAGACTACCAGAATGGATGCGCTAAGGGCCCTGCTCAGGAAGAAGAAGCTGGAAGAGTAGCGAACAGAGGGCGAGCGGCTCAGTTGTTCTGGATCATACTCCTTATTATGAAGTCGGGATCGTAGGGCATCAGGTCACCGTAGCCTTCTCCCAGTCCGAAGTAAAGTATTGGGACGTCGGCCTCGCTTATTATCGAGAGGGTGTTTCCTCCCTTTGCATCGCAGTCCATCTTCGTGAGTATAACGCCGTCTAGGCCCACGGCGGCGTTGAACTCCTTGACCTGGTTGAGCAGCGTGTTGCCTGAGATGCTCTCTCCGACAAAGATCTTCAGGTCCGGCTTTGCTATCCTCACCATCTTCTTGACCTCCTCCATCAGGCTTTTGTTGGTCTCCTGCCTTCCGGCGCTGTCTATCAGAACGATGTCTATCTTCTGCGCCTTGGCGTGCGCTATTGCGTCAAAGGCTATGCTTGCCGGATCGGCACCGTAGTTACCCTTTATTACGCCGATGCCCAGCCTTCCAGCGTGGATCGTCGTCTGTTCAATAGCAGCAGCACGGAAGGTGTCGCTTGCCGACAGAACGCAGGTGAATCCGTTCTTGAGGAACAGGTGGGCCATCTTGGCCATGGTGGTTGTCTTGCCGGCACCGTTGGGCCCGATAAAGAGGATCTTGAAGGGCAACTCGTTGCTCTGCTTCTTCTGCCTTGCAACGGCAACAACGTCGATCGCATTCTTCTTTTTGAGTATGGACAGTACGGCCGAGGTGAGCGCGTCTGTTATCTGCATGGAGATGTTCTTCGAGTTGATGGGCTTACCCACCAGATTTGCCCTTATCCCGTCAAGTATCTTCTCTGCGGCTTCATAATTCACATCGGACTGAAGAAGCTCAATCTTGAGCTCCTCCATGAAGGGTTCTATGTCATCGTCCTTCACGGTCACCTCGCGCATGAAGATGCTCTTTATCTTCGTGGTTGTAGTAACCTTTGGCTGCGGCTTGTGTTCCTCTCTCTCTTTTTGGGGCTGTTGGACTGGTTTAGGCATTATTTTTGGTGCCTCTTGTGGTTCAATCCTTTGGGTGACTGTTGGAACAGGCTCTGACATTTTCTTCGGTGCCGGTTCCGGTTTTCGCTCCATGGGTCTGGGTGTTGGCACTGGCTCTTTTGCTATTTCCTGGGCCTTTGGTTCAGCCTTAACCGCTTCCTCGACCTTCTCCTCTTCCTTCTTTGAGAGCCCGCTTACAAAACTAGTGAATTTCTTCTTTAGTCCTTCAAACATGCGAAGACCTACTGCTGCTGGGGCTGCATCGCTTCGAGCTTGTAGGCGATGCTCATCAGCTCCTGCTGGAGCTTCTTCCTCTCTCCGTCAAGCTGCTTCAGGAGCTCCTGCTGCTTGCCCTGGAAGTCCTCGATGAACGCGCTCGAATCAGCGGCGCTCTTCTCCACGAGATACCCGCTTCCCACGTAGACTATCATCTTGCTCATCTTTCCAAGCTGTGCTTCGGTGTATATCCCAGCGCCTAGGCTCAGGAGGGTCTTCTTGCCCTCCACCTCGCCCGGGCTCTTCATGATCTCAAGGCTCTTCCGTATCCCGTCCAGCGAGACCGAGTAGGTGGCGATCTGGTCCTCTAGGAGCTGGTACTGCTGCGTGTAGGCGTTCTGCATGTACCTTAGCTGGGCGTAGGCCTCCTCCTTGGTCTGCTTTGCCGGGGCGTCTTCTGCCATAATAATCATCCATAATGGGCAGCCAAGACTTAAAACTGTTGCTGTGAAACGCAGAAGCTTATTAAGTTCTTTACATCGTATTTCTAACGTAGGAAGTGGTGAGCAGATGAAGGTGCACAAGCAGGAGAACAAGACTTTTGTTTACATTCCGCTGGAGATGATCAAGGAGCTGGGCCTAAAGGAGGGCGATGATGTGGAATTCCTCAGGTACAGCGACAAGGCGTACCTTGTTGCGAAGAAGGCGGAGCTTGCGAGCATGATAATGGGCAGCGCCAGGGCCGCGCCGCAAAAGGCCGAGTCCTACATGGCTCCGCCGGAGAGGGTAAAACCGATGGCGGTAAAAACTCCGAGCGTTTCCTACGAGGAGATCTCCGTCCTGAAGAAGATCGATACCCTCCGCTATCCCCAGAGAACTGCCGCCAACCTAAAGAAACTGCTTGACAAGAATGAGATTATCGTACTCAAGGGACTTATTGCAAGAAAACTGGTCAGCGTTATCCAGAAGGACAAGAGCGTACCCGCGCTTTACAGCATCTCCGCGAACGTCTACAATGATTTTCTAATGAGAAAGAAGCCAGGCACGACCGCTGCAACCCAGAAAGTTGCCCAGGCACCTGCACCGGCGCCATCACGATTTTCTGCTCCATCGAATCCCGCAGCTAACTCAGATGAGGTTGCAACACTCGACCAGCAGGGCTACCTTGTGGTAAACACGGAGAGCGAGGCCGCGCGCGTCTCCCTCCTGCTTGAGGACAGCATACGCCACGGCCTTGTCCTGGGCACCCGTTCATTCAACAAGAACCGCGAGTTCTTCATAGTCACGCGAAGGTTCCTTGACAAGCACATGTCCGTGGTATTCAAGCTTCTTCGAGAAGGCGACCAGAGGGCGCCCGCCATTGCTGAAGCCATGAAGGTCGATGAGGACGGAGCCCGCGCCGTACTCTACATACTTGCGGAGAGCGGCGACGTGCGGGAGAAAAGAAAGGATCTTTTTGCTTTGGCCTGATCAGGCCAGCGTCGCAAAGTGGTCAAGGAGTATAATGAATACCGCAAAGAGCAGCACAACCAGCAGCACTATCTTCGGGTTGAGCGGCGGGCCCTTCGATGGCGCGTCGTAAAAGCTCATCACGCCCGCCTGGGACTGCGGCGTTGAAATTTCTGCCATGATTATCATATCTACTGTTGCGAAAAGCTATAAAAAGCTGCGCCCAATTATATAAGCGTTCTAAGGTTTCGAAATGCTGATCGGGTACATGATAACCGCTGCCACCATAGCAGCCTTCGCTTTTCTCGTCGTCTTCGGCGCGATCGAGCTTACCGGGAGGGAGAAGGGCAAACATCCGCCCTACCTGACTCGAAACTCGCTGATCTGCCTTGCGGCGATACTCGTCTTCTTCACCCTCTTTGCCCTGCTTCTGGTGCATCCCGTCGAGCAGCTCTACTTTGACGAGAACATCTACCAGGGCATAGCCCTCAACATCCTCCACAGCGGCAACGCTTTGTGGTGCCAGTACGGGACAGGGAACCTCAACACCTGCTACATCAGCGAGCTTTACCACGACATGGTGGGCTACGACGTCTTCCTCGCGGCCGCCTTTGCCGTCTTCGGCTCCGCAGTGCAGGTGGCCTACGGACTTCAGTTGTTGGTGGGCATCCTCTCCATCACCTGCGTCTTCCTCCTGGCTGGAGAGCTCTCGAGGAAGGGCTCGGTGGCCGTGGCCTCCACCTTCATTTTTGCGCTTATCCCGCAGCTCTTCATCTGGTCCCGCACCCAGGCCGTGCCAGACCTGCCTTTCATGATGTTCACCGTGTTCGCGGCCTTCCTCTTCCTCCTTTTTCTGAGGAAGCCGGACACCAATCGGCTTGCCCTCTTCCTCTCGGCCGTCGTGCTTGCGGCATACACTAGGACCGAGGGCCTGCTGCTCCTGCCCCTCTTTGCGTTCTTCTACTTTGTCTATGCCGAAGAGAAGGCCAGGAAGACCATCTCGAAAAGGGTAAAGCTGCTGAAGAGCGGGATCGACAATCCCAGGGCGATGGTAATTGGACTTGCCTTTGTGCTGATGATCCTGCCGCTCTTCTACTACTCCGTGCTCGAGATAAACACGGGCAGCTACGGCCAGAGCGGAAGCCAGTCGCTCTTCTCATTTTCAAACCTCAACCAGAACCTGCCGCCCAACACTCAGTTCATAGTCGGCCTGCTGAGCAACTATCCGACGGTCTCAACCTACAACCTGCTGCCCCTCGCAGTTCTGGGGGTGCTAGCCCTGCTCCTGTACCAAAGGAGCAGCAGTAGGCGCTCGGCCCTGGCGCTCGCGGGCGCGCTCTTCCTCGCCTACTTCCTCTTCTACGGCTTCTTCTACGCCGGCTCAGCCGAGTATGGCGTGGACGTGAGGTTCATGCTGCAGGTGCTCCCGTTCCTGGCGATCCTTGGCGGGTTCGGGATCGGGGCTGCCGGTGAGATACTCGGTAACCTTCTGGGCAGGGTTAGGAAGAGGCATGCAAAAGTGATAAAGGGGGTGGTCTACGCGGTGCTCCTCGCTGCGCTTGTTGCGGTGCCGTTTGCGTTCTACACGCCATCCATAACGCTGAGCCCGAATGCGATGCCCCAGGCCTCGTACCCGAACAACGCCACCGCGTTCTTCTACGCTAACTATAGCACGGTCCCGGCAAACTGTCTGGTCTTCACCTTCACCCCCGACCTGTGGTACCAGTACAACAGGAGCGCGGCCCAGATCGGCTACCTGACCGGGGCCAACCAGAGCCTCCGGCAGAGCTTCAGCAGCTACAGCTGCTTCGTGATAGACTACGGCTACTGGTGCACCGTGCCGCCCTACGAGAATACCCTGTGCAGCACGCTGACCTCCCAGTACAAGCTCTCCACCATCGCGTCTGAAAGCAACGGCCGCAGCTCGCAGTTCGCCTTCTACAAAATACTTAACTACTCTCCCTAGCCTTCTGATGTCTTCTCTTCCTGAGCTGGGCCCTGATGATAAGTACGACAAACAGGATTACGATCAATACTGCGGCCAATGCAAAAAGATCGGACCTGGACAGCGAGATGCTGGAAGAACCCGCGCTGACCGATGCGGCATTTGCGAATTCGATGTCTTCCATGCCAGCATAGTGGATCCCGTCGTTTACGTATTGTGATTCTATGACACCGCTGGACGGCCCTGGTCCGGGATTGGAGAGCAGGAAGTGTACGTATTTTGTCTCCAGGGAGGGGACCGTCAGGTTGACCGAACGGGGCGAGAGGAAGATGAATCCCTGGGGCAATATCAGTGAGACCGAGGCATTGAACGTATAATTTCCAAAGTTGTACACCGATGCATTTATCTGGTACTGCCCGTTCGTGTTATTGAGCTGGTAGGACAGGACCGAGTTGGCCCTGGCGATCGGGCCGAAGTTCAGCAGGCATGGAAAGATCGCCGTGAATGTGGCAGGTCCCTGCTGGTAGGTCACCGGGATGTAGTCGACATAGCTTCCAAGCGCCGTGACATTTGTCAGGTTTAGACTAAACGTGTAATGCTGGCCGGGCCCGAGCGAATTTGCCGTGAATGCCGGCGGCTGGGAAGCCCCTGCAACTACCGGATTCATGCGAATTGTGTAGGCCGTGTCGTTTCCAATGTTTGAGATGTTGAAGGAGAGGTGGTTCTGAGAGGTCACGTTCTGGGTGCATGTCCCGATAAAGGTTACCGTTCCGGCACTCGCTATCCCGATAATGGATACCATTAGGACCAGCAAAAAGAGCCTTGACATAGAATCACTAAGTAATTTAATTGAACTCTTATTAAACCTTCCGAATTATAAGCCTGTAGAGTTGTAATATACTGAAAAGGGAGACCATGGCCAGGAGAGAGATAAAGCTGAAGAGGCGCAACCGCGAGGACTACCCGATAAAGGAGCAGATGAAGATAGAGGAGGGTGTTTTCGAGAGGCGGAGCATAGAGAACCTGCGCAAGCTTACGAATAGGGGCATCCTAGACAACCTGGCATTCCTCATCTCCACGGGAAAAGAGGCGGACGTCTACGTTGCCTGGGCCGGCGACGCACTCGACAAGCCCTTTGTGGCGGTTAAGATATTTCGGGTGGAGAACACGGGCTTCGTGAAGCGCCTCGATTACATAAACGGTGATCCGCGCTTCGGCAAGATAAAGAATGATATGTACAACATCACCAACACCTGGTGCAAGAAGGAGTTTGCAAACCTGAACATGGCCCTCGAAGCCGGAGTGAAGGTGCCGAAGGCGTACAGCTTTGCAGGAAATGTCTTGGCCATGGAGTTCGTCGGGGATGAGAACGGGAGTCCTGCCAAGATAATGAAGAACGTGAAACTGGAAGACCCAAAGAAGGTGGAGGAGAAGATCGTCTCCTACATGAAGAAGCTTGCAAAGATCGGGATGGTCCATGCAGATTTGAGCGAGTATAACGTACTAATCAACGATGGCGAGCCATGGCTGATAGACATGGGCCAGGCTGTTGTTAAGGGACATCCACAATTCAACGCATTCGTGGAACGTGATGCAGTAAACATAACTTATTATTTCAACAAGCAGTACGGAATTAACAAGGACTACGAAAAACTAACTGAGAGTCTGCTTAAGGAGATCTAAACGGGTATCTCGAAGCCCTTCGCCTTGAGCGAGGTCTTGTCCATAACGCTGTATCTCCAGACTATGTCTCCCCTGCTGTCTCCCTGGACAACCCACGGATGAACTAGAACCAGGTCGCCCTCTTTTATCCAGAACCTTCTCTTCAGCCTTCCGGGAATCGAGCAGGTCCTCTGCTTCTTGTCCGAGCAGAAGACCACGAAGTTCGCCGCTCCCGAAGCCTTTGTGACCACGCCGATTATCTCGCCCTCCTTGGGCAGCATCAGCACATAGGGCGTGTTCGGGTTTGGCTTCTTGTACATATCATCAGTAGCTCTTTACGGTGTACCTGGCTCCGCAGGCCTCGCAGACTATGGTAACGTATCCTCTTTCCCTTCCTCCGAAGTGCGTGTCGGGCTTGTGGCACTCCTTACATATGACGTACGTATTGAAATACTGCTGGATTTTCGCGTTGAGGCTTGTGGCGTTCACCTTGGTGCTTATCTCCAGCGTGCCTCCCGCGCTGCTGACCGGCGCCGCGAGCTCCTTGGTGAGGTACTTCGCTATGTCCTCCTTCGGCCTCCTCGCCTTGTCCGCTATCTGGTCGATGTTCTTGATTATGGTCTTGCTTCCCTGAAGTAGGGCGTCAACCACAGGTATCTGGAAGTCGACCTTCTCTACAGATAGAGTCGGAAGCTCCGAGAACGCCTTGTCCAGCAAACCATTGTAATCCAAATTATCACTAATCATCTAAGCGAGACCGGGTTGGCCTTGCCCTTGTCATCCTCAAGCACGACTGCGGTCCCGTAGGCCAGGACCTCGGTCATTATGTTGCCGATGTCAGCGGAGTCGAACTGCATCCCGATGACTGCATTTGCACCCATCTCTGTCGCGTCCGCGACCATCCGGTCTATCGCATTCTCCCTTGCATCAGTAAGCATCTTTGTGTACTCGTGAATCTCGCCGCCCACCAGGGAGCGCAGGCTCGCGGCGATGTTGCCGCCTATCCCCCTGCTTCTCACCACTATGCCGAATGTGGGGCCCAGGGTCTTGACTATCTTCTTCCCTGAGACGTAGTTGGTTGTCACCACGGCAAAGCCGCTCTTAAGGTTGGAATCCACGGGCATGTTATCACTGATGACAGATACTTAGGATTAGGTAGCTTCCATATAAATACTTATGCTGGGTCGATGTGCTTCTGGAAATCAGCCAAGCCTGAGGAGCCTCACATAGGTCATTTTCCCATGCGGCATGCTTGCCATAAAGTCCAGGTCCCTCAGGGTTTCGGCCCGCAGCGTGTTTCCAAAGAGCTTGACCTCAACGGAAGCGGCTAATCCAAACTCCCCGCTCCTTTCGAAGTAATTCCTCCTGGCTTCGTGGGCGAGCATTTTTTCAGTGAGATGGGAGATCGCCGCATAGGAGCCACCGAGCTCCTTCCTTTGCGAGATTGCGAAGTCGAAATAGCTCCTGGCAAACCCGTCAGCAGCCACCGTGGGTCCGCCGTTTTTCCGAAGGAGCTCGGCAATCTTGAGATGTTCTGGGTCATCGGTTAACCCAATCCTCACCGCAAGGCCTATGACCTGCCTCCGGCCCTGCTCGGTTCTCGCCACCTTCAGGGCGCTATTGAAAACCTTGCTCACCTCTATAAAGTTGCCGTTGAGAGACATGGAAGACCGGTATCGGAGTGTGATTTTCCACATATATATTGCTTTTTATATCTCAGCTTCGCAATAATAGTGCAGCAGTATGGCGGGAGGCTAGGGGTCTCCCATCCGCAAATCCCCTTCAGGCGGGCCAATGCCGGCTAGTGTCATGCGCGTGCACCGGGCCCGCGCCAAAGCGTCGACGCCTTGCCTACGGTGGTACTGCTATATGTGAATCGGGCTAGGCCGGAAGGAGCAACCCTAAGTATGTAGCGCTATGCTCCGGAGATACAGGGCTGAGCAGAGGTGCGGATCACCTTTTGCATCAGCATGTTGCAACGCCGGCTCTGCTGCACTTCTATGATTAGACTTAGATTCCGGAGCCCTCCTGGTTTTCGGCGTTGTCTTTTGTTTCCTGTGTTTTGGGCCCCTCTATCTGGGCCGCAGGGCGCCCTGAGCTCTTTCTGCCATGCATTGCGAGCTTGAGCGTGAATAGCCTGTCGAAAAGCCCCACCTCGTCGAATCCCTCATAATACAGCTGCCTGAGCAGGCCTTCCTCGACCGACTCTAGCAGCTTTTGCACGGAGGTGGTGCCGGGATGAAACAGCTTGTCATGGATGTGGTGGGAAGCGGTCTTCTTGTCAGAGGTCGTTATGTCGTTTATGTTGACCCAGGTGACCTCCCGGTCCCACTTTTTTGCGGCGACCTCTATGACATCGTTGGCATCGTCCTGGCGCACCAGGAGCAGCCTGGCCTCTGGGCCGCCGAAAGCCCTGGCGAATACCTGTATCTCCCCGTGAAGGTACAGGTTCTGCCGATTCAGCTCCTCTCTTACCTTGTCATCACCGGTCTCGAAATATTTCTGCGCGAGCTTTTCGATATTGCTCACCTGCTTGTCGATGATGCCCTTCACGTTTTCCTTGGACCCCTCAAAGCCGCTTGCTCCTCTTTTCCCCCTGAAGGAAGAGGCGAGCGGGGCTATCGCGGCGGCCGAGCCGGGAGCGTGCTTCTGAGCTGATTCTGCCATGTTATCAATACTTTTCATCCCTGTTCAGATTTATATGCCTTCGCGGGAATGCGGACGCGGCCCTGCTTTCAGAAACCTTAAATATCGTTGCGTGCAAAGTAATCAGTGTGCCGGGGTCGCCTAGTGGTACAGGCACAAGCATTGGCTTACTTGCACTAAATGGCGGCAGGTTGCTAACCTGTTCGGCTGGAAACGGCCTCTACGAGTCCGATTCTCGTCCCCGGCGCGTTATGTTGGATGATTTCATGGCTCCCAGGATAGGAATAATTGGCGGTTCAGGGTTCTACTCTCTTTTAGAGAATCCCAGGATGAAGGACGTGAAGACGGAGTACGGCAAGCCCAGCGATCAGATTGCTATTGGAAAGATTGGTGGGTTTGAGGTTGCGTTCCTGCCAAGGCACAACCGCAGGCACAACATCCCGCCCCATGAGGTTAATTACCGGGCAAACATAGAGGCCCTCTACTCGCTTGGTGTGAGGCACATAATTGCCACCAACGCAATCGGTTCGCTGCGCAAGGATTTCAGGCCCGGAGAGTTCGTGGTCTTCGACCAATTTGTCGATAGGACGCAGGGGAGAAAGGACACCTTCTATGACAAAAATGTAGTGGCCCACGTCAGTTCGGCAGAACCCTACTGCGATGTGCTTAGGGGCGTAGCCTCTGCCGCATTAAGGGACCTTAGGATAAAGCATCATGACCGCGGAACCTTGGTCGTGATAAACGGCCCCAGGTTCTCCACCAGAGCCGAGTCCATAGCCTACGCCAAGCAGGGCTTTGACGTTATAGGGATGACGCAGTACCCCGAAGCCTATCTTGCCCGCGAGAGGGCGATGTGCTACGTCGGGATTGGGATGGTCACGGACTACGACGCGGGGCTGGAAGGGAAGCCCGACATAAAATCCGTTACAGCAGATGAGGTAAACCTGGTTTTCGCAAAGAACGTGGAGGGGATGAAGAGGCTTGTGCTAAGAATGGTGCCGTTGGTGCCCCTGAAGCGCGAATGCGAATGCAAGCACGCCCTAGACCACGCAATCATAACCAAGTGAACACCGCATTCAAAACCAAAGTGCCGGGCAACCTATATAAAATAGGGATTGCTAACTGTTGCAGAAGGCAAATCCCTTTTATATCTATCTGTAGATATACAATTATAGTTTAACTTTAAACCATGATTACATGAAGAAAAAGGTCAACAAAAACGCAAAGACTGTAATCAAGGTAGAGCACATCGGGAAGATCTACAGGACCAAGAAGATGGAGTATCTCGCAATCAAGGAGATGTCTCTGTCGGTGAAGAAGGGCGAGTTCGTCTCTATTCTTGGGCCTTCCGGCAGCGGGAAGACGACGCTCATGAACCTGATCGGGACTCTCGACCGTCCCACCTCGGGCCAGATCTTCATCGACGGCATAGACACCTCCAGCCTCAAGGAGAACGAGCTCTCCATCCTGCGCAACAGGAAGATCGGGTTCATCTTCCAGTCCTACAACCTTGTCCCGTACCTCAACGTCCTCGAGAACGTCACGCTTCCGCTCATGGTGGACAAGCTCGACAACCACGAGAACATCGAGAAGGGGAGGAGGCTGCTCGAGGAGGTCGGCCTTGGCCAGAAGCTCACCAAGATGCCCAACGAGCTCAGCGGCGGGGAGCAGCAGAGGGTCGCCATAGTGAGGGCGTTGATAAACAATCCCCCGATAGTGCTCGCCGACGAGCCCACCGGAAACCTCGACTCAAAGACTTCCGACGCGGTGATGCAGATCCTCGTCCGCATGGGGAAGGAGATGGACACGACCATAGTCATGGTCACCCACGAGCAGGAGATCGCGAGCTTCTCGGAGAGGAGCATTTACGTTAAAGACGGTGTTATAGAACGAGATATAAAAGTGAGAAAATGAAAACTAGGATATGGGGCTTGGCTGCCCTCGCATTTGGATTTATGATGTTGGCCACCGTAGGCGCGGCTTCGCAGAACACTGGCTCTTCCTGCCAGATCTTCTCCGGCACAAACTTCAACATAGTCAGCGCCACCTGGGGCAACGCAACCCACCTCATCTCCGCCGGCCCTGGCATGAGCGACGTCCCGCTTACCCTGAGCCTTGAGAGCTACGGCAACACCTGCCTGCTGCAGAACGTGCAGGGAAGCATCTCGCTTTCGGGGGGCATAACCAACTTCGACGGCTCCTCCACCTCCACGGCCTACGCCCAGTCGGTCCAGCCCGCCCAGATCTTCACCATGGTCTTCTATCTCAACATAGCAAACACGCTCGCTACTGGGCCTAACACCTATCTCTCCTACCCGTTCTACCTTTCCTGGAACTACACCAACCAGACCCTCAGGATCCAGCAGGAGGTCAACCTGAACCTGCCCCTCAAGGGCTCCGCGCAGCTCGACTACAATGTGGCGAGCCACGGCCTGCCCACCGGCCAGCTCCAGAACCTCACGATAACGGTCTCGAACCAGGGAACCGGGACTCTCACAAACATAGCTACGACGGTCCCCTCAAGCTCGAGCCTTAGCGTCATCAAGCAGCCGACCAACATCGCCTCCCTTACACCAGGAAGCTCGAAGAACATCACTGCCCTAGTTTATGGCGCGCAGACCTCCACCGGCGCCCCGCTCACCCTCAACCTGGCAACCAGCTACATCAACCCCTACGGATACAACACGACCCTGACTGTTCCGCTCGGGTTGTACACGCTCGCCAGCCAGACGCCTGCGATCTCGGTCTCGGCATCCAACGAGAGCCTGCTTGCGGGAGTCGTAAGCAAGGACAGCCTAGTGGTCACGAACAACGGCCAGTACCCGCTTGATAACGTAACGGCACAGCTTACCCCGACCGGTTCGATGAGCCTTCTCGACTCTGACGGCTTTGTCTCGTTCCCGACGGTTCAGCCGGGCCAGAGCGCCACGGTGCCTGTGACCCTTTACGTCACCTCATCCTCAAGCACTGTTGAGAGTCTGGGCGTGATCCTCTCCTACGAGACGAACGGGCAGTCCCAGAGCCTCTCGCGAACGATAACTCTGCTGACTCCAGGATACATCAACATAACAGGTATAAGCACCACGGTGCTTCCAGCAAGGCCGGCTCCGGGTTCGATCTTCTCCCTTACTGTGACACTGCAGAATGGGGGCTCTGTGTCCGCATCCGCGGCCACGGCAACGGCGATTCCGCCCAACGGGATCGCCATAATAGGTTCTACCAGCACCTACATCGGGAGCATACCAACTGGAACGCCTACCGCTTACACGGTGAGCTTCACGGTCGGAGCCAGCACCAAGGCGGGCCTGTACCATATCCCGGTCGTTCTCTCGTACCTGAACAACCTCAACCAGAAGATAAACAATACGTACCAGTACACGGTCAACGTGAGCGGCTCTGCGCCGATCATCACGGGCTCCTCGGGCGCGGTGGTGGTCCATGGCGGCAACGGGACTACCTACACCTACACAAGAGGCGGCGGCTTCCCGACCGGCATCGTGGTTGTGGTAATCATCATAATAGTAGCTGCGGCGGGAGCCTACTACTACTTCCGCATCTACAAGAAGCCCAAGGCTGCGGGGAAGGAGCAGCCTCACAAGAAGGGTAGCGCCAAATGAAGCTGAACGACACCCTTTGGCTTGGCACCAAGGGGATCTCACAACGGAAGCTGCGAACCGGGCTTAGCATACTCACCATAGTCATCGGCGTCGCGGCGATAGTCGCCCTGATCTCCCTTGTCGCTGGCATCAGCGCCAGCATCTCGAACGAGCTCTCGAGCATCGGCCCGACTACGCTTTACCTCACGCCGAAGACCGGCATCTTCACCGTGGCGGACGTGGCCGAGATTGGTTCTCTGCCCAATGTCAGTGCAGTAATACCGCTGATACGCTTCACCGCCAACGTCTCCGTAATCGGGCAGTCATCGAGCACTGCCGCAACCATAATAGGGGTTGACAGCGCGGAGGTCTCCAACACCATCGGCAGCGTCAATCTTTATGAAGGGTCGCTGTACAACGACTCCGCCCTCCCCTACGCGGTCGTAGGCCACAATGTCGCATTTCCAGGCACAGGGCAGCTCACCTCCTCCGTCCAGCTCGACGAGCCACTTTACCTCACCGAGCACACCGGAGCGGCCTCGCGAAGCATAACGCTCATTCCTGAGGGCATACTCAACACCTACGGCTCGTCCCTCTTCATCACCCCTGACAGCTCGGTGTTCATCTCCCTGCAGGAGGCTGAGCTTCTCACTGGCAAGCAGTCCTACAGTGTCCTCCTGGTCCAGGCAAACAACGCGAGCTCCGTCAACGCGCTCGACTCCCTCCTGACCCAGGTCTACGGGAGCTCTGCATCAATAATTTCAGTCCAGGAACTCGCCTCTACCGTCTCATCCATAACAGGCTCCATCGGCCTGCTCCTCGGCTCGATCGCGGGAATCTCGCTCCTGGTCGCAGGGATAAGCATACTCAGCATAATGATGGTCTCGGTCACAGAGCGCACTCATGAGATAGGCATCCTCAAGTCCATCGGCTTCAAGAAGAACGACATCCTTATCCTCTTCCTCACCGAGGCGGTGATAATAGGCCTCGCCGGTGGAGTGATCGGGGTGGTCGTGGGTGGAGGCGGCGCCTACCTATTGCCAAGCCTTCTCTCTGCCGGTGCAGCCAGGTCCACTACAGCAACTCCGTCCGCAAGCACGGGCTCTGGTACTTTCGTTGCCGGAGGTGGTGGCGGAGGCAGCGGCGGCTTCGGCGGAGGTGCCGCAAGGTCAGGGGCTGGCAGCTCCACCGCATTGGCGGCAAGCCCATCCTCGTCGTCAACAAGCTCAATCAGCCTCACGCCGATAGTCAGCCCGGAGATAATCGTCGTGGCGATAATAATAGCGGTGCTGGTGAGCGTGGTCTCAAGCCTCTATCCCGCCTGGAAGGCCTCCACCGTCGACCCGATAACCGCGCTCAGGTCCGAGTAGCTATCCGTTCGTTTGCACGAAAACCATTTATATCAGCAAAAACCTCATTGCTAAGGGCACATTGGGATGCAACTCAAACACAATACGGCCAGGGACGCATGCCTGCTGGGCAGCGCTGTTCGCAACGTCCCTGAGGCCATGACCGACATGACTAACCTAAGAGTCATCCCGTATCTTATTCACTTTTCCAGGCTCGGGATAGTTCCTGAAATTTTAGATGTCAGCCATCATTATTTCAAGATCGTCAAGGCCGAGGGCCCTCGCCTGAGCCAGTTCATAAACAAGCACAGCGAAGAGGAGGTCTCCCAGGTGTACAGAAGGATGGGGTCCAACATAGCGTACATTGAAAAACTCGGAGTATGCCACGCCGACCTCCACTGCGACAACGTGATAGTACAGGATGGAAAACCGTTGATAATTGATTGGGAGGATGCACAGCTTGTGGGTCGGGAATTTCCAAGCGAGGTTCCCATGTTCTACGGCGGGGATGCAAACCACTTCCTTGGCTCATATAATGTTTCTGCACGGCCCAGAATGCTATTCATTAGCGCCTACAGGGAAGAGATGAAGAGACCTGTGCCTTCACTTGACGAGATAACAAACTTCATTCCGCTGCTCAGAGCCGCAGGAGCCTAGTACAAAACGCATAAATATCATAAAAAGAAGAACCTTTTTATTATCATGACCAGAACTAGCACTGCCGCCCGAAAGCCAATGAGAGAGCGGAGGAGCATGAGAGAGATTGCAACGGCGATTGGGCTCGCTAGGGAGATCTTCCGATCAGAGTATCCAAATCTGATGGAAAAAGAGAAGTTTCATAGTTTCAAGGAGCTGTCAGAATTGGGTAGCAAGAAAGCAGCTTACGTAGGAGGCTGGCTCTTCTTCAGGCGAAAGGAGACCCTTTTTGAGAGCTTTTTTGGGGAACGCAGGGAGATCTGGGTAAGGATCCATCCTGCCAGCAGGAAGGAGATGGCAAAGCTCAGCAGCCTGCTCCGAAACGGGAGTTAGCTTTTTTAACAGAGCAGCTTTATATATCTAGAACTGCATAGTATATTGCGACCTTTCAGGCAGTGAAAGATATATGTCGGAGCTTCAGCTTCGGCGCCAGGATACTTAAAAGATGATAACATGACAACACAAAAGATAGTGCACAGATGCTCTTTGACAACCGCGCAGAAGCGGGGAATTAACGAGAAGATGTTTGGGGCCATAGACAAGGGCGACTTTGAGGGCTACATGAGGGCCGTTTGGAGCGGGGCCGACATCCACGCGAGATTGGCCAGCAGAAGGAATATGACAACGCTCATGGTCGCCGCCAGAGGGGGTTACATAAAGATTGCAAACGACCTTAACAGCAGGGGGGTGAAGCTAAATGCTGCTGACCATGACGGCCTTACCGCTGAAGAGCATGCTGCAGCGCATCCGCACTTGAGGGTGCTTCTGGTGAGCGGATTCAGGCTCTCGATGGGAGACGCGCTCCGCAACGGATTTCACCATCTCACAACGGAAGCTGAGAAGCTCAAGGCTACCCGCAGGCACATAGATTACAGGATGGCCCACAGGCACGACAGCGAGAGATAAGTTGAACACGGACATGGCGGGATTTGAACCCGCAACCCCCGGCTCCGCAAGCCGGTGCGCTATCCAAGTTACGCCACATGTCCTTATGACCAATCTTTATATACTTTTGTTATTAAAGAGTTAACGTTTGCTGGCAATCCTACGACTGCGAGCATGGCTTGTGATAGAATGACGAACAAAGGAAAGGTATGCACCTCATGCGGAAGGCTCACGGACAAGTACGTCGCCTTCAAGTGCCCTTCGTGCAACGAGCAGGAGATCTTCAGATGCGAGGAGTGCAGGCTGAACCACACCAAGTACCGCTGCAAGAAGTGCGGATTTGAGGGTCCGTGATGGGAAACGTAGCCACTATATTTAAGGTCTATATGGAAGCCGGCCAGGAGGCCAGCGTCCAGGAGGCCGTGAAGAAGTTCAACCCCAAGAGCATGCAGCTCGAGGAGGTGGGTTTCGGGATAAAGGTGCTGAAGGTCATGTTCGTCCACACCGATGAGGAGGGCAGCACGACCTACGAGGACATGCTCAAGGGCGTGAAGGGCGTCAACGAAGTGGAAGTGCAGGAGCAGACGCTTCTCTGATTCTTTTATACTTTTGCTAAGTAAAATAATCTGATAGCCCCGTAGTCTAGTGGTCAAGGACGGCGGGCTCTGAACCCGTTAACCCCAGTTCGAATCTGGGCGGGGCTATTGAACTTATATATGTTTGGCTAAAATAGCAAATTTAAGATCGTATTGTTGCTATTAGCGCCTTTCCTAACCACTTGTTCCTGTCTTCGTTTCCAAGATTCCCTGCATAATCTATTTTATCCACGGTCTCGCATTTTACATCTAATTTTTTAAAAAGCCACGCAATATCTTCTGGTTCTTTGAAATTAGGTAGGTACAAGGCGATATGCTTAGGATTCGCATCAACAAGTTTTCTAAAGACATCTCTTATTCTTTCTAATGCGCCGTCTTTAATTCCGTCAAGCGTTTGTGTGTCAATAGGGACATAGTTGTGGAAAAGAAGTGCATCAGCACCTTTGATCAATTCAATCTGATCTTCTATTTTACCAACAATCCAGTTTAAATTAGGGGTTCCTAAATTTGTTGACTGATAGTTTGCCTCAAAGAGTAACCGATGTTGATGTACTTGAATAGGATCTATATCTACCATAGAATAACTGCCGCCAGTTCCAAGACGTCGTGCAACATGCAGACTGGAGTCCCAGCCAGTATTGCCTATACACCCCTCAACTATTCTTGAATTTTTTCTTAGAATGCGTCTATCTACTAGAAGTTCCACATAACTGTAAGGATTAGTTCTACGAGATTTGCTCTTCTGGGAACTATTGTTCATGAATATCAAGATTATTGGTGCTTTTCAGATTTATAAGCGTTTAAAGATTGGGACTGTTGTCTAATTTTACTTAATCTAACAAGAATAGTATATCCCAATAAACACCTTTTCTGAACAGCCTAACAAGCTATGTGCGGATAAACCCAACGACGACGTTGTCTTAAGGCGGGGCTATTTCAACATTATGTTGGACTTATACAAAACTGTAGTAATCGAAGTACGATGAATCTGACAAGGAATTTTTTTCTAATTAAGTATAAATATCTGAAAAAGGTAATGAAATGTCAATGACGATCTTGAAAAGTGGTTCAGCATCGCGAGGCAGTTCTTACTATTTTACAAATCCGATAAAAGTTATAAAAGCTCTTTTAAGAAAAGTAAACACAGGTAAGCCAACAGCTTAACAAGCTATATGTAGCAGTGAACTTTAGGCTGGAAAGGCTTGGCGGCTGGGCACAGCTGAGGGGTTATAAAATAAAAGGGCACAGGGCCCGAATTAAAATAAAGACGTCAGGGTCTTCAGCCGTTACTTCTTTCTCATCATCAGCCAAGCGACTATCGCTATTATGATGATTACGATTACGACTCCGACTATCCACAGCGTTGTGCTTGAGCCAGCCGCCGAGTAGGTGGTCGAGTTGGTGGTGTTCACAATCGCTGCCGTTGTCACTGCAGCCACGGTCGTGACTGGGGCGACGGTCGTTGTTACGTTAACAATCGGCGCTGACAGGGGCGCTATCGAGGCCAGGTACACGTGCATCTGGGCCTTGTCAAGGCTTACGTCGGACATCGTTCCCGCCGTCTTGTTGTAGACCCAGATGTTCTGCTTCCCGTAGAAGCCGCCCACGAATCCAGTCCCGTTGACCACTTCATTCAGGTAGCTGAATGAGGTCCAGTTGGACAGGTGGTTCACGGTGAACGTCACCGACTTTGAGACGCCAGTGCTGTTCACGAATGCGACAGCCTGTATCGTTCGGTGGTTGATCTGTATCAGGAAGGCGGACTTGAACGTGTAGCCGGTCAGGTTTGCGGGGGTTCCCAGGTTCTGGGCCCTGAAGGTCGAGAGCGTCACGTTGTAGGTCGAGGTGATTGTGTTGCTCACGTTCGCGTAGGTCCCGGGCATGACTACCAGCGTCATGTTGTATCCATTAGGGCTCCTGGAGTGAAGCGTGCCTCCGATCGTTGAGGTCACCTGCAGCGTTGAGGTGTTGAACAGCACAAAGTTAGCCAGGGTCCCAAGCGTGCTCGGGCTCGTGCTGTTTATGCTGCTGTTGTAGATCGGTCCTATCAGCGGAGTCTGGGTCGAGCTGTTCGTCAGGTTGTAGCTCGTGGCGTTGTATCCTGACAGCGTGCTCGGGTTGGTGCTGTTCGTGGTGTTGTATAGCGGCCCGAACGCCATCACCGGCACTGCGGTCGCCAGCAACGCTGTTACTAATAGTACAATTTGGTATAGCTTCATTATATCACTTTCAGCTTTTTATCTAAACCTTATAATATAAAAAGCTTATCCGCTGTTTCGGAATGTGGGCGGGCCCTTTACCGCCACGTTTTTATATTTGTTTATGGATGCATTAGCATGGACCTTCTCCAGAAATCCGTCATTGCCGTCGCAGTTGTCGTATTTATCATATTCATGGTCTTCTACCTCGCCAGCAACGGGGTCTTCACCCAGCAGGTGACCCAGCAGCAGGCGGTCGCGCAGGTCCAGTCCGACCTCCAGAACTCCAACCCCTCCGCCGCAATCAACATCACCAACGTGAGCCAGTCCCAGTACGCGGGAAGCTGGCACATTGTGGCTTCTGTGGTGCTCAACGCCACCTCGCCCTGCCCATCCTACTACATATACTCCTTCGACTACCCCAAGTACGGCTTCGTCTACCGCGTGGAGAACACCTACACGAGCAACTGCACGATCTACGGGAGCCAGGGCAACTCCACGGTGGTGATCGGCTCGGCCTCCGCGGCCATAACCCGTGCCTACGACCTGGACAGCCCGACGCTCGCCGCCTACCTAGAGAGCTACGGCTACAGCAACATGGTGACCTCGGCCGCCTACCAGAAGAGCTTCGGCTACCTGGGCAGGAACTACTCGAACGTCTGGGTCGTGGTCTACGGCTCGCCGAAGACGAGCTCCACGGTCACGAGCCTTATCTCGCAGCTGAACGGGAGCGCCCTCTCGGTCTACAGCAGCTACGGCTAAAGCGCCAGGACAAGCCGGATCACGTTCGCCTTCTTTCCGTTCCTTTCGGTTGAAATAGGAGCCGCGCTGTCGATCGCGAAGCCGTGCTTCAGGAAGAAGCCCAGGACTCCCTGGTTCTCCCGCTGGACCTCAGCCACAACGAACTTCACGTTCAGGATTCTCGCTTCCCTCAGGCACCTGAGAAGCAGCGAACGCCCCACGCCGCTGCCCTGATACTTGGGGTCGATGATTATTCCGAGAATGCCCGTGCCTTTCTCTATGAGGATCTCGCAGTCCCCGATCACCTTTCCGTTAAGGACCGCGACGTTGTCGATCAGCGTCTCCTGCTTCTTGGAGGCTAGCTTCTGCGCGAAGATTCCCTTCAGCTGCTCCTCGCTCGGCTTCTCCGCAAACCAGGTGGCCTGCGGCGTGCTCTCGAAGATCTCCGCCATCAGGGAGACGATTCCCTCCCCGTGGGAGTCATCCAAAGCCAGCAGCTCAACGCCCATCTTCCTCACTTGTCAAAACAAACTGCACCGCAAGACTTTTAAGCAAATATATCTTAATCATAGCATGCGCATTACAAAACTTACCGCGAAGAAGATATTAAAGGAGGTGGGTGCGGAGAGGGTAAGCGACGATGCGGCCGTCGAGTTCGCCGATACGATAAACGAGTTCTCCTACAAGATAGCCAACAAGGCGGTGAAGCTCGCCGCCCACGCCAAGCGCGCGACCATAAAGAAGTCCGACGTTGAGCTAGCGGTCTGATTAGCATGGTTAAATGGCCGAGTGGTGCAAAGTTTTCCGATTCCAAGGCTCAGTCGGCGATGGAGTACCTGATGACCTACGGCTGGTCCATACTCATCATCGCCGTGGTGCTCGCCGCGCTCTTCGAGCTTGGGGTCTTTGGCAACGGTGCCCTTTCACACAGAGCGCAGCCCGGAGGCTGCCGGGTGAGCAGGCCTGGAGGCGCCCAGAGCACGACCAACCTCAACCTTCAGGGCATCTGCAACAACGAGCCGCCGGAGTATGCGGCTCAGTTCAATGGGCAGAGCAGCAGTATTAATGTTGGGAGCAGCCCGAGCTTGCTTGCAAATGTAATCACGATAGCAGCGTGGGTAAAAGTTACAGGAGGCACTGCGGTCGTTCAACCATTGATTTTATTTGGGGGGTCTGGTTACTATCTCACCGGCGGCGGCGGAAATCCCCAGATTATAGATTTGAATGGCAACAACTACAGATACTTCTTTAACAGTCCGGTGAACCCGGATGATGGAAACTGGCACTTCGTCGTGGTTGAGCTGACCGGGAACGGACAGTTCGATATTGCAAATTCCATGATCTACGTAGACGGGCAGAGCGAAGCACCAGACGGTGTGGTAGACACGGGTTTGCCACCAGTAAGATCCGGACCGGTTTCTATGGGGGGCCCTGGCTCACATCTTAATGGATACCTTTCAAACGTCCAGATCTACAATACCGACCTTTCCTCAAACGACGTCCTAATCCTTTACCAGGAGGGTATCAGCGGCACTCCGATTCTCGGCGATGGGCTTGTAAGCTGGTGGCCGCTTAATGGGGATGTGAACGACTACTCCGGGGAGTACAACAACGGCATGGCGACCAACGTGGTCTTCACGACCTTGTGGACCAGCGGATATACCGCCCCGCATTAGGCTTATCTCGGATAATATTTGCCGGGCATTAACTGACCGCGTAGCTTTTATTCTACAATTATTACTTCGCCGTCCCTGAGCGTCTTGAAAGGGATCTTGTTTTTCTTGCAGTATTCAACCGTCTTAGCAATACCCTTTGATTCTGGGTGATCCGATTTGTAATGGGGCAGGAAGGCGTAGTCTATAAGACCCAAACCTTTCCAGATCACCTCCTTTACCGAATAGGGTGTGATCGTGGGATCATCTACTATTTGCAGGTATCTGAGGTTGTGGCTTAGAACGCATCCTGCAGCGCTGTATCCTCCGTACAGAAATTCCTTCCGGTCCATCTTCATGAGGATCTTGTCCAGGCCGCTCAGCTTCATGGCTTGCCTCAGGACAAAGACGTTCCCTCCCCTAACCCAGATCCCGCCAAGCGCGTCTATCTTCTTTTTGAGCTCCTTCTCCTTTCCAAAGTATTTCTTCAGGTCTAACATCTCAACGCTTATTCCCAGATCGATCAGCTCCTTCATCGCCGCTTGGTTTCTCTCCTTTCGTATCTTTGGCTCTGCGTAATCCAAGGCGTTCGGGATAAACCCGAGGCTCTTTCCCTTCGGGACCATCCTCGTTAGCTTGCTCGCCTTGCTGCCAATGTGCGATGACGAAAGATAATACTTCATGCTCTCCTCTAGAGATTCAAGGATTATAAGATTTTGCATTGGCGACGGATCAGAGGATTGCCAAGGCTATTGCTCCTGAGAGCTTCAGTATTAGTATGGTGCCCACAGCCGGCAGGCCGAACAGCGCTGTGACAACGATCACCGGCAGGGTGAACGGGATCGAGATCGCCAGCCAGTAGTTCAGCACGAAGAGGGCTGCGAAGCCCAGCACCGTGTTCATTATTATCCCGAAGATTACCTTGCCGATGGAGCGCCCTATCCTGAATATTATGTAAAGGATGACGAGTGCTATGGCGGCCAGTATCACGTAGGAGATGGTGCTCGTCAGGGTCAGGGCCAATAGGATTGATGCGCCGGACATAAGTTAATATATCTACTAAATGCTATATAAATCGTGGTGTGCGGGTGGCTTACGGTCAGAATATGACTGAGGAAGCTCTCTCCATGCAGAGCGCGTGTGGCCTAAGGCCTTATTCGGAACAGAAACGAGACCGCTTCGTCGCATGAGCGATGACACAACGAGCGCGGCGGTGCGGATGAAACGGCCGATGTGCGCGCGGTGAGCATGCAAGGCAGAATGCCGCTTAGTCGAATGTCACCTAAAACAGAAGAGGGGCTACGGCACACCACACTTCTTTTTACTGGGTTCTCTGGGTCCTTACAAGGAATCCGAAGAATCCTTCGGTGTTCTCTGCGCTGATGCCGTGGTCTACACGCTGCAACCTTCTTAGCAGGCGCGCCATGCTGCCCTTCGCCGTGCGTCCGCTGGTCGCATCGTTCGCCTTGTTTGTCGGCTTGGTGTTCAATTGGTTCATCTGATCACTGGAACCTCTGACTCATTTAAGCTTTTATAGACGAAGTCGAGATAGACAGCTGACGATATGGTCTGACGTCGAGAGCAGGATAAATAGGCTTAAATATCTAGAAACTGGAGTAGTATAGAGAATGATATAATGACTACAACTGTCCGCAAAGCACCATCAGTCATGCCTAAACTTAGGGGTAACTCTGAAGATGCAAGTACTTTTACAATCTTGAAGCGTAACCTTGATTCATTCCAGGTGGATTCGCCAATCTTGAACCACGAAGTAATTAGGGGCTTCATTCGTCCGATAGAGGCGCGCGCGGGTTACGAGCTCGCGAAGCGGCTGATGGAAGACGGAAGCAACGACCTGCATGCCTTTGCCGCGAAATCGGACGCCGTCTGCGTCAAGATAGAGGACCTTCTTGAGGTCATGTACGTGCCGAAGTTCATCACCCTTATGGAGATGGAGGCTCAACGGCTCGACAGACCAAACAACATTCAGCTGCTTTCGGGAGACCAAACTAATGTCTTCATGGGCCCCCAGCGCCAACCCCACCTTTCGGTAAAGCGGATGCTGGATTTTGTATTGAATGCGGATGGGGAAGAAAAGCTGGACCTGTTGATGGGATCTGAAAGGTATCAGGTGGCTGTAATGGAGTACTCCAAGGAGCTCCTAATAAACTCCAAGTACAGCTTTGATGAATATTTCAGGAAACTCAGCAGGATTACGGAGTTTGACCACACGAAAGAGCTCGTGGATGGACTTAGGAACATGTACGCTTTTGAGATGGGCGTCAAGCTTCCCGAGTAGTTACTTATTCTCTTCTAGTATTGCCGTTATCTGTTCCTTTGTAGGAGTAGGTTGTCCAGACAGCGGTCCGCTCTGCAGCGCCAGCTCAACCGACTCGTAGGTCGGCCTCTCGGTCTTGTAGAACAGGCCGATCGGGATCTTCTCGTAGTTGGTCTGCGTGTCCTCAAACGCCCTGGCCATCGCCAGGTTGATGTTTGACGGGTCGTGGCCCGCGGTCTCTAGCTTGTAGATCTTCGGCCTGAACCACTCATAGGTGTTGTCATGGTTGAACGTGACGCACGGGCTGAAGACGTCGATTATCGCGAATCCCTTGTGCTCGATTCCTCCCTTTATGAGCTGCGCCAGGTGGGCAGGCTCTCCTGAGAATCCCCTTGCAACGTAGGTGGCTCCAGCGCTTATCGCGAGTGCCATCGGGTTGACCGGCATCTCGATTACCCCGAACGGGGTCGACTTGGTCTTGTGGCCTGTCTGTGCCGTAGGCGAGGTCTGCCCTGTGGTGAGACCGTAGGTCTCGTTGTCCATAATTATGTAGGTCATGTCCAGGTTTCTCCTGGCCGTGTGCATCAGGTGGCCTCCGCCGATCCCGTAGCCGTCTCCGTCTCCTCCTGTTCCTATAACTGTGAGCGCGTTGTTTGCCAGCTTGACTCCAGTGGCTACCGGCAACAACCTTCCGTGCAGGCTGTGGATCCCGTAGGTGGCGAATGAGTGGGGCATCGCCGAGCTGCACCCTATGCCGGAGACCATCATCACGTTGTGCGGATCCACGTTGAGCTCCGTTAAGGCCTTAAGTATCGAGGCGTAGACTCCGAAGTCCCCGCAGCCGGGGCACCAGATCGGCTTTATCGTCGATGCTATCTGCTTCTTCGGCGCTGCTACTGCCGCCGGGCTCACCGGTGTCGGTGTTGGGGTTGCGTCTGCCATACTCACATCTTCTTTATCAGACCCTCGGCCTGCTGGGCTATCTCGTAGCCCGTGATCGCCTCGCCGTCCGATTTAAGTATCTTGTTCTCGATGTCTATCCCTGTGTTCATCATTATCACCTGGGCGAGCTGGCCGGAGTAGTTGCACTCCACGTCTATCAGCTTCTTCCCGCTCAGGATCGCGCTCGTCTTGCCCTTGTCCAAAGGCATCAGGTAGCTGAACGAGATGAGCCCGAAGTTCATCCCCTTCTGCTTGAGTAGGCTCATCGCCTCCATCGCGGGCTCGGTGGTCGAGCCGAAGGTCACGAAGAAGTAATCGGCGCTCGGGTTGTCGATGTGGGGCACGAAGCAGCTCTCGTTCTTGAGCATCGTCTCTATCTTGTTCATGCGCTTCCCGTTCATCTTCTGCCTCATCACCACTGAGTCGTCAAGTCCTGACAGCGCGTCGCTGATCAGGTCGCCGTACTCGTTGTGCTCGTCGCTGGGCGAGACGAACTGCATTCCCGGTGTTCCCGGTATTGATCGCGGTGAGACTCCGTCCTGCGTGAGCGCGTACCGCTTGAACCTTCCGCCAGTCGGGTTCGTCATCGCTATCTGGCCGCGGTCTATCTTTATCGCATCGAGGTCAAAGCCGTCAACCGTCTCCACGTGCTCTGAAAGGTAAAGGTCAAGAAGTACTAGGACCGGGCACTGATATCTGTCCGCAAGGTTGAATGCGTCTGAAGCTATTGTGAAACATTCTGTTATGCTCCTTGGCGCTACGACTATCTTGGGGAAGTCGCCCGCTCCGGAGTGCATCACGAAGAGAAGGTCTCCCTGTTCGGTCTTTGTCGGAAGTCCGGTGCTTGGTCCTGAACGCTGCGACTCGACCACCACCAGTGGCGTCTCGAGCATTCCAGCGAAGCCGACTGCCTCTGTCATGAGCGCGAAGCCGCCGCCGCTTGTCCCACACATCGAGCGGACTCCTGCGACCGAGGCCCCGATCGCCATGTTGATTGCGGCTATCTCGTCCTCGCTCTGCTTGAATAGGACTCCCTTATTGTCATGGGCTGCGAACCAGTGGAGTATCCCGCTCGCCGGTGTCATCGGGTAGGCAGCATAGAACTTGCAGTTGCTTGCATACGCTCCGATGGAGAGCGCCGTATTGCCGTCCATTGAGTACCTGTGCCTTCCGTCGCTCTTCAGGTTGTAAATTGTTGAAACGCCTAGTGCAGAGTAGCCCTGGGCAGCTATGTCCATGTTGCTCTTGACCACCTTGTCTCCCTTCCTTCCGAACATCCCCTTGATTACCTCCTCGAAGGCGGGCATCGGGATTCCGAGCATCTTGATTGTGGCTCCTATCGCCACTGTGTTTCGCATGATCGGATCCCCGCTTACCTTGACCGCTATGTCGAGCATCGGGATCGGCACTAGCTTGAAGTCCTTGTTGTCCTTGATGCTGTCGACGTTTATCTTGGCCGGGTCGTAAATGACGCTAGCCCCCTTGTTCAGGTGGCTCTTCTGGTTGTTTATCGCGTCCTGGTTCATCGCTACGAGTATGTCAACGCCGTCTCCATAGCCGTAGAGGTCCTCGTCGCCTACCCTGATCTGGTACCAGACGTGGCCTCCCCTGATGATTGACTGGTAGCCGCGGTAGCCGAAGACCTTCAGGCCATAGCTTGCAGCCACTTTTATGAGCAGCGAGCCGCTCGACTCGACGCCGTCTCCGTTGGCAGCTGCAATTCTTACATTAACGCTAGACATGAATACACTTGCTGGTCAGCTACTTATGCAGGAAGTAAGGCTATAAACATTGCGACCAGCCCCGACGCTTTGACGTAGCCATATCCCTTAATAAAGTTGTATATCCCAAATGTGATAGTATGGCGGCTAAGAAGGCGGTGGCGAAGGACGCGGACAGCGCAATCCTAGAGAAGGTCCTCAAGAACGAGATTCCTCTCCACAAGCTCGAGGAGCACGTGACTCCGGAGAAGGCAGCCGAGATTAGGCGAAAGTTTCTCACCCAGAAGACCGGCCAAAAGCTCCCGGGCATCGGCTCCGCCACCATAGACTACTCAAAGATACTCAACAAGAACACAGAGAACGTCATCGGAGCAGTCCAGATCCCGGTGGGAATTGCAGGTCCGCTGAAGATAAACGGCGAATATGCAAAAGGGGAGTTCTATGTTCCGATGGGAACCACTGAAGGCGCTTTGATTGCCAGCGCCACCAGGGGAATGAAGAGTGTGAACCTGAGCGGAGGGGCCAATGTCACTATTATATCTGATTCAATGGCTCGGGCGCCTTTGTTCGAGCTCGACTCTGTAGCTGAGGCGAAGGCTTTCGTTCATTGGGTCGCGAAGGAGAGGAGCGATATCATAAAGGCCGCTGAGGCAACCACCAAGCACGGCAAGCTCGTTGAGATTATGCCATTCATAGTCGGGAACAACGTGTGGCTCCGCTTCTCCTACAACACGGGAGACGCCATGGGCATGAACATGGCAACCATTGCCTCAGAGGCCGCGTGCACATTCATAACAGGGACCTACACCAAGGCAAGGCTGGTCGCGGTAAGCGGGAACATGTGCTCAGACAAGAAGGAGTCCTACGTGAACGAGCTCCTTGGCAGGGGCAAGAACGTGGTCGCCGACGCGGTAATAAAGGGGGACGTGCTTGAGGATATACTGAAAAGCAATGCCTCAGCCATATCGAACGTAAACCTGAAGAAGAACCTGCTTGGAAGCTCGAGGGCGGGGAGCAGCAAGCACAACAGCCACTTCGCAAACATAATCGCGGCCATCTTCCTAGCAACAGGGCAGGACCCAGCGCAGGTAGTTGAAAGCAGCAGCGGATACACCTGGACTGAGGTTAGGGGAGAGGACCTTTACATTTCAGTGACACTTCCATCGCTTGAGATTGGCACAGTCGGCGGTGGAACGGCATTGGCAACCCAATCAGAGGCTCTTTCTATAATGGGCGTGGATGGCGGCTCAGAAACTCCGGGAAACAACTCAAAGAAGTTCGCCGAGATAATTGCGGCCAGCGTCCTTGCTGGTGAACTGAATCTTCTTGCAGCACTTGCTTCAAGAGAATTAGGAAAAGCGCACTCGCAGCTCGGGAGAAACAAGAAATAAAAATTTGTTGTCGGAAATACTATGGAGTGCACTCCATGAAATAAAAAGAGGCAGCAAAGCTGCCTCCATTTTGGGTGTGCCAAAATTAATTGGCAGTATTATTGTAGTCGGAAAATATATATAGCTTCCTTTACTTATAGTGCATTCCCTTTTTGGGAAAGAGAAACCTATTTATAGTTTGGTGAAAAATGTTAATCACCGGTAAGCGTAGGTCGAACGCTATACAAATAGACCAAGAAGGCAGCGGCTGTCTCTGTTCTGGGTGGTGGAATGGATGGAAGAAAAGGTGGTTGGGAAAAGGCCATGGAACAGCTGGAAAGGGCAATGCGCAAGGAGTTACGGAACGAGGCTAAGGACATAGGGATCAGCACGAAGCAGTACAGGGCAATGTGGAAGGCGTCGTACGCCCTCCTGTCCGAACTGTGCGAGCCGACCCCGAAGCTCGTGAAGGACTCAATACGCATGGTTGGCAACTTCGCAAGGCTAGTTGAGCATTGCAGGCTCATCGAGCGGGAGTGCTACGTCGAGGAGAAGATTGAGGCGCGGCATCAGGTGGGTTGCGAGGGTGTCATTGCCACCAGCATATCTGCGGTATCGAAGGAGGCGGAGTCGCCTCCTTCCCCAGCCAAACTTCCATCCATCTCACCAATCAAAGCTATCGTAAGATGGTTTTGGGGCATCACGGAGAGGTTTTATATATGTGAATAAGGCCAGTCTAGCCTGGTGAGCAAATGGCGCAGGCTAGGGCAGTCAAAACTGAAATCAAGGTTACGCAAAGAAGGAACGTGGTTCTGCTTTTGCGCAGGGTAAAGCGAAGGACGCAGCAGAGTGAGAGGGATATAGAAACGGCGCTGAAGATGCTGTTGCTTAAGAGCGCTAAAAGGGACAAGGGAAAGAGGGCACGCTTGGACGCAAAAAACAGCAGAACAGAGGCTTAGCCGAAGATCTCTCCGGTTATCTCCGTCACTCCTCCCTTCAGGCTTGCTGACTCAATCCCAAACTTCTCCTTGAGCATCTGGGCGGCGTGGTGCGATGAGATCCCGTGGTAGCAGACAAAGACGCTGTCCGCGTAGGCCTTTGCCTCCTCCTTGCTTGCGTGAATTATATCGGCTGGCTTTACGGCAACGATAAGCTTGTGGTCTAGGTCCAGCAGCGTGCTGATGTAGTCCGCGGGCTCGCGACCAAGCCAGAGCAGCCTGGTGTTGTGCTTGGTGGTGTACTCTAACGCCTCCTGAAGCGTAAGCTCCTTGACATCCATGGTATGAGTTAGCAGCTTAGCTATTTATTGCTTCTTCAGCAGGGTGGCCGAGATGTCCTCGAAGAAGATGTGGCGCTTGACTGTCTCGAGCTCTACGAGCTTGAGACTACTTATCTTGGCCTTTAGCCTCCTCTCATTGGCAAGCGAGCTGTGGACGATTAGTATTCGCCCATTGTCCTTTAGGTGCTTGATGGCTCCTTCCAGAAACCTTGAAGTGAGCTCAACACCGGTAATCCCCCCATCCAAGGCCAATTTGAGCGATGAACCGTCCTTCTCGTTGGGAAGGTAGGGGGCGTTGAAGAGTATCAGGTCGAACTTTGAGTCCAGGGGAATGTCGGAGAAGAGGTTGGTCTTAACAAAAAGGCATTTTGAGCAGATGACTGAAGAGTTCAGCGCCAGGTTCTTTGCAGAGGTCTCCACGGCAGCCGGGTTGAGATCAGCAAACATGACCAGGTCCACTTTTGGATTTACTGCCGCAGTGATTCCAAGTATTCCAGAGCCGGTGCCCATGTCAAGAACAGACAGGTGGTCGGCTGAACGGTCAAGCTCCTTCTCAAGAAGCTCAGCGGCAAGATAGGAGTCGTCGTCGGGCCGGTAGACGCTCTCCGGGGTCTTCAGGTTGAGCTCAAGGTACTTCGGCAAGGCATCACGCAACGTTTTATAATTGTGCAACCACTCTATATTCCTATGTCAAAAGCTAGCGGCACGCCGAGCGAGATGCCCACGTGGATTCAGTGCCAGGAGCTGCTGGTGAAGTGCAAGAACGAGCTCATCCTGGAGGCTATTGACGCCTTGCATAGGGAGATAGCAGCGAACAGGATGGAGGTCAACGGCGAGATAGTGAAGATAGAGGGGAAAGCGAACGACATAGACAAGGACCTCTTCATAATAAGCAACCTGCTCGAGCAGGAGCCGAAGATACGCGAGCAGTACGGCAAGTACATAAGCGACGCCGAGCACGGAAGGATAAGCGACCCGGCGATGATGGAGCGCGTGCAGGAGCTCAGGAAGTTCCTGCTCTCCCTGACGGAGATCCACCTGCTCATGAGGTTCGCGCGCTCGTTTGATGAGTGGATGTCGGACTTCGGCGGGACCATGGAGCTAAGCGATCTGGCCGAGATAGTGGCGAAGACGGCGAAGCACAACGTGGAAAGGGTTGAGGCCCTTGAGTTCATAGTAAATGACAAGGCCTTCATGAAGAACGAGGCGCTTTCGGAGAAGGAGTTTGAAGCGATCAAGACAGCATTCAGGATGTGCAGGCAATGAACAGGATAGGATTCCACGTGTCGGCTGCGGGCGGGGTCAGCAACGCATTCGACAACGCCAGGGAGATCGGCTGCAACGCGATGCAGATCTTCCTGAGCAGCCCTCAGATGTGGGATGTCAGCCCGATAAGCAAGGAGGAGAAGGCACGCTTCATAGAAAAGGATAAGTCGAGCGACATAAAGCCGTCGTTGTCCACATGCCGTATCTCCCAAACCTTTCTTCGCCAAAAGCCGACACCTACAAGAAGTCGGTAAGCACGCTCAAGGAGATAGCGAAGAGCTGCAGCGCGCTTGGGATAGGAAACGTGGTGATGCACCTGGGCAGCCATCTGGGGGAAGGCAAAGAGATCGGAATGAAAAACGTAGTCGCAGCCGTAAACTCTGCGCTTAATGAGGTGGACGATGTTTGCATGCTGCTCGAGGATCAGGCAGGCCAGACCAACACTGTCGGCACAAATATGGAAGACCTTGGCGAGATATACAAGCAGTTGAGCAAGAGGAATGCGGGAATCTGCCTTGACACCTGCCATCTTTGGGGAGCCGGGTACGACATAGGCGACCACGAGGTCCTCAAAAAGATAGACAAGACGTTAGGATTCAAGAACGTGAAGCTGATACACCTGAATGACTCAAAATTCGGCATTGGCTTAGGCAAGGACAGGCACGAGCGGATTGGAGAAGGAGAGATAGGGGCCAAGCGCATAGCAAGCTTCCTCTCCTACAAGGGAATCGATAGCATCCCTCTGATTATGGAGACGCCGCACGAGACCACTGAGAGCCAGATAAAGGAGCTGGCGTTGGTAAAGCGACTCCTGAAGTAAATAAAGGGTGAAAAATTAGGTGACAATATGACCATTAGTGTAAACCATGAAAAAAATATATTTGAAAAAGGTGACATAAAAATCGTCAGCAGATTGAAGATGACAAGAATGCCAGACGGAGATCATGCTTGGCGCTGGAAAAATCAGCTGATAAAACGAAAAATGCCAATCTCAGGAGGCATGAATCCTCACGCCGTGATAATAGGCGAGAGTGGTTCCGGCAAGAGCAACGCTTGCAAGGCTTTGATACTTAGCTTGCTTGATGAAAAATGCAACTTCATCGTCCTAGATCCTCACAACGAGTACGTTGGCATGGCGGATATGATTAAGGCAAATGTATACAATTGCGCCAATGGAGGCATAAACATTTTTGAAACAGATGGAATGTCATTTGTAGAAAAAAGTACTGAACTCACAATGATGTTCACAAAACACATGAGACTAGGCCATTATCAGAGCTCTGTGTTGTATAAGTGTCTTAGGTACATGTACGAACATAATGAAAAGGCGTCAGAGCCAACTAAGTATAGTCTCAGAAAAGTGATGGATGGCTTCTTGGCTAAGGCGGATAAGAGAGAGGCTAGTGCAATAAATACAATTAGCCAACGACTAGCGATGCTTCATGGCAATACTATAAGTTACTGTTTGAAAATCGAGGAGATTCTGAATTCGAATAATGTATTGGCATTGTCAGAATTACATACTTCCGAGTCGCAAGCCGTATTCATAGAGGGTTTTCTACGAAAGGTCTATTCAACAATGCTTTCAACGCGCAGACCGAAAGGTAAAACAACTTACATAGTTGTTGAGGAGGCAGGTAAGTTGGGGGAGTGTGAGATACTTAAAAGATTAATTTCTGAAGGCCGTAAGTATGGAATTGGTATAATAGCGGTGGCTCAGAGCGCGAAGAGCTTGGATCGTGAGGTGAGGATAAATGCGGCACTATTCATTTCCTTCTATCAGCGCGAACCTGAAGAACTGAACTACGTAGCTAACTTCATATCAGGCGGCAATGAAGGCAAGCGTTTCATAGAGGTCAAAAAGGCGTTGAGAAGCCTGTCGAATGACCATGCCTTGGTTCTTTCCCATGGCATGCTCGAACCGGTCATTGCAAATTTTGCCCCAGTTAGATACCAAAAAGGGAATCTTGGTTATAGTATAGCTGAATTTACAAAAATACCAATCAGCAAAGGAGAGCTGTGTCGCAAGCTTTACTCCCAAGGTTTCAACTTCAGAGAAGCGGAGGCCACTATCGAGAGGCTTACTATAGAGGCGAAGCTCAGGAACTATGTTTTAGAAGGATGCGGTGAGTTCGACGGAAAATGGTATGTCAGTAATCCAACGTATACGCCAGAGCACGATGTGATGGTTGAAATAATAAGCAGGAAGCTCACAAAGGTTGGCATCAGCAACAGAATTCACAACAAGGCCGGTGGGCCCGATGTAATTGGATATACAAAAGAGGGCAAGGTGGCTTTTGAATACGAAACTGGTAAAAATGCGAAAAGCCAATTCGCAGATGAACTTGCACGAAGGAAAGCACAGGATTATCGGGCTATTATTGTAATTGTGAACTCAGAAAAACTGCATAACTATCTCCATTATAAAAAGGAGAAATCGGTCAGGGTAATCACGGAGAGGGAATTCCTAGCCTAAGCGCCCAGTCAATTTTTATTCCTTTAAGCCCATTCCTAATCATGGAATCCATAGAGCTAGGCAAGTCAGGCGTGAAACTGCCAGTATTGGGAATGGGAACGTGGAAGCTCGGCGCGGACTACGCGGGCTCGGTCCAGGTGCTCAAGCGGGGAATAGAGCTGGGAATACATTTCGTGGACACGGCTGAGCTCTACGGCAATGAGGTCATCGTGGGCGAGGCGATAAAGGGGAGCGGGGTCTTCCTGGCCACGAAGGTCTCCCCCGGCCATTTCAAGGAGAAGGACGTGCTTGCCGCCTGCGACGAGAGCCTGAAGCGGCTCGGCACGAAGCACATAGACCTGTACCAGCTCCACTGGCCAAACCACAACGTCCCCATAAAGGAGACGATGCGAGCTATGGAGAGGCTCATGGACGAGGGGAAGATAAGGCACATCGGAGTGAGCAACTTCTCCGTGGCGGAGTTCGAGGAGGCCAGGGCGGCGATGCACAGGCACGAGATCGTCTCCAACCAGATAGAGTACAGCGTGATCGTGCGGGAGGTGGGGGACGCATTTATGGAGTTTGCGAAGAGGAACAACGTCGCCGTAATAGCCTACAGCCCGCTCGGGAGCGGCGCGCTCTTCGACGAGCGGTACGGGGGCGCGCACGTGCTGCTTGAGGACATAGGGAAGAGGTACGGGAAGACGGCGAGCCAGGTCGCGCTGAATTGGCTGATGCAGAAGGGGGACATTTCGGTGATCCCCAAGGCCTGCAGCCTGCACCACCTGGAGGAAAATCTTGGAGCGGTGGGCTGGAAGCTCAAGGGGGATGACATCAAAATAGACGAGATCGGCCAGCTCAAGAAGCCGCTCTCACTCCGGATGAACACCCCAGTGGCTAGGAAGATGTCGGGCTTCTGGTCCAAGGTGAGGCCAGAGGGAGGCGAGGCATTGCCAAGAAGCCGGTAGAAAGGATTAAGAGACGCCCAAGCCATACTAAACGATGGCAATCTCAGACATCACCATAGGCATGGGTCTGCTTCATCGCGATGGTCTCCTGGGGATTGGCGACTTCTTCATACAGAAATCAA
>CAWBCT010000012.1:0-12920 GCA_963787445.1 uncultured archaeon
CCGCATTGTTGATCGTAACTGTGACAGGCACGTTGTTTGAGGTTATGCCTGCGGCGTCGGTTACAAAGACTAACACTGAAGAAGTAATTGCTGAAGAGCCAGTATTTGTTCCAGATATGGTGCAGATACTATTTGAGGGTCCACAGCCAACAACTATCGATAGTCCTGTCCCCTCCGACCATGCGTAGGTAAATGGATTGGTTCCTCCGGAAGGTATCGCAGTAAAGGTTGTTTGCTGGCCATTGTCTATCGCTACTGGAGATAGGGTGGCTATTGACAGGCTCGGATTAACTGTAACTATCGCATTTACTGTGTTGGTGAAGACATTTGCAGCGTCGACAGCTGTCACTGATACCGGTGAAGTTATTGCTGAAGAACTCGGGTTAACACCCGATACTGTGCAGAAATTATCCAATGGTCCACAGCCACTATGTATGGAAAGCCCGGCTCCTTGTGACCAAGTATAGGTAAATGGGCTTGTTCCTCCGGAAGGAGTTACTGTGAAGGTTGTTTGCTGTGCATTGTCAATGACTACTTGGGATAGAGCTGGCAATGACGGATCAGGGTTGATCGTAACTGTGGCCTTTTCGTTATTTGAGGCCTGGCTTGTGGCGTCGATCACGAAGACCAGTAGCGAAGAGGTTATTGCCGAAGAGCCGAGATTGGTTCCCGATACAGTACAGGAGGCGTCTAGCGCTCCGCAGCCGCTGACTTTGGTAAGCCCTGACCCTCCTATAGACCAGGCGTAGGTCAGTGGGTCAGTTCCGCCAGAGGGCACCACAGTTAGGGTCGTGTGCTGGCCATTGTCGATGGCTACTGGAGAGAGTGGGGCTATTGATAGACCAGGGTTCACCGTGACTATCGCATTTACTGTGTTGGTGAAGACATTTGCAGCGTCGAGGGCAATCACAGATACGGGTGAAGTGATTGCTGAAGAACCTGAGTTTACTCCTTTTACTGTGCAGGAATTATCCGATGGCCCACAGCCACCATATATGGAAAGCCCTGCTCCCTGCGACCAGGTGTAGGTTAATGAACCAGTGCCGCCTGAAGATGTCACCGTGAAGGTTGTTTGTTCCCCATCATTAATGGCTGCCGGAGATAGGGTAGTCAGAGATGGATCAGGATTAACGGTTATTGATGCAGGTTGAGATGTAACCCCTTCGTTGTTTACGTCTCCGGAATAGGTTGCGGTTATTGTTGCGGTTATTGTTGCGGTCCCTGCGCCGATATTATTGTACCCGACGGTGCATGAACCGGCATTCAGAGTGCATGACTCTTCTACTAAAACGCCAGAATCAACAGCGAAGGTTACAGTGCCAGTCGGCACGCCGTATCCGGTGACTGTTGCAGTGCAGACTGTTTCTGGTGTGCCGTCTATATTTCTAATATCAAATGTCGGGCATGACACCACCACGGTCGGGGTGGGTGTAACTATGTCTCCCGAGCTTCCCGTACCGGAATTTACCCAGACATCATTATTGGACAGATCGCTATAGGTCCAGTTCCAGGCATAGCCATTATTATTGTATGCAAAACTTGCGCTTGCGTCCCCAGTCGGGAAGTAGTGATCCAGCCAGCTAAACGGAGTTGTGCTTCCTGTCTGGCCAGCCCCATAGGTGCCGAGCAATATGTCGTTTTCCGTGCCGTCAAAGTTGAATGGGCCGATATTTCCGGTTGTCTGGGCCGAAGTATTGAAGGTGCTCGACGTGAATGTGGCTGTGTAGCCTCCGCTTATTGGACCACAGCCGCTGGTGGGTTCCGCTATCCCATTTCCAGGGCTTAATGCTCCCTTGAATGTGCACCAGGTTCCCAGATATATGACATTTGCGGCATACGTTGTCTGCCCGGTTTGCCACACCATTATGTGCTTTGCGTAGCTGTCAAGCGCCCAGTACCCGGAGAATCCGCTGTCCTCGTCGTGGTTTACGTTCACTGTCACGTTTACAAGCGGGCCCGTTATTATCTCGCCGCTGTTGGACTGCGAGACGCTGGATGAGTCAACCCAGGTCTGGGTTCCTACCGGGCTCTTGTAAACGTAGGTGTAGGTGTAGCCGTTCGCTCCTGGATTCACGTTCGTAACGTCGGTGAAGTAGGGAGTCAGTCCGTAGGTGAAGTAGTAAGTGGTGCCGGAGTTCCCGTTCATGTTATAGGGTCCTATGGATGAATTGTCTGCCGCGTTTGCCAGGCCACCGGTTGAGAACAAAGTTGCATCAAAGGTCACGTTCTGGCTTCCGGTCATGGTAGCAATTCCGTTAGCCGGCTGGATTATCCCGTAGTTGGGGCTTGGCGATCCCGCGGTGATATAGGACTTTCCTGAGTCTGTGAGGTATGCAATGAAGCTGTTCGCTCCAGTCTGGTATACCTTCATCGTCCTGGAGAAGTTGTCATTCGCCCAATTGCCCATGTATCCGCTGTCCGCATCGTTTAGGACGTTCGCGGTTACAAATAGGACCAGCTTGCTGGTTATGATATCGCCATAGGAAAGTAGGATCTGGGAGGTGTCAACCCAAGTCTGAGAACCACCCGAAGGGGTAGCGTAGGCGTAGCTGTAGGTGTATCCGGGCTGCACCTCGTTGGTTACGGTGCCTGAGAAGTAACTGTTGGCAAGCGCCAGGAACTGATCGACAGAACCCACTCCCGGATTTTGCGGGTTAGCCAGGAGATCGCTAACGCTTGAGCCTGCGTCGTAGGTGCCTATGAAGGCATTGCTTGTGGAGAAAATAGGGGTTAGGTCGCCTGTCGAGACGGGAACGGCATTCGGGTTAAATGTGCCCTCAAGTGTCCAGCTCTGCGTACCATCCATGGCGGCGGTGCCGCTGAATGGCTCCACAGTTCCCGACTGGGGGCTTCTTACGCCAGCAGGTATGAAGGACGTTCCGACATCGGTAAGGTTAATCGTGTAATTCTCTGAGCCCGTCTGCCAGATCTGGAGAACCCGGTTGAATGTATCTATCGCCCAATAGGTGCCGAAGTTTCCGCTGTCCGCGTCGTTTATAACATTTGCATTTACTTGTAGTGCGAGCACTCTTGGACTGAAGCGGCTGCTGTTAGTGGTATTTGTTATGTAGGAGCCTATGTATGCGGCGGCGTTGGTAAACGCAACGTTTACTGCAGCGGTCTGGTTTGTAACATAGACTGTAGTAAATCCATTGGGATCGTGCGGCAGCGATACAACATACGGGAAGTAGGAGGTGTTAACGTGGACATTGGTGATGGTGTAGAGCGGGTTGTCGATCTCGGTGTAGGCCTTGGTGCTCTCCCCGAAGTTGTTCACGCCGTTGATGGTTATGTTGTTTGATCCACCAGGATAATTGTACTTTCCGGAAGCATAGATTGCTAGTCCTGCCCATGCATTTCCAGAGGTTGTAATGTTGCTGAAATGAACATTGTTTGAATCGGTTATTGAAAACCCGGTTCCATAGACAACGTTTGCAACGGTTACATGATCAATGATTGCATAATTTACGCCATTAAGGTCTACTCCGGTCCTGTATGACGCGATAACAGTCACGTTTTGAATCGCAACGTTTGAATCACCCTCTACTTTTATTCCGTAACCAGAGCTGTGGCTGCTTACACCTTCAAGCGTTAATGACCTTATTGCAACAGAATTCGCGTTGGTGTATATTCCGTACGATGTCGAGCTGGATGATATTATTACTCCACTCTCTGATGCGCCGACAAGGGTTAGTGGTTCATTTATTGTTAGTTGTCCGGTGTTGCTATAGGTTCCTGCCATTATATAGACGACTGGGCTAAGATCTAGAGTGTTTGCTTCTGCAGCAATTATTGCGCTTTGTAGGGTAGAGTAGGTTGCCCCACTTCCACTTGGGCCGACCGTGTATGTTGCGGCCGATACAATCTGGGTACCAAACCCGACTGCCAAAATTAACGCAAATATAGCCAATAGAGCATAGTTTTTCATTCCACCACTTAAGGTTCTGTCGAGTGTAAAATAGTTGGGAGCGGCAGTAAAAAAATGGCTCGGTATCTCAACTATTTTGCCTTAGACTTAACCTTCACCATATGGTCTGGGAAAGTTAGATATATACGTCTTTCGGCTTGCTTAGTTTTGAGATAATTCCTTTTATATTTATCCAGAGCAGTAAGCCTGGCGATTCACTGCACAGGTACGTCAAAGGCGCGCGGAGCGAAAGGGAACTGCTGAACAGGCTCTACGAGAGCGGCTACTCTGTGATACGGGCTGCCGGCTCCGGAGTAAATGCTCTTGGACCCGACATAATCGCGGTCAAGGACCAGTTCTGCATGGCCTTCGAGTGCAAGGCCTGGGAGAGGAACAGGCTGAGCATAGACCCTGAGGCCTATGTAAAACTAAGGGAGTGGGCCGACAATACAAAGTTTCCCACCTATATAGCCTGGAGAATGAACAACAAGGGCTGGTTCTTCGTTACCCTTGACGAGCTGAAGCACGGGGAGAAGGATCACAGCATCACCAAGATAAGGACGCTTGAGATAAACCGCCTCTACGAGCATGTCATCTCCAGGACAGAACCACAACAGGCGCAGAACGAAAAATCTGTATTAACTAATCTTAAATCATTAAGTCCTTAATATTTTAATCTTTCTTATCTTTGGTATATTTTGAAGAGCGTCCGCTTCCAATTTTCTTGAGAATCATTTGCAAAACTAAATCATTCAAGTACTTTATGGCTGTGGGATGGGATACACCGATGATTTGGGCATAATGTGGTGCTGTTAGAAATTCGTGTTTTTCCAGATATGCTAATGCTTTTTGTTGCATGTTGCTAATATTGCCGTAGGGCTTTGCTACTCGATCTGAAAGCGGACCATAGAGTACTATACGGAAGAACCCGCCAAGATCATCAAATACAGGGTCTGGCATTCCATTATCGCGCATTATTCCGATAATGGCTCTAACACCAAGATTGAGCCCATCGCCCCAGCCTGCATCGTTTAGGATGCGATGTAGTATTGGATTGCGATGTCGGCGCAAATCAGCAAAATTTTTGAGCGTCTGGCCCGGAAGCAGGGTACCTGGATTAGTTAGCGTGATGCGATCGTCAAATATTTCTACCAAAATTCCGTTAGGGTCAAAATAATCACGATGGCCCACAGCGTTGGTGAGGGCTTCGCGTAAAACCTTGTCTGGAACCATTGGCATCTCGACGCGTCTTCCATTGATTATGCGGGCTGCGATTCCTGCCTTTTCTTTGATTATAGAGAATGCTTTTTCTAACAATTCGGGGCATGTATCTATTAGGCGTTGATCATATTCCCTAGATTCGATTGATGGGGTTCGGCCTTTGTATTTGACGATACGTATTTCGCAGTTTGAGAAGAAGCGGGTAATATCCTTTGCAAAAGCTAACAGGCCAACATTTTTTATATAGAATTCTCCGATTGCATTGGCAACTCCGAGAGATTGCAGGAGCGCTTCTGCCGGAACCTCACCAATCTTTGGTTTTTTGTCTGTTCGATTAACTAAATGTTTACCGATCTTCTCTTCAGAAAGATCTTTTAATTTGGCGGCCGATCTGCCTTCCTCAAATGAGATAATACCGCGTGCTTTAAGAAACTCTATAAGTTGTTTATGGGAGACTTCCACGTTAACAGATCCTTGTCTTACGTAAACTCGATTCCCAAAAAAACAGACGTCCCCAGGGGATAATGCCGAGATATTAACAAGGATGACAAGTTTACCATCTATATTGTGTTCTTCATAGCTGACCAATGGCCTTGGTTCAAGCTGAGGTAGAATAGCCGCCATTTTCTGGTAAGCTTCATCCTTTTTCTGAATTCCGATAGCGGCTGCTTTTCCGTTTACTGACTCTATTCCAAGCACTAACAGTCCGCCTCCAGCATTGGCGAAGGCACATACAGTCTGTCCAATTCTATCGGCAAAATGGACAGACTTCTTGAATTCTAACCTTGATCCCTCTTCCTGGGAAAGGAGGTATTGTACTTCTTCCTTCGAAAGCATATTAAAATATTAAACAATAACATATTTAATACTATTTAATACAAAACTTGCATAATTAGGGGATAATTTTAGCAGTTTATACTCCCGCGTCAAGGATCTCCTGAAGGATCCCTTTTGCCTGCTCCGGGCTTGAGACCGCTATGCAGTCCACCTGCAGGGTCAGGACGGGATAGTCGTTTCCGCCCTCGAAGAGGGCGTCGCCTATGAAGAGCATCTCATCAATGCTGAAGCCGAGCCTCTCCTGTATCTTCTTTATCCCGTAGGCCTTGTCTATTCCGGCCAGGGTTACGTCTATCGAGGTGGTCCCGCCAATCTTTGCCTGGGTCCCCTCCGGCAGATATTTATTGAGGTGCTCCACTATCTTCAGGCGCTTGCTTGCATCGGGATCATAGGCGCTTTTTATCTCCAATGGCGCGGTCTGGCCGTTGGCCGAGAAGGTTATCTGGGTGCCCCTGTCCTCGATAAGTTCACCGTATATCTTCTCCGGTTTCTGGAACCCCGCATCTGCGAGCGCCTTATCGAAAGCCTCGAAGATCTGCTTCTTCTTTTCATCGGGAAGGCTCTCGGTGTAGACGTTCTGCCACTCGTTGCCGTTGTTAACGTACATCGAGGTTGCACAGGTCGGGAAGAGGTAAAGATGGGAGAGGTCGGCGCCATCGGCAGGAATGGACTTCACGAACTGGGTGAGGAACTGGTTGTAGGAGCCTCCGGAGATTACCGCAAAGTGCTTGAACCTGAGCAGGCGCGCGATTATGCCGGCCATCTCCGGATCCATGGGCGACTTGCTCTCCGCAAGGGTCCCGTCGAGGTCAGCTATTATTATCTTTTTTGAAGCGTAGTCCATGTTTTCATCTTATGGTGATTCCGAGTTTTCCTCCGTTCTCACGCAGCCATTTCCGCCTCTCCTTGTAGTCTGGCACAGCCTTCGCCACCAACGCCCAAAACGCGGGAGAGTGGTTGTGCTGGCCGAGGTGCGAGAGTTCGTGCGCCATCACGTACTCAAGAATCGGGTAGGGCGCAAAGAGTAGTCTAACGTTCAGATTTATAGTCTTTCTCGGATGCGTAGTGCTGCCCCAGAGCCTTCGCTGCGATTTTATCTTGAGGTCGTTGAACTTGAATCCGTAGAACCGCTCGTTCAGTGCGTCAAGCCTGGAGCGCACTTCCGGCAACATCGCCTTTGACAGTCCAAGAGTGGTGAGCCTTGATATTGTTTCCCTGCGCGCATCCTCATCGTAGGCAAGAGGGGTCCTTATCTTCAGCAGGCCCGGCTCGAGGCGCACCGTGGAACGCTGGGCAAGGCTCTGCTCATCGACTTCTATCCTTACCGGGCTCCCAAGAATATTGATCACATCGCCGTTCGCGAACGCCGGAGCCTTTTTGTCGTCGAGAGCGGAGAAGCCGTCGCGGGAGAGCTTCTCTAGCCTCTTTACCACCTTCTGCGTCAGGCCGTTTATCAGGTCGATGCGGGTGGAACGGCTGATCCACCTGGGAAGGCGTATGGTGACGCTGTTCGAGTCGAAGCGCGCCACCGCCGTCCTCCTTCTCTCCTGTATCACAAACAGGTCGAAGCGCCTGCCCTGCACTTCTATCTGCCGTTCATCCAATAAAGCACCTTAGCTCAGGTCCACCGCAAGCGGGCACTGCGCCCAGTAGTTGGCATTTCCGTTCTGGTACAGCTGCTGCGCGTTTATTGTGCTGCTGTTGTAATTGCTGTAGGTGAGCACTATTCCAGGCTCTGCGCCCGCCTCGCTCGTGCAGGTTGCGGCTGATGCATTTTCTGGGGTAACCTGATGGCCTAGGCCGTTTGGCGAGTACGTGCAGCTGGTCTCATTGGCCTCATAGAAGTCTATCGTGCTGGGGCTGCGCTGGTTGGAAAGGATCTCGATGATGTAGGTGACGCACGGCTCCTCCGAGTTGAACTGTGTCAGGTTGTCATAATTAACAAGCAGGGAGATCCTGGGTGCTGTGGAGAGGCTAGCCTTGAATGTCGAGAAGGAGGCGCTGCTTATCTGAATGGGGCCCTCTTGGCTAACGACGAAGAGCGCTATGGCTGCAAGTATGATTATGCCTGCCGCTACAAAAAGGGCGTTCCTCTTTCTGCTTGAGGCTGTCTTCTTCTGAAGGGCCGCCTTGGTGGTTGCCTGTGCGCCCTGCTGTTTCTTCGCTGCTGGCATATGATCATCTTATGAAGAAGGCGGGATAGCACGCGTTGATGAATGCGGAGTCGCCGTTTGCCGTCATCACCGTCCCGTAGAACGAGTAGACGCTTATGCTCTGCGTGCCTGCGATGCTGAGCGCCACCACCGGCGTCCTGCTGCGCGCGTACTGGGTCATGCACTGGCTGACGTTCATGTCGACTATGCCGGGTCCGGAGCAGACGTTGCCGGAGGTGTAGATCGTAGTGGCAGTGTAGTTGTAGGCAGTGGCGTAGGCTGTTATCTCGCTTGCGCAGGTAGAGAGCGCGGGGCTCGTGCCATTCAGCGCAATTACAAGGCTTCGCGAGGAGTGCACCGCATCGGTGAACAGGTTGGCAGGGGCGCTGGAGTTCGCGATGGAGGCGATCTCATAGGTCGCAAAGACGAAGATCAGCACTATCGCAATCACTATTATGAACAGCCATAGCCAGGCGCGGCTCGTCCTGTGGCTCACCTTGAGCTTCCTGCGCGCCTGAAGGCGCAGGTGGTAGAAGAAGAGCAGTGCCAGCAGTATTATGCCGATTATAAGCGAGAGAATGGAGGAGAGGAACGGGGCGGAGGCGATCGTGGATTGGTATGAAAGCCCCTCAACTGACGACATGAACGAGACGAACGGCTCGTTTATCGCGCGGGAGACTCCCTCAAGGCTGAAGTCTATGGTAAGGCCGTAGTTCGGCAAGAGGTTGTCTATTTGGAAGAGCTGCGCAAGCAGGGCAGTGGTGTTCTGCACCTGGCTTCCGAATTGACCGTTGGCCTGTGCCTCCTGGAATGCGAGTGCGGCTGTCTTGTTTGAGGTGTCGCCGTTGAGCTGCGCTGCTACCAGCACCACCGTGTTGTTGCGGGCCTCGCTCAATAAGGAGGAATAGGTTGCATTGACCTTAAGGTACGTTGCCCTAAGCTGCGCAAGGGAGGTCTGCAGTGCGGCTGCGTATGAGGTTATGTTTATCTGGGCGTAATTGGTCTTCAGGTAGGAGTAATCAGAGCTCACAAGGGCGGTCTCTGTCTGGAGCGTGGCGTTAGAGATGTGCAAACCAAGCAGGGCGCTTGCGTTTGTGGTCGTGGAGAGGCCCTTGAGCGTGGTGTTCAGTACAACTGCAAGCTGGGTCGACTTCTGCGCGACAAGGGTGGGAACTATGTAGGCGTTCTCAGAAGCATTGACGCTCTGCGCCAGCACCGCGATCTTCGCAGAGGTGGGCAGGGAGGCGGCTATGCCGTTAAGCTGCACAGTGACATTGTTAAGCTGCGTGGGCTGGTATGTGAGCAGTCCGCAGTAGCCTATGGCGTTGCAGTACCAGGGCCCTGAGCTCGATGAAAGGTTGAAGCCTATGTTGCCGCCTAGCCCGCCGCAGAGCGAGAGGTCTGAGCTGGCAAGCGGAGGAAAGATCGGGTTCTGGCCAATTGTCTGCGTTATTGTAGAGACGTTGGCGAGCGCGTTGAGGAGCTTCTGTATTGCGACGAACGGGCTGGCGGTGCTCTTGGAAGAGCTGTAGTTGTTGAATATGGTTAGGTTGCTCTCCAGCTGGTTGTACTGGATCTCAAAGCTCGCTATCCCTGTGCCGAGGGTGCCCCCGGGGCCGTCTGTCGCGTATAACGCCTCATTGCAGGAAGGCACCGAGGCGCAGGACTGACAGAGGTTGGCGTAGGTACAGGTGCCGCGGTCAATTCCCGTCTCTATCAGGCAGTCGGTAAGGTTGTATGAGGAGCCGTTGAGATAGACGCCTAGTGCCTGGGCGGCTGGTGCGAAGTTGACGGCCTTCAGGCTTGCGCCTTGTATTGTCGGCGTTATGATCGTTGCTATGGTGGCTGCATTGAGGATGAAGTGGTACTGGCTGGATGAGGTGTTTATCAGGAACACTGGAGAGCTTCCGCTGTAGACCAGAACGTAGCTGTGGCTGCCGTAGGAGATGTTGGTGAAGGTTGCGCCGCTTACGAGGGTGCTCGAGACATTATAGCTCTTCAGCAGCGCGGTTATGCCCGCGTTTGAGGCGCCTAGGACGCCGACAAGAAGGACAGCGAAGAGCAGAGACGTAGTTTGCCTCGACATTGAATCAGTATTCAATATGCAAGTAATATTTAAATACTCAACGCTTCTTTGCGGGAGTCGGAAAACACCTAGAATTTCCAGATGTCGACTAGAATCTCTAAAATATTTGGAATGGGAAATTTTGCCGATGCTCTACGCTAATGGGCAGATAAAAGATTAGGGCCCCGATGAGGGGCCCAGAAAAAGAAACGAGGCCAAAAAGAAAGGCCAATAAACTGTGGCTACGTTAGGCTGCTAGTCCACTTAGACTGTCGCGTTTGCGAGCAAGTCCTGTATGAACTGGTTTCCTGCCGTCACGGTCTGCGCTGCAGAGTATCCTGCGACCAGGACTCGGTTCGTACCAAATGCCTGGACCACTACTGAAGAGGTTCCGAAGGTCTGGTTGAACGACGGGTTCTGTCCGAAGATCTGTCCTGCTACGGAGTTGACGTACTTGCTTCCGACTACGATCAAGGTCGATGCCGAGTTCGCGTTCGAGTCTAGCACTGCCAAAGGCGTTACAGCCGTGTTCAGGGTCGTTGGGACCACTGCCTGGCTCACTGACGGAACAGCAGTCAGGTTGCTCAATCCGGAGACACTGCAGCTTGTGGTCGAGAACGCACATGTCGCGTTTACCTTTGCTATGGTCACGTTAGGGATGTTTGTCGACTGTCCCACCGTGTATGGACCATCTGTCGCAGAGGTCGAGATGCTGTTCGAGGCCGTGCTTGCAGGACCAATTACGAAGGTCAAGCCGTCGATCGTCTTAGGCTCGTCGTACACAATCGAAGTTGTGGAGATCGAGGCTAGTTCGCCGCCGCGCTCTGTCCTGAAGCCCGGCAATGCCTTCACTGTAGCACCCTGTGAAGACTGGTACTGCACAGCGTTGTTGTTGCCACCTGTCACGTTTAGCCAGTACAACGGAGTTGAGTCAACTGTCGAGCTGTTTGTAAGACCAAACATCACGTTTGAGCCCGGCGTTGTTAGCCCAGGTACGTCTATTTCGTTAACCGTGTACGTGAAGTACTGGTTCCTTGGACCTGCACCTGCAACTGAAGGCGAGATCACGAAGTTGACGTTGTTCTGCTCTCCCGTGTATGTTACGGTCGAGACAGTAGGCGCAACCTTGTAGGTGTACTGAGGTACAGAGTACAACAGTGTAGGCGCAGCAGATACATATGATAAGCCGTCCTATCATAATGCTGTTCGTGCCTATGAGTGTTCATAGGTTGGGGCTGCGGTCAGATAGTTACCAGCAAGACCGTTTGCTCCAACTGATTGGAACTGAACAGTGTTGCTTGTATCCCAAACGTCTACTGAGACACCAGGGTTAGGTATCGCATAGCCGACCTGTATGTTCGTCAGGTTTGCAAGCACAAGGCCGTTTATCGTCTGCCAAACAGGCGAGCCCGAGATTCCATTATTGTTGAAGGTAACGGTGTAAGTCGTAGCAGAAGTCTGCCCGTACTTATAACCAGTTAGCTGCACGTTCAACGGATTGTTTGTCGAAATCGTGTTTGCAGGCAAGCCAGAGTTACCCCAAAGTCCAACAGCTACTCCGCCGTTTGCCAACGCAAGTACGTTGGATGCGTCCGATGTCGCATACAAGCCGTTAGGCGTGAAGCTGCTGTCCAGCTGGTAAGGGTCGAGGTTGTACGTCAATGTACCAACGTTTGAGGTCGGTGCAGCCAACGTTCCTGAGCTTACCTGGAAGGCCGTGGGTATCGTGCTTGCTACTGTCAGCAAGTTAACAGGCTCTGTGACGGTTGTCAAGTTGACCTGCTTGTTGCCGCTATTTCCTACAGTCACTGCACCTGTAGAGTTAAAGGAACAGCCGTTAGACGATACAACAGTTGCCTTCGTCGGGTTCGAGTACGTTACGCCGCTCTGGTATGACGTAGTGAACGTCAGAGGGTCGTAGTTCGCGTTTCCGCTGCTAGGCGCTCCCAGAGAGTCTCCTGCGAAGCTTACCTTCCAAGCCGCCGGGCTTGTTACGAAGTTAAAGCTCGATCCAGGAGTCATAGTCAACTGGTTCGTTTGGTTCGAGTACAGGATTATTCCCTGAAGCGCTGCGTTCGCATTGAATGCGAGCTGTGATACAGCAGCTGTGGACTGGTTCGTTGTCCACCTCAAAGCAGCCAGCCAGCCGTTGCCGTTGGCGCTGTTGAAGTTCTTGCCGCTCGTCACGTTAACCGTGTTTGAGAACAGCTGGATCTTTGCCCACTTCTGGTATGCGTACAAACCTGGGAAGGTCTGGGATACCTTGATGAACAGCTTTGTTCCAGATGAGTTCACGGTTATGGCTGCTGGTTCGATGCAGGCCCTGCGGACGTTACGTTTGTCAGTACACCATTGTTGTATACAGACAAAGCAGCGTTGGACAGTCCGTTAGAGTTCGGGTAGGACAGGTCGTTCAGAACCACTGTGAAAGGTCCGCTTGTCACGTTGTGGCCAACGTACACGGTCTGGATAGGCGTTGAAGCCTGTGCCAGTGTGACGTTACCACCAACTATGAAGTTGGCAGAAGCAACGCCAGTGTAGCCGCTTGTCGGAGGCGTCATTCCATAGACCGTCCAGTTCTGACCGAGCAACTTGAGGTTTGCGTTTGTTGCGCTTCCTCCAGAAGTCACCGGAATCGGCTTACCAAATACTATCTGGTAGGCGCCGTTCGTGTCGAGCACTGAGATCGAGCCTGTGTTCTGGTTGTATACTGGGAATCCAGCCAGCCAAAGCGACT
>CAWBCT010000013.1:0-107095 GCA_963787445.1 uncultured archaeon
CCCGGAGGGACAACCCGTTGAAGCGCTCCGCAGTCTCCTTCGGGAGCACGCGCTTCCATGACTTCTCATGGAGGGTCTACTCGCGCATGGTGAACGGCTTCGACGCCATAGCCCTCCTGACCGACGCCGACAAAAGGCTCGCCATCTCGCGCTTCAAGAGCGCCTCAGGAAAGCTGTTCGTGGTGCCTGCAGCCTCTTGCCCTCCAGAGTATCTCCTCAAGAAGCCGGCCGCGGCCTGCGAGGAAGATAAGCACGATACTTTTCATAGGCAACGCCCGCCACGAACCCAACCTGCAGGCGATGGAGATAATAGAGCAGAGGCTCGCTCCCCGCCTGAAGAACAAGCGCTTCATAATAGTCGGATCAGGCATGGGCCCGAACAACGTCGGGAACGTCGAGTACAAGGGCTTCGTTTCCGAGGAGGAGAAGTTCAGGATCATCGACGAGGCCGATCTCTGCATCGCGCCTCTCATGAACGGGGCCGGCATCAAGGTGAAGATGCTCGACTACTTCATGCGCTGCAAGCCTGTCCTCGCAAGTTCTCTAGCCTTTGAGGGGTACGATGTGAAGGACAACGTGAACGGCGTTGTTGAGGATAATATCGACGCCTACGTAACACAGATCATGAACCTAGAACGCAGCCCTGAGCTGAGGAACACCCTTGGTCTCAACGCCGGAAAGCTCTGTTCCTACTTCTCCTATGATGCCATAGGGGATAAATGGGATGCGCTTCTCACCAAACTGGCAAAACGTGGTAATAATGGAAAATAGTCTGTCGTCGGTAGTGTTCGTCTATCGTAGAATGATACTACTGCAAAAGACGTTAACGCCAAACAACGTATAAACAGAATGTTAAATCAAACCCAAGCATTTAAATACTTTCCTTTCTAACTACTTTCACAAATATTAAGTGATGTCATGAAAAGCATAAACGCGAAGCGAATAGCAGCAGTTGCTGCAACTTTGTTAGTAGGTCTTGCAGCTGCAGGACAGGGAGTGACCTTTGGTAACATACCAATCATAAACAGCCAGGGTCAACCAGTCGTGCAGATTGTAGTCGGATCTACAGCACAACCAAGCGACGGTGTCGTTGCTGCAAACATTGCGGCAGTCATCGGAAGCCTTGCGCACACATCTCAGAACGTTACCGCAACGGTAAACGGGAGGAGCTCTGTGACCTGTGTTGTAACCACACCTACCTGTACTCTTTCAAACCAGCAGGTCTGGCTAGGAGAGAAGGGAGTAGTAGTTCCTACGGGATCTTACTCATTCCAGGCGTTGATAGGTTCAGTTCTCAACCCTGGCGTACTGACTTCCGGAACGCTGACGAACACCAAGTCGATTCAGTCGTCCTCAAGCAGCTACGACTACCCGAACCCTAGCTCTGCTCCATACGCAATAACGAGCAACCCAACGGCCACATCCGTGTACGCTGGAATAGGCATCTCGCCTGCAACCTCAGTAAGCGCCTCCACAAACGGCGGCGGTGTTGCATTCACGAGATTCACCTCTTCTGGATACGATAACATCCTGCAGTTGACATCAACGCAGGTACCGGGCCTACAATCAAGCTCTGGAACATATCAGGAAACCGAGTCGCTTTGGCTGGCTGGATTCCCAGTATACAACCAGAACACAGGCTCGATCTCAGTGCTCGACACGAACGGCGCCTACCAGATAGTATTTGGTAAGCCGATTCCGGTGACTTCTGGAGGAAGCGCAACAAACGCAAACCTCAAGTTGCTCGGTCAGAACTGGACGGTCTATGGAATGACGCCTCCAACAAGCGGCTACATCGGTGTAACCTCTGCCAACTTCATAGTTGGTGGTAACGTCACACTCGCACAGGCTTCAACGCCTATCCAGACCGTGTACGTTGGCCACAACGTGACAAGCGGACCTTTCACAGTAGTCTTGAACGACCTGTCCTACCCGAACTCTAACGGACTCTCCAACGCTGCTTTGTCTGTATACAACAATGGTGTATTGACAAACGTAACGTCCGCAGGGCCTGCATCTAACCAGCAGTCCATAACCGTGAACTCATCTGGAACAAAGCTGTTCATCAAGGTATCCCAGACCTTCCCAGGTTTGTACGCATACCAGAAGTGGGCAAAGATCCAGCTGTTCTCAAACACGGTTAACGTGACGAGCGGCAAGAACTTCAACAGCGCCAACGGCAATGGCTGGCTGGCTGCTTTGAGGTGGACAACGAACCAGTCGACAGCTGCTGTATCACAGCTTGCATTCAATGCGAACGCAGCGCTTCAGGGAATAATCCTGTACTCGAACCAAACGAACCAGTTGACTATGACTCCTGGATCGAGCTTTAACTTCGTAACAAGCCCAGCGGCTTGGAAGGTAAGCTTCGCAGGAGACTCTCTGGGAGCGCCTAGCAGCGGAAACGCGAACTACGACCCTCTGACGTTCACTACGTCATACCAGGCCGGCGTAACGTACTCGAACCCGACAAAGCAGACTGTTGTATCGTCTAACTCTGTGTCCTTTAACGCACATGGGACAGTTATTGTAACACTAGCGGCAAAAGCTGGTCAACTTGACAACCGTCACAGAGCCTGTTAACTTGCTGACAGTGGCAAGCACGATACCTACGGCCTTCCAGGTAAGCTCAGGAACGTTGGCTGCACCGACCTCAAACGTTGGTACATTGACGTACAACCTCGACCCTTACCAGTTGGACAACGGCTTCATGCCTAACGCCTTGGTATGCAACATCAGACGCATCCAACGTACTTACGTTGGTAAACGGCGGAATAGCTGTTGGACTTTGGGGTAACTCTGGCCTGCCTGCAAACACGATTTCGACAAACAATCCGTTGAACGTGCAGCTAACTGGTTATAAGTACGGGCAGACTTCTGCTACGACTTACACCGTTACCTTCAACACTAACGGAATCTCGACCTCGCCTGTTTGGCAGACGATAAACGGCCTAGTGCTTGCAAACCTGACGAACATACAGGTCAGCTATGCGATACCTAACCCTGGTGTTTCGGTAGACGTTTGGGACACAGCCAACACAGTTCTGTTCCAATCAGTTGGAGCAAACGGTCTTGCTGGTAACTATCTGACCACAAACGCCGGCTCTATGTCAGTCCCTCGTATCCGCGAACAGCATTATGTTAGGGCGGCTCACATACGTATCTGCTGCGCCTACACTGTTGTACTCTGTACCTCAGTACACCTACAAGGTTGCGCCTACTGTCTCGACCGTAACATACACGGGAGAGCAGAACAACGTCAACTTCGTGATCTCGCCTTCAGTTGCAGGTGCAGGTCCAAGGAACCAGTACTTCACGTACACGGTTAACGAAATAGACGTACCTGGGCTAACAACGCCGGGCTCAAACGTGATAATAGGTCTCACGAACAGCTCGACAGTTGACTCAACTCCGTTGTACTGGCTAAACGAAACAGGTCGGCAACAACAACGCTGTGCAGTACCAGTCTTCGCAGGGTAGCATAGTGAAGGCAGTGCAGGGCTTCAGGACAGAGCGCGGCGGCGAACTAGCCTCGATCTCCACAACTTCGATTGTGTACGACGAGCCTAAGACGATCGACGGCTTGACCTTCGTAATTGGTCCTGCAAGCACGGCCTCGAACAGCATCTCGACCTCTGCGACAGATGGTCCATACACGGTGGGACAGTCGACAAACATCCCTAACGTGACCATAGCAAAGGTAAACGCGACATGTGCGTTCTCGACCACAAGCTGCAGTGTCTCCGGATTGAGCAACCTGACTGCTGTTCCGTCAGTGAGCCAGGCAGTGGTCCCAACGACCCTGAACACGGCTGTAACGCCTTTGGCAGTGCTAGACTCGAACGCGAACTCGGCATCGACCTTGATCGTAGTTGGAAGCAAGTACGTCAACTCCGTAGCAGGACAGATCTTCGGACAGAACCCGTCGTTCAACCAGACATTCGGAACCTCTTCAGTAGTGGTTCAGGCATTTGGTACGAACCGAGTCCTGGTCGCAGGATACTCTGCAGCGCAGACCGTACAGGCAGGAAACCAGTTCATACAGGACTTGCTCGCAAACGCGACAGTCTAAGCGGACTAGCAGCCTAACGCGAACCCAGTTTATTGGCCTTTCTTTTTGGCCTCGTCCTTTTTCTGGGCCCCTCATCGGGGCCCTAATCTTTTATCCGCCCTTCAGCGTGGAGCATCAGCAAAATCCCCCATTCCAAATATTTTAGAGATTCCAGTCGACATCTGGAAATTCCCGGTGTCTTTTGACTCCCGCAAAGAAGCGTTGAGTATTTAAATATTACTTGCATATTGAATACTGATTTAATGTCGAGTAAAATTACCTCTTTACTCTTTGCTGTCCTGTTTATCGGCGTCCTAAGCGCCTCAAACGCGGGCGTAACCGCACTGCTGAAGAGCTATAATGTCTCGAGCACCCTGATAAGCGGCGCAACGTTCACCAACATCTCATACGGCAGCCACAGCTACGTTCTGGTCTACAGCGGAAGCTCACCAGTATTCCTGATAAACACCTCAACCAGCGACTACCACTTCATCCTCAATGCAGCCACCATAGCAACGATCATAACGCCGACAATACAAGGCGCAAGCCTGAAGGCCGTCAACTTCGCACCAGCCGCCCAGGCACTAGGCGTCTATCTCAACGGCTCCTCATACAACCTTACCGACTGCCTGATAGAGACGGGAATTGACCGCGGCACCTGTACCTACGCCAACCTCTGTCAGTCCTGCGCCTCGGTGCCTTCCTGCAATGAGGCGTTATACGCGACAGACGGCCCCGGGGGCACCCTCGGCACAGGGATAGCGAGCTTTGAGATCCAGTACAACCAGCTGGAGAGCAACCTAACCATATTCAACAACTACAGCTCTTCCAAGAGCACCGCCAGCCCGTTCGTCGCAATACAGAAGCTCCTCAACGCGCTCGCCAACGTCTCTACAATAACGCAGACAATTGGCCAGAACCCGATCTTTCCTCCGCTTGCCAGCTCAGACCTCTCGCTCTGCGGCGGGCTAGGCGGCAACATAGGCTTCAACCTTTCATCGAGCTCAGGGCCCTGGTACTGCAACGCCATAGGCTACTGCGGACTGCTCACATACCAGCCCACGCAGCTTAACAATGTCACTGTGCAGCTTAACGGCATAGCCGCCTCCCTGCCCACCTCTGCGAAGATCGCGGTGCTGGCGCAGAGCGTCAATGCTTCTGAGAACGCCTACATAGTTCCCACCCTTGTCGCGCAGAAGTCGACCCAGCTTGCAGTTGTACTGAACACCACGCTCAAGGGCCTCTCCACGACCACAAACGCAAGCGCCCTGCTTGGTTTGCACATCTCTAACGCCACGCTCCAGACAGAGACCGCCCTTGTGAGCTCTGATTACTCCTACCTGAAGACCAATTACGCCCAGATAAACATAACCTCATACGCAGCCGCACTGCAGACCTCCCTTGCGCAGCTTAGGGCAACGTACCTTAAGGTCAATGCAACCTATTCCTCCTTATTGAGCGAGGCCCGCAACAACACGGTGGTGCTGGTAGCAGCGCAGCTCAACGGCGACACCTCAAACAAGACAGCCGCACTCGCATTCCAGGAGGCACAGGCCAACGGTCAATTCGGAAGCCAGGTGCAGAACACCACTGCCCTGCTTGCGCAGCTCTTCCAAATAGACAACCTCTTGCCGAACTACGGCCTTACCATAGACTTCAGCCTTGAGGGAGTCTCCCGCGCGATAAACGAGCCGTTCGTCTCGTTCATGTCGTCAGTTGAGGGGCTTTCATACCAATCCACGATCGCCTCCGCCCCGTTCCTCTCCTCCATTCTCTCGCTTATAATCGGCATAATACTGCTGGCACTGCTCTTCTTCTACCACCTGCGCCTTCAGGCGCGCAGGAAGCTCAAGGTGAGCCACAGGACGAGCCGCGCCTGGCTATGGCTGTTCATAATAGTGATTGCGATAGTGCTGATCTTCGTCTTTGCGACCTATGAGATCGCCTCCATCGCGAACTCCAGCGCCCCTGCCAACCTGTTCACCGATGCGGTGCACTCCTCGCGAAGCCTTGTAATTGCGCTGAATGGCACGAGCCCCGCGCTCTCTACCTGCGCAAGCGAGATAACAGCCTACGCCACTGCCTACAACTACACTGCCACTACGATCTACACCTCCGGCAACGTCTGCTCCGGACCCGGCATAGTCGACATGAACGTCAGCCAGTGCATGACCCAGTACGCGCGCAGCAGGACGCCGGTGGTGGCGCTCAGCATCGCAGGCACGCAGAGCATAAGCGTCTACTCGTTCTACGGGACGGTGATGACGGCAAACGGCGACTCCGCATTCATCAACGCGTGCTATCCCGCCTTCTTCATAAGGTAATAATTATGGCATCGGCAAAGAAGGAACAGACCACAAAGGCAACCACCAAGGCATCCTCTCAAAAGAGGGCAGCCGGCGAGCCGCAGAAGGCCCCCTCAAGCAGGAATAGGAACCTACTCTTCGTCGCGGCAGGCATAATCATACTTGCAGCAATAGCGCTTTTCTTTGTGAGCCAGGAGGGTCCTGTCCAGGTAAGCACCGCCTCATTCTCGGCGTTCAAGGCCAGCCTCTCCGCAGCGCCCCGCATCTCCCTGCTTGTCAATTATAACAACCTGACCCAGTTCAACTCGGAGGAGCCCTGCGTCACATATCTTATTGAGATTCTCTCCAACCAGCGCAGCCCAAGCACCATAGACTTCTACGAGGCCAACGCCACCAGCTGCACCTACTCGCCCAACGGCCTGGGCCATCAGGTCATCCCGCAGAATGCCTCGGCGGCAACCTGCACCAGCGAGGCTGGCGCAGAGCCGGGCCTAGTGCTCAATTACAACAATTATAACAGCAGCACGATAAACGCGCAGCAGCTGTACCAGAACGGAAATGCAAACTACTGGGCACAGTGCCCGCTTGCGGTGGACCTGAGCTAAGGTGCTTTATTTGGATGAACGACAGATAGAAGTGCAGGGCAGGCGCTTCGACCTGTTTGTGATACAGGAGAGAAGGAGGACGGCGGTGGCGCGCTTCGACTCGAACAGCGTCACCATACGCCTTCCCAGGTGGATCAGCCGTTCCACCCGCATCGACCTGATAAACGGCCTGACGCAGAAGGTGGTAAAGAGGCTAGAGAAGCTCTCCCGCGACGGCTTCTCCGCTCTCGACGACAAAAAGGCTCCGGCGTTCGCGAACGGCGATGTGATCAATATTCTTGGGAGCCCGGTAAGGATAGAAGTCGATGAGCAGAGCCTTGCCCAGCGTTCCACGGTGCGCCTCGAGCCGGGCCTGCTGAAGATAAGGACCCCTCTTGCCTACGATGAGGATGCGCGCAGGGAAACAATATCAAGGCTCACCACTCTTGGACTGTCAAAGGCGATGTTGCCGGAAGTGCGCTCCAGGCTTGACGCACTGAACGAGCGGTTCTACGGATTCAAGTTCAACGACCTCAAGATAAAATCGCAGCGAAGGCTCTGGGGCAGCACTACGCATCCGAGAAAGACTATAAATCTGAACGTTAGACTACTCTTTGCGCCCTACCCGATTCTTGAGTACGTGATGGCGCACGAACTCTCGCACCTCGGCCAGCACAACCACTCTCCCGCGTTTTGGGCGTTGGTGGCGAAGGCTGTGCCAGACTACAAGGAGAGGCGGAAATGGCTGCGTGAGAACGGAGGAAAACTCGGAATCACCATAAGATGAAAACATGGACTACGCTTCAAAAAAGATAATAATAGCTGACCTCGACGGGACCCTTGCGGAGAGCAAGTCGCCCATGGATCCGGAGATGGCCGGCATAATCGCGCGCCTGCTCAGGTTCAAGCACTTTGCGGTAATCTCCGGAGGCTCCTACAACCAGTTCCTCACCCAGTTCGTGAAGTCCATTCCTGCCGATGGCGCCGACCTCTCCCATCTTTACCTCTTCCCGACCTGTGCAACCTCGATGTACGTTAACAACGGCAACGAGTGGCAGAACGTCTACACCGAGAGCCTTCCCGATGAAAAGAAGAAGCAGATCTTCGAGGCTTTCGATAAGGCGCTCGCAGATGCGGGGTTCCAGAAACCGGAGAAGATATACGGTGAACTTATCGAGGACAGGGGCACCCAGATAACCTTCTCGGCCAACGGCCAGACCGCGCCATTGGAGATAAAAAGCGCCTATGATCCCGATGCAAGCAAGCGCCTGAAGATAGTGGAGCACCTCAATAAATATCTGCCGGAGGGGACCCAGGCAAAGATTGGCGGGACCACCTCGATAGACGTAACCCTGGCCGGAATAGACAAGGCCTACGGGATAAAGAAGATACAGGAGAGGCTCGGCTTCAGCATTGATGAGATGCTCTTCATAGGCGACGCCCTCTTCGAGGGCGGAAACGACTATCCCGTCCTGACCCTGCAGGTGGACTGCATAGCGGTCTCAAGCCCGGAGCAGGCAAAAGGGATCCTTCAGGAGATCCTTGACGCGGGAGTATAAACTGCTAAAATTATCCCCTAATTATGCAAGTTTTGTATTAAATAGTATTAAATATGTTATTGTTTAATATTTTAATATGCTTTCGAAGGAAGAAGTACAATACCTCCTTTCCCAGGAAGAGGGATCAAGGTTAGAATTCAAGAAGTCTGTCCATTTTGCCGATAGAATTGGACAGACTGTATGTGCCTTCGCCAATGCTGGAGGCGGACTGTTAGTGCTTGGAATAGAGTCAGTAAACGGAAAAGCAGCCGCTATCGGAATTCAGAAAAAGGATGAAGCTTACCAGAAAATGGCGGCTATTCTACCTCAGCTTGAACCAAGGCCATTGGTCAGCTATGAAGAACACAATATAGATGGTAAACTTGTCATCCTTGTTAATATCTCGGCATTATCCCCTGGGGACGTCTGTTTTTTTGGGAATCGAGTTTACGTAAGACAAGGATCTGTTAACGTGGAAGTCTCCCATAAACAACTTATAGAGTTTCTTAAAGCACGCGGTATTATCTCATTTGAGGAAGGCAGATCGGCCGCCAAATTAAAAGATCTTTCTGAAGAGAAGATCGGTAAACATTTAGTTAATCGAACAGACAAAAAACCAAAGATTGGTGAGGTTCCGGCAGAAGCGCTCCTGCAATCTCTCGGAGTTGCCAATGCAATCGGAGAATTCTATATAAAAAATGTTGGCCTGTTAGCTTTTGCAAAGGATATTACCCGCTTCTTCTCAAACTGCGAAATACGTATCGTCAAATACAAAGGCCGAACCCCATCAATCGAATCTAGGGAATATGATCAACGCCTAATAGATACATGCCCCGAATTGTTAGAAAAAGCATTCTCTATAATCAAAGAAAAGGCAGGAATCGCAGCCCGCATAATCAATGGAAGACGCGTCGAGATGCCAATGGTTCCAGACAAGGTTTTACGCGAAGCCCTCACCAACGCTGTGGGCCATCGTGATTATTTTGACCCTAACGGAATTTTGGTAGAAATATTTGACGATCGCATCACGCTAACTAATCCAGGTACCCTGCTTCCGGGCCAGACGCTCAAAAATTTTGCTGATTTGCGCCGACATCGCAATCCAATACTACATCGCATCCTAAACGATGCAGGCTGGGGCGATGGGCTCAATCTTGGTGTTAGAGCCATTATCGGAATAATGCGCGATAATGGAATGCCAGACCCTGTATTTGATGATCTTGGCGGGTTCTTCCGTATAGTACTCTATGGTCCGCTTTCAGATCGAGTAGCAAAGCCCTACGGCAATATTAGCAACATGCAACAAAAAGCATTAGCATATCTGGAAAAACACGAATTTCTAACAGCACCACATTATGCCCAAATCATCGGTGTATCCCATCCCACAGCCATAAAGTACTTGAATGATTTAGTTTTGCAAATGATTCTCAAGAAAATTGGAAGCGGACGCTCTTCAAAATATACCAAAGATAAGAAAGATTAAAATATTAAGGACTTAATGATTTAAGATTAGTTAATACAGATTTTTCGTTCTGCGCCTGTTGTGGTTCTGTCCTAGAGATAACATGTTCGTAAAGGCGGTTTATCTCAAGCGTCCTTATTTTCGTTATGCTGTGATCCTTTTCTCCGTGCTTTAGCTCATCCAGGGTAACGAAGAACCAACCCTTGTTGTTCATCCTCCAGGCTATATAAGTAGGAAATTTTGTGTTGTCGGCCCACTCGCGCAGCTTCTGATACGCCTCAAGATCTATGCTCAGCCTGTTCCTCTCCCAGGCCTTGCACTCAAATGCCATGCAGAACTGATCCTTGACAGCGATTATGTCGGGGCCAAGGCGTTCACGCCGGAGCCTGCAGCACGTATCACAGAGTAGCCATTTTCGTAAAGTCTGTTCAGCAGCTCCCTCTCCGTTCGCGCGCCCTTGATGTACCTGTGCAGTGAATCGCCAAGCTTACTACTCTGGATAAATATAAAAGGAATTATCTCAAAATCAAACAAGCCGAAAGACGTATATATCTAACTTTCCCAGACCATATGGTGAAGGTCAAGTCAAAGTCAGAAGGCTGAGAGATTAAGCTATCTTTTTACTGTCGCTCTCAACCCTTTTACTCTCGACAGGACCCTAAGTGGTAAAATGAAAAACTATGCTCTATTGGCTACATTTGCATTAATTTTGGCAGTCGGACTTGGTACACATATAGTGTCTGCTACGCCAACGGCTCCGATGGGATACGCCAGCACACCAATTATACAGACTACTTATCAAGTAAGCAACGTCCTAGACGTTGGATACATGCCTAATTCAAGCTCTCCTTGGCAGTTCTGGGCACTGGACAACTATACTGAGACCTTAACGGTCTGGAGTAACTTGACTGTCCCAGGCACCTACGCAGTCAACGTAACAGACATTGGCCAGTGGTGCACTCTCGCTGCGGGCCCAAAAGTCCGAATGGAGGAGTCCAGGAACCGGTTAACGGCTGTGGAACTTTGATTGGAGGGGCGAGCGGATTTCTGACGACCTCAGACACTTCACCATCAGCAACCAGTTCGGGAAGTATAAACTGCGAAGGTACAATGGCCGACATAGTAAACAATGGTGTGCAGGTAGTATCTCCAAATGTGCAGGTATGCGGCAACGCCCTTACACACTTTTTCCCAGACACTACACAAACCGAGATAAACAATCTTTACAACACTGAGAACTGGAGTGACACATATACTTACGGTAGTTCTCCTTCAACATCATCTAAAACAAAACTGGTCAGTAACTTCTCCTCACCGTCCACCGGAGACATAGTCTTACCTCCTGCAGAAATAATCAATGTTACAATGAAAGTAACCAACGATGAAGATAGCGGCAACCTAGGATACTGGGCGCTTGACAACTATCAGAAACACATAACTGTTTGGCAAACAGGTCCTAACACTTTTAATGCAAATGTAACCTACGCTGGAACCTGGCAAACATTCGCAGGCACGTTAAGTCCAGGCAATGGTGTAATTGAGCCTGTCAATGGGAATGGGGTATTTGTCGCAACCTATGATTCAGTATTCACAGGAACTCTGCTCCAAACTCCGATGGAAAGCACAGTTGGTAATCTAGGAACATTTGATTTTGGTGGCACTGCAAGCGATATATTGCTTGGTAAGTATCCATCAAATGGTGGCACACAAGTTGGAGATACAAATTTTGTAAATTGGGCATCATTCTATTTTGAGAACCCAGCTACCATACTTAATGACTTTTATTCTGCACCTTAGAATTTACATACGCTTACATGGGTTCACCAATGGGCACACAGACTTTTGTAAACAGCTTCACAGCTCCGAGTTCCGGAGACATAATAACTGGGCCTTTGGTCCAAGTAACTTATCAGGTCCGCAATGATTCAGACAGCGGCTATAATGGCTATTGGGCTCTCGATAATTACACACAGAAACTAACCATTTGGCAAGTTAGCTCTGATCAATATCAGGTCAATGCAGTAGACAATGGAACTTCTTGCACATTTTCAGGTGCTCCAAGTCCCAATGCAGGCACTATACAAGTTGCAAACGGATGTGTTTCAATGGTTGGCGGGTACTCTGGTAATCTATTGACAAGTGTTACACCAATTAATACTACACGGACAACAATGGGATCTGGAAAACTGCTTTTCGGAGGCACTGAAAATGGAATACTCGCAAACAACCCGACAGACAAACTGGATGCGTATGCAAGCTGGATAGACTACTTCTTCCCCGGAGCAGTAAACAGCATTGTCAGCACGACTAATCCATTAACACCCGGGTTCTCTTTTGCGAACAGTGGCAATGCCTGGAGCTGGACGTATACAGACCGTTCAAATGGTCTAAATACGTGGACGGATTCTGGGACAGTTTCTCAAGCTAGTAGCGGAGATATAATCATACCTGCCTTTACAGTCTCCTCAGTTTCGGCAACGCCAACAACTCTTGACAATGGTCAAACGGCAACAGTATCTGGAACAATAGGCGGCGGAACAGGCCCATTCACCATAAAACTTTCGGATGTGGCATCAGGTGTGATCCAAACAGTGTCTCCTGCATCCTATGTTGGGTCATTCTCATTCAACTCTGTCCCGCTTTCAGGAGTTGGATTTGTAACTATCCCAATCACTTACACTGTGACTGTACAAGACAGTCTTGGCAATTTGGCCTCGGGAACTACCCAACTGGACCTCAACCCTCCACCGACAATAACCTCAGTAACTCCTCTGCTTTCAACTCTTAACGCTGGCCAGTAACGTTGGTGACGGCAGTTGTATCCTCTATCGGGGCACTGGCGTTCTCAGCTACCAGTGGCAATTAAATGGTGTGCAACGTTGGCTCTGACCAAACTACCTACCTATTCAATGCGAACTCGACGACCTTGTCAAGCTCTCCGGATGATGTATCCTTTGTGGTAACAGACTCCACGCCGATGCCTTTCTCAACGGCCCCGTCTTCAACATCCATAACCGTTGATTCTGCGCCGTCGGTGACTCTTACCCCCTTGAGCAACAGCATAAAAATAGGCCAGCCAATACAATTCACGGCAAATATCCCGGCGAGCTGGGGCGGACCGTTTACTGCAGACTTGATATACAATGGCAATGTCGTTGCGACGAACAGCTCAACTAGCAGCAATGTGGTAACCTTCTCATACACGCCAAACGATCTTGGCCAACTTTCATTCTCGGCGAGCGCTGTTTACACGAGCCCAACTCAGTATTACCTATTTAGCTCGCTGCCAAGCGTCGTAGCAGTAAACCCTGTGCTTACTGGCACAGCAGCTAATGTGGTGGTCAACATACCGTCAAACACACCGGTATCGTTCAACTACTCTGAAGCAGATGCCGTATTGACTGTAACTTCATCCAACTCAGTAACTGCGGATGTAAGCATTGCCGATGTAAGCTCGAACTTCACATCGCTTCCCACTGCGGCCTTTACCACATTCTCAAAGATAGTGCTGCTTGACTTCAACGTAACGACCAGCAGCGCGACGAATGCCACCTATCAGGTAACGATAGACGTAGCCTGCGGCTCCAACACAGCCCCGTACGAACTGTTGAACGGGATCTGGACCGCGCTGCCGTACACCACAACAGCGACAAACCCCGCTGCCTGCACTGTAAGCTTTGACATACCTGCCGATCCTGTAGTCGGCCTGTTCGCAAGCGCAGTGACATCTACCTCAACTTCTGCAGGCTCCGCTGGCGGAGGCGGAGGCGGTGGTGGCGGAGGGACTCAGAAGCCGGTGGTCAGCAGGACGGGCAACGGCTACCAGGTCTCCAACCTGGCCCAGCTCAACACCTTCAGCCTGACCCTCGGCTCTCCGATCAGCGGCGTGGAGAACTTCATAACGCCCACCGGCGCAGGGGTCAGCCTGAACGGCACCTCCTACAGCCTTAGCCTGGACACGCCTGTCCAGATAGGCTCAAATGCAACCGCAAACCGCTATGTGAACCTTACTGGCATCTCCTACATACCTCTGCAGCAGACGGTTACGCTTGAGATATACTCCGTGCCTTTGATAGCCACGCCAATACAGGCTCCGGTGCAGACAAACTCCACCTCAACCAACTCGACGGTGACCCCCTATGTCCAGCCAACCACAACCGTGCAGCCTAACAGCACGGTAACTGCGCCCTCCTCTGTTGCGGCAAGCAGCCAGCAGCCTTCCTACCTGATGCCTGCGGTGGCCGTGGTGGCGCTTATCGTGGTCGCCTGCGGGGTCGGCTACCGGCTCAGGAAGAGGCCAAAGAGCCCCAAAAAGGCCTAAAGCCAGGGGTAGCACATAAGGTATATTAAGCTACTCTTCCCTAGTTTATCATAAGTCGGGGTTAAGTGGTCCAGATGGCATTCAATACTCATAATACTGTCGTTTTTCTACGTATTCATGAAGATGAAGGCTACCTGGAGTGCTAAACAGCGGCTTTTCCTGTGATTGGATTGAAGCACTCAAGTACGGAGCATAAACGGCAGAAGGCCCTAAACGGCGTCCTTTCCACGCTATCCGAGTCCTTTGTGGTAGTTGAGGGGAGGCACGATGTGGCGGCCCTGCGCAGCCTTGGCATAGCCTCGCACACCTACGAGCAGACGATGCGCAGCAGGGCCAAGCTTCCGGAGATAGTGCATATCCTTACAGACGGCGACCGCAGGGGCATGGAGAAGGCCGAGAGGCTGACTTCCTATCTGATTGAGCGAGGCGTGAGGCCGGACCTCCGCACCGGGACCAGGCTGCTGAAGATGGTCGGGGCGAAGCACATAGAGGAGATAGTTCAACCAGTGCAACAGAGATTACAGACAGAGGACGAAAACAACAAAACAAAAGGAGATAGATATGGCGAAAACTTATTTGGATATAGTAAAATACATGGTCGAGGCAAAGTTCTCGATCAACGGCATGGTCGACAAGCCTGACATCATCGGAGCTGTCTTCGGACAGACCGAAGGATTGCTGGGCGACGACCTGGACCTGCGTGAGCTCCAGAAGGGCGGAAAGATAGGCCGCATAGAGATAGACCTCTCGCAGACCGGCAACCGTAGCTTCGGAAAGCTGCACCTCCCTGCCTCGCTTGACAGGATAGAGACGTGCATCCTTGCCGCGGCAGTGGAGTCGGTGGACCGCGTCGGACCCTACGAGGCCCAGTTCTCCGTGGAGAGAGTCGAGGACACCAGGTCGGAGAAGCGCAGGAAGATTCTCATGCGCGCAAAGGACCTGCTCAAGCTGCTCATGAGCACCGACATGCCCGACAGCAAGGAGCTCTCCGAGCTCGTGCAGTCCGAGGTGCGCGTAAGCGAGATCGTGGCCTACGGGCCGGACAAGCTGCCCGCAGGGCCTGATGTGGCAAAGAACCCCGAGCTGATAATAGTCGAGGGACGCGCGGACGTGCTCAACCTGCTGAAGAACGGGATCACTAACGTTGTTGCAATAGGCGGCGCCAGCGCTGTACCCAAGTCGATGATAGACCTGTGCAGGGAGAAGGACGTCACGGTCTTCCTTGACGGAGACCGCGGCGGAGACATGATCCTGCGCAACCTGCTCAACGTCGCCGACGTGGATTTCGTGGCGAGAGCGCCCGATGGAAAGGAGGTGGAGGACCTCATGCAGAAGGAGATAATCAAGGCGATCCGCACCAAGGTGCCTCTCGACCAGTACAACTCCGGCTACCGCGGAAGGCAGCCGTTCACGCAAAGGCCGCAGCACGCGCAGAGAAACGAGGAGCCGCACCATGATAGCGTGCAGCACCAGCCGCCTCAGGCAGAGCACCGGCCAGAACCCCGCGCGCCGCCTCAGGAGCAATTCTCGAGGAGCGAGCCGTTCTCAACCAAGAAAGTGATGGACGACCTTTCAGACATTGATGACGACCAACCCGGGAAGATAGAAAGCATAGGCAGCGGACCTGCGAAGGAGCCGCTCATGCCCCAGTCGCCAAAGCCGGCGCTGGAAAGCATAGTCCTCTCGGAGCTCAACAACGGACTCAACGCGCTCGCCGGCACGCTGCGCAGCCGCCTGTATGACAACAGCGGCACAGTGGTGAAGGAGATGCCCATACGCGACCTGCTCCCGATGGTGCAGAACTCGACAGACGTCTACGGCATAGTGCTGGACGGGGTCATAACCCAGAGGCTTGTGGAGCTCGCGCTGCAGAAGGGGATAAAGGCGATCTACGGACTGCGCTCGAACCCGATGTCCAAGAAGCACACGGGCATAATCCTCTACACGAAGGAGGGCGGCTCTGAGCAGTAGCTCAGATCGTAATCCCGAAGACGAAGCGGATAATCAGACCGATGAAAAAGAGTGCCACTGTAGCTCCCAGCATCACGCCAGCGACTTCGAGGAAGTCCCTTCTCATGTTCCGGTCTGAGATCACCGAGTTGTACCAGCTTACGAAACCGATTAGTACCATGCCCAGCACCAGCGAGATGGATATTGCCAGCACCGAATCCTTGGTCAGGAAGTCCGGGAGCGCCATCATCACCGCGCTGAAGAAGTAGGAGAGCCCTGTGTAGGCTGCCGCAACCTTTGCAGACCCCTCAAACCCCTGCTTTGCCTGGGCGAAGGCCGCCGATGCCATAGAGATGGATGCCGCAGCGCCAGCCACTATTCCCGCGAGTCCTGTAAGCTCGGTGGAGCTGTAGATTCCCAGCGAGCCTGCGTGTATGCCCGCTATCTCAACCAATGCGTCGGCAAGACCAAGAACTATGAACGACATGTAGCGCACGTGGCTGCCGCGTATCTTGTCCGCGAACGCCTGCTCATGGCCTGCTTCGTCCCTTATCATGCTTTCGAACGCCTTCTTGCCAGATTGAGGGATTACGCCTCTCAAGCGTCCGTATCTTTTTATTGCGTCCTTCTCCCCACCCTCGAGGTACTTGATGACAAAGGAGGGGCCCAAAAGGCGGCGGATCAGAAGGATGAAGTATATCTTGGCATTGTTAGGATATATTACTGCGCCGCTGCAGTACTGCTTCCAGAAGCGATAGTGCCCGTCCTCCATCTTTGCAAGATTCGAGAATAGGGTTACCAAGCTGCGCTCCTTCTCGATTTCCGATAGCTTTGTGTAAATAAGATTGTCGGTTAGCTCGTTGTGCGCCTCCTTTGCAGCAATGTGGTACAGGTCACGTTTTGGCATGTCCATAATTCTATGCTGGAATTTAAAAGCCTGTCGTCCTTAATCCCTTCTGCCTTCTTTCAAGAGAGCGGCAAGGCAGTATTCATAAACTGGTTTGACAAAAGGACCAAAACCCCTGAAGAAGTTCCGCAGTTTGGCGGAAATGTACCAATATCAAAAGAGGTCTTTAGAAAGACATTCGCCAGCGCCGGCTTTGTCGATATAAAGTTGTCGTATAAAAAGAATACGGCAAGCAGCGAGTTTGCCACAATAATCTATGGGACTGCAAGAAAAAGGAAATAAGGCAGCTAGAAATATCTATGCGCTATTTAGTCTTTGTGTGCTTTATTTACGTTCATGCTGTTTGACAAGAACAAGCCATCGGAGCACCACTCCGGCACCAACTCCTACTTTCAGGTTGAGAAGCTGATCACTTCGTCAAGGGAGGTGCTGATAGTCTCGCCGTACATAGATGTCCACTACGCCAAGTTCCTTCTCTCGAACTCCAGGCACAAGAGGATAAAGGTGATCTCTTCCTCTATTGACAAGGATGCAGAGAGGATTCTCCACCACAAGAGGCACGGCATAACCTTTATCCTGATAACTTTGATCGTTGCATTGCTGGCCTGGGCGTATAATGCCGTCGGAGAACTGACCCTGCTTACCGGAGCTGCCGCGCTTTTCGTAGTGGTTGCATCAGGGGTTCTAATGCTTGGCCCTGGCAACGGCGTGCCAGTCCGGAAGCCAAAGGGCTTCGTCCATACGAAGCTCTACATCGGCGACACTCACGCCATAGAGGGCTCCGCCAACCTCACCTACAAGGGGATGCATGAAAATACTGAGCACATCTCCGTGATACACGACGAAGAGACGCTCGCAAAGCTGAGGGACGAATTTTATAAGCTGTGGGACGGAGCTACTTGAAGATGATTTCCATCTCCCCGGCATAGCTGAAGTCCGGGCACTTTATGAACAGGCTCAGGATGTAGCTGTCCTTCGCGTCAAGCTTGAACGGTGGCTTCGGATTGCAGTCGGCAATCTCGAAGGGCTTGCTTATCTCCACCTTTTTGACTTCGTCCCCGAAGCTTAGGACCTTGTAGAGTTGTATGTCCCTCTTGAACACCTGCCCCTTCTTTATGTTCATGTTGAACGCGGAGCTCTCCAGCTCCACCCTCTTTGCGCCGTGCGCGAACAGGATCTTCGAGACGTTCACGTCTATGTTCTCCTTGCTGCTCGTGTCGAACTTCACCACCATCGGCCCGTTGTAGCTGTAGCTGGGCGCCTTGACCTTCAGCGCGAACCTCTCCTGGCTCATGTATGGTATATTTATCGGAAGGCTCGGCTTGCATTCTACCAGTTCAAACGGCTTGTCGATCGTTATCTGGCTCACGGTGACGTCCGGCCCCTTCAGGTTGTCCGGGAGGAGCCCGTTGCCTATCGTGTTCTTGTACGGGATTGTGAGGTCGAACGAGTCGTCCACGTCCCGTCCCGGAAGGCTGTGAACGTCACCCCCCAGGCGGATGTTGATGTTTGTTATCGTTGTCCTGGAACCTGCGCTGGGGCTCTCCTTCTTGCCCTTCTTTAAAAAATCGAGAAATGACAGCTTCTCACCTATGCAGTAACACATCGCAGCAAGCAAATAAATAGCCATTATGTTAGAGTTTATTGGTGAATACATGGCAACAGAGGGATCAAGGGCTCCGGAGTTTTCGCTGCAGGGCTCTGACGGCAGGCAGCACACGCTTTCCGAGTTCAGGGGAAAGTACCTCGTGCTTTATTTTTATCCGAAGGACGACACCCCGGGCTGCACCACCGAGGCGAAGTGCTTCAACGGCAGCCTAACGAGGATACGCGCCCTCGGGGCGGAGATCGTGGGGATAAGCAACGACGGGATAGAGTCCCACAACAAGTTCAAGGAGAAGTACAGCTTGGCCTTCCTGCTCCTCTCCGATCCCGAGTCCAGGGTGATCAAAGCCTACGACTCGTTCGGCAACAAGGGAGTCTTCGGCATGGGCACCCTGAGGAACACCTTCGTGGTGGACAGGGAAGGAAAGATAGCGAAGATCTTCAACAAGGTCAAGCCGGACGGGCACGACCAGGAAGTGATAGCCTTCCTCGAATCGACAAAGAAGTAGTTTAGATGACCCACAGTTTTACCGAGATTGAGCTGCTTGGCTACCGGAACCAGCCAATCCCAAACACGTTCATCAGGTCCGAGAAGGAGACGAAGAAGCTTGCGATTATCTTTCCCGGACTCGGCTACACCTGCGCCATGCCCCTCCTCTATTACACCGCGGCTATCCTCAAGGGCCTGGGCTTTGACGTGTTGCTTGTGGAGTACAAGTACCTCAGGTCGTTTGCCGCACTTTCCGAGGCGGAGCAGCGGGAGTGCATCTCATCCGACGCCAAGGCCGCCTACGAAACAGCCATCTCCCAGAGGCGCTACCACGAGGTTGTCCTGGTAGGCAAGTCGATAGGGACGCTGGCGATGTCCTGTGCGCTGGAGAACCAGACTATTCCCCTGAACACGAAGCTGATCTGGTTCACCCCTCTTCTGAAGGATGAGTACGTTTATGCCAACATAAAGGCCTGCAAGCTGAAGTCCCTCTTTCTGATCGGAAGCGAGGATCCGCACTTCACAGCCGAGGCCGCGAAGAGCCTCGCAGGAATGAAACAGAACAAGGTCATAGTCGTAGAGGATGCGAACCACAGCCTGGAGGTTGAGGGCAAGGACGTGGCGCACAACATCTCCATGCTGCACACGATAGTCAAGCACGTTGCTGACTTCCTAGGCTGATTACGCACTTTCTAATCCTTTAATCGTACCTGATTATTTGCCACTTTTCACTATCGAAAGTATCTTGATGGTGAAGACCAGGGTTTTCCCGGCGAGCGGGGGGTTGAAGTCGACGACGAAGCCCGTTCGGTTGACCGCTGTGACCATCCCCTCTTCCGCCTGCCCGTTCGCTGCCGTTCTGGTGACGACCATCCCAACTGTTGGCGTCTGGTTTAGGGAGTTTGCCGGCACATTGACGATCAGCGTGGAGTTTACCTCTCCGTAGGCCTGGGTTGGCAGAAGCGTTATGGTTTTCTGCTGACCCACCTCCATTCCCACCACTGCCTGGTCAAACCCCTGAATCAGCTGTCCTGAGCCCACGGTGAACTCCAAGGGTGTTTTTCCAACGTTTGAATCAAACACAGTGCCGTTCGTGAACGTTCCTGTGTAACTTACATTAATCGTATCTCCCACCTTTACCGCCTGGGCTGGCGCATTATTGGTTGCCAAATAAATCACTCCTACTATTGCGATAACTGCGATGACTATTCCCAGTATGTATGCCGGCTTCATCCTAAAGCCTGAAGGTTGCGTTGTTTCCATATCACCATTCCTGAAGCAGCGGGCACGGCGGCCAGCCTTGATTATTTTCTGGCAAAGCAGTTATAAATACTCTTTGGATGGCAAGGCTAAATCCTTCTTTCACGTCCTTTTTGACTCCCTATTTTCCTGCTTCTCAACGCTTAAATATCTGAAAAACTACCTACCTAGTGTACTCTAAGAACAAGTTTGTAGGCGGTGCAATGCCTGAAATGCCCAGAATGAACAAAAGACTGCTTTTCAATGCCGTACAGGCCGACACCAGATCCGAGAACGTCCAGACGGGCCTGTTCGGTCCCATCAAAAGGAGACACCACCGCCCCAAGAGGGAGGAGCTCTTCGAGAGCGCGCTGCGCAAGGCCAACCTATTGGCCCATAACTATGCTGTCCAGCGTTGGGAAAAGAGCGGCCACAGATCAAGCATTGAAAAAGCCGAGAAGCTCGCATTCGCCCGCCAACTGGCCGCAGTCTACACCTGGCCCGAGCTGTTTGACGGCAGGCGGGGGTTCGTCTCGGTAAAGGATGCGTACAGGAGGAAGAGCGTGTACAGGAATACCGGCAGGCCAGAATATTACAAGGGGGTTGATTCGGCCCTGTACGGCCTTCTTGCGAAGGCGGACGTAAACCTCACAGCGCCGCAGGTCGCGCAGCTTACCCGCGAGCTCCTTTTGAATCATACGGACGAGATAAAGGACCTTGAGATAAACAAGGAGTTTCCAGCTACAACCGCCTGCCAGTTTTATGCCCGGTCGATAGAGCCCAGGCTTGGGCTGATGCTCCCCAATGAGGTGCTAGGGGAGGAGGAGAGGGTGGCCAGGCTGGACCACCATCTTATATTCATCCTATACGTCGCGATGCGCAGGGAGCTTGCGGAGAGGCAGATACAGGTCTACAGGGACGCGATCAGGGCGGAGAGAGAGGAGAGCGCAAGACTGAAGACGCTTGACCGCAGGGACATCAGGGAGGAGACTGAGAAGGGGGTCCCGCTGGACCAGCTCCTCGACGCCGTGCGTAGGCCCGAGCCGAGCAACAAGGAGAGCAAAGGAAAGCAGGTAAACAGGTTCTAGGTCAGACCACCCCAACCGCAAAACCTTTAACTACGTCCAGCCATGTTATTTTAAGGTTTGAGCATGCTGGACACGACCTCGCTGATAAACAACCTCTGGGTCCTCATTGCCGCACTGCTCGTATTCCTGATGACCGTAGCCGTCGGATTCCTTGAAATCGGCGAGCTCGGCGACCGCTTCTCGAACAGCCTGACAAAGACGATGCTCATAACGGGCACCGCCCTTTTTGTCATGGCCTTCGTAGGGTTCAACATCGCGTTCGCGCCCACCATCGGCGGCCTGTTCGGCAACCCGTTCTACAATGGCGTGTTCCTGGGCGGCTTCTCGAGCAACATAATGGGCGTCTGGTGGTCCATGACCGCCTCATTCTTCAACACCGGCCTGACCACCGCAACCTACTTCCTCTTTGAGACCGCCTTCGCGGCTGTCACGCTCGCCCTTGTAAGCGTCATAGTGCTGAAGAAGATGAAGCTCAGCGCATTCATGGTCTTCTCCGTGGTGTACTTCCTGATAATCTGGACGCTGCCCGCCGCCTGGATCTGGAACCCGACCGGCTGGCTGTACCTGATGGGCTTCCGGGACTTTGCCGGAGGACTGGTCGTCCATGGCGCGGCCGCCGCGGCAGGCCTGGGAATACTCTTCCAGATCTGGCAGGAGGAAAAGAACAAGGGCTTCAAGAAGAGCCCGGCGGTGCCAGTGAAGCTTAACAAGGGATGGCTCACCCTCTCCATACTTCTGCTCTGGATTGGCTGGTTCGGATTCAACCCCGGCAGCGTGCTCGCGTTCAATGAGAGTGCGATGACCGTGGTCATAACCACCTTCCTTGCCGCTGCGTCCGCGATGGTCTCCACGCTGCTCTTCAGGTACATCGAATCCGGCCAGAAGCCGGACCTCTCCTACGACGTCAACGGAGTGCTGATGGGCCTCATAATAATAACTCCGCTCGCAGGCTTTGTCAGCCCTCTGAGCGCGGTGATACTTGGCGTACTGGGCGGTCCCCTATTCGTATATGGAAGCAAGATAATCTCCAAGGCAAAGTGGTTCACCGATCCGATCGGCCTGCTTCCGGGCCATATGCTTGGTGGAATCTTCGGAGTGCTGATGATCGCGTTCTTCACTCAGAGCTCCTTTGCTGCAGCCTCTGGAAATTCCAATCTGCCCAACGGCCTTCTCTTTGGAGGCGGGACAGCCGCATTGTCCCAACTTGGCATAGAAGTTCTTGGAATAGCCGTTGTGATGGTCTTTGTTTTCGTGGTGTCCTACCTAACCTGTGTTGCAATAGCCTGGCTACTTGACGGAATAACTACAGATTATGGAAAGCACAGTCACTAACAAGGTTATATCCTTTTTGAAACCACTAATTATCCCGCTATATGTCCCATACCAAAGAGTTTAAATAATGTTATGACATGTTATAACATTAAAATATCTGATTACATGGTAGAAACGAAATCCATACTTCGAATAGTCATCCTTGCACTGGTGGTGGTCGTACTTCTTCTCTCCTATACTTACATTTTCAATCAGAAGATCACACTCTCAGTCGTGCTTGTTGCAGTATTGGGGTTCGCTCTGGCCTGCGTTGATACGTCCATAGGCATGGGATTTGGTACGCTAGGGTCCCCCATACTGCTGATATTGGGCTATTCCTCGAAGCTTGCAGTACCTTCTGTGCTGATATCCCAGTGTATCTCAGCTTTTCTCGGCATGATGCTCCACCAGAAGTACAAGAACGTGAACATATTGAAGTTTGACGGCATGGACGCGAAAATAGGGTTAAGGCTGGTCGCGTTTGGTGTTGTCGGTGTAATAATTGCCACTTTTCTTGCCCTCAAGCTACCTGCGATCTATCTGAACAGTTACATAGGACTTTTGGTCATAGCCATGGGAATTATACTCCTAGCGAAGAGGAAGTTGGCGTTCTCCTGGGCCAAGATAAACCTAATCAGCTTCGTAAGCGGCTTCAACAAGGCGATCTCAGGGGGCGGGTACGGGCCTGTCGCCACAACCGGATTGGTGGTGTCAGGGCATCCTTTGAAGAATTCGATAGGGATAACGCTGCTTTCCGTCGCAGTGATCAACCTAACCGCGTTTGGAATCTACCTGGCATCGCAGTCAATAACAAACGTTACACTCCCGATCTTCCTCACAATTGGGGCAATAATAGGGTCGCAATTTGGACCAAAAGTCACAAAACACATGGACAGGAGCTGGATAACAAAGATCTTCGCAGCGGTTGTTATCATCCTTGGGATATTAACCCTTGCAATAACTGTATTCAATTGGTAAAATGTACCTCTGTACGGTTAAAGGGCTGCGATTGCATCTACAAGTTCCGGGATGCCCTTTATCTTTCCGTACGCCATCTCCATCCCGCGTTGGTAGGCCTCTGACCAGCCCTTCCCAACTCTTTCATTAATGTCCGCGTATATCGAAGACACGACGCAGACATTCATCGCAATCACCTTTATGTTCGCACTAGGCTCCCCAGCCTTTTTGACGAGCTTGTCCAGCCTCTGCAGGTAACCCGACTCCAGATCGGGATGTTCTCCGATAGGTTTTCTCACAATATTTTCTATAATCTTCCAGTATCGCTCACGTTCCTCGTAGATCCTTTTTGGAAGTGAGAAGAACCTTTGCAGGAAGTCAAGCTGCTTTACAAGCCCATTGTCACCTCTGATCTCTGGCTTCTTGCTGAGTATGGTGATGCCCTCCTCATAGGCTTTATCCCAAAACACAGCTCTGTCTTTAGGATCCATCTTCTCAAATTCCCTTATATGTATGGTAGCGTCGATCGCGGCGTCTGCAAGTTTTGCTGAGCGTCTGCTTAGGAAAAGAGCCTTTCTCAAGGCTATCTCTCGCCTAGACATGTCGAAGGTATCGATTAGCCGAAGACCCCTTCCTATGCTTTTGATCAATCTTACGGTATTCAACTGGTTCCTTTCTTGCTGCGTTACTATGTGCTCCGTAAAGTCACGCCGCATGTAGAATTCTGCCCTTTTACGACCAGTGGGCATGTCGATAGTGATTGTGATGTTATCGTCTCAAAGACTCCTAATCATAGCTGGGTCTTATGAGATATATATAAACTACTTTTTCATACGCCTTGGCCGAGCTTCTTTGTAAGGTAATGGGCCTTCTTTAACCTTTTTAGCACCATCAAACAAACTCTTTTATGTGCCTTACGAATTTCAGGTCATTAATCTTTCTCATCAATTTTGCATCGGCAGTGTACATATTACACTCTAGGAACGATGCGAGTGCTACGTATGAGGCATCATACGAACTTATGTTGTACTCTACGGCTAAATCTGAGGTTAGATCTGCAATATTACCCGCTAGCTCTTCAACCTTGAAACCATAATTGTCTATAGCTCGCAATGCCAATTTTATCTCAATAGCAGAGAATTTCTTGTACTTGAGGACATTTATGAATTCATATTTAGTAAGAGAATTTATTATGATACCAACATTCCCTGCAAGGTACGAATCCTTTAATTTAAGCGCAAAATCAGAGTACTCTTCTCTGATAAAGAGCTTGATCAGCACATTTGCGTCAATGACTACTTGCTCCATGTCTGGACCCCCTCATCCTCCTAAGGATTTCAACAGACTCTAAACCTTGGGAATCTCTAAACAAAGACTCTCTAATCTTCTCCGCTTCTTTCCATCTCGCCTTTTTTGCAAGCTCCATCTTTATAAAATCCCTTATTCTGCTAGACCAGTTCACGTCTATGCTATCCATTCTTCTTTTTGTCTTTTTATCAATTTTTATTAATATGGTGCTTTCATAGCTCATCAAATCACGTATATACTATGTATATACAAATATAAAAGCCTATCTGAAAGAAGGAATACGCCTTGGCCGGGATTCGAACCCGGGTCGCAACCGTGACAGGGTCGCATGCTGGACCGCTACACTACCAAGGCATGTGGTAAGGATAGCCTTCGCAGGTATAAAAACATATAGTATCCCGGGCCAACAGCATGTTTATTAAACCTTAATGCACAATCAATATGCGTCATATAATAGCCAAGATAGCAACGCCCATCGTGGCGCTGTTTTACGGCTGTGTTTTAGGTATAATCATGGAGTATACTCGATTCGAAACGGCAAGGATTATTGGAGCGAGAGCGCTCCAGCTCGCCTACGGTGCACCGCCTCTGATTGAGGTGCCAAAGGACATCAGCGACCCTCTGGAACTCGCACAGCTTGAGTTCGAGAAGGACGTTATCCCTATTGTCGTCGTAAGGAACAAGGAATAAAAAGGATTTTCATGGAAGAGAACTATGACATCATAGTCGCAGGCGGAGGTATCGCCGGCTCACTGGCTGCGGCCGCGGCCGCAAAGAAGGGCGCAAAGACCATAGTTCTCGACAGGAATGATCAATTGGTGGTCGGAAAGAAGACAAACTGGGGGTGGGTCTGCGGCGACGCTGTGGCAAAGTCTCATCTTGACTTCGTCCAGAAGCAGATAGACATCAAGTTCGGCGACCCTGAACTCGATCTGAAGGTTGACGGCGTTTACGCGTTCAGCCCCGACCTAGAGCACAAGTTCATATTTGAGGGAGAGGGCTACAGCCTAGACCGGCCCAAGCTCGCAAAGAAGCTGATCAATTATGCGGTCAAGCAGGGCGCGCAATACACTCCTAACTTCACTGTCGAAGGGCCCATAATCGAGAACGGCGCAGTGGTCGGAATCTACGGCCGCAACGAGAAGAAGGAGCAGGTAAAACTGCGCTCCAAGCTCACCATAGACACGCTTGGAATAGCGAGCGGCCTGCGCAGGAAGCTACCGCCTAACCATTACATTGAAAATGAGGTAAGCACGGATGACATCGAGTCGACTGGAAGGTATATCTTCAATTTTGAGGCGAAGAAGGAGGATCTCAACTACTACGACCCCAAGAACGCGCTTATTCACTTGAACCAGGTGCTAGCGCCCGGCGGCTACGGCTGGGTCTTCCCCAAGCGTGGAAACCGGATGAACATCGGCCTGGGCGTGGAGAAGAAGAGCCTGGAGATACGCAACGCAAAGCTTGGCAAGAAGGACACGCTCCACATGCTCATAGACGAGTACGTCAAGTGGAACCCGATAATCCAGAGCACCCAACTCGACAACACTGACGAGAACGGGAAGGGCTACTGGTCGGTGACCGTAAGAAGGCAGTTCGACAGCCTTGTCTACCCTGGCTACCTTGGCGCGGGAGACAGCATGGCGATGCCTAACCCGATCAGCGCTGGAGGCATAGGGCCTGCGATGGTTGCAGGATGCCTTGCAGGAGAAGTTGCAGGAGAGGCAATCGCAAAGAAGGACACAAGCATGGAGTACCTCTGGAATTACAACCTGCGCTACAACGAGCACTACGGCTCGAAGACCGCAGGCCTTGAGGTCTTCAGAATCTATCTACAGTCACTCAACAATGAGCTGATCAACTACGGAATGGCACACTTCCTCACGCCCGAAGAGGCCGAGGACATAAGCTACGGCAGGATACCCAACCTAACCATTGCAAGCACGTTCCAGAAGGTGCTGAGCGGAATCGCGAACATAAATGCGTTCAGGAACCTCATCTTCGCTGTAAACAAGATGAAGAAACTGAACCAGCACTACGCAAACTATCCTAAGACCCTGTCTGCATTCGCAGCATGGAAGGAAATTGCGAACGCAGAGATCCGCGACACAAAGGAGCGCTTCAAGCCTAACCCTGTGTAGTTCTGTTTGCTGCGCTTCTCGCGCTGCCCAGAAGTTTGTTATCTAAAGAGTAAACCTTAGCTTTAGCCCAGCTAAAAACTCCTTTCCTAAAAAGAAGAACAGATTTTGAATAGAAGTTGTCCATCAATCTTCCTGGAACCACTTGGCTGAAGGCAGGAGCTACGACTAATTTTATCTTCTTATTGTACTTCTTATACCATTTCTTTGCACTCCCACCTGCTTCAGAAGTTATCCATACCTTCTGGGACTTGCCGTCGACCAATGCCTGCGCATGAAGGTGTGATGTGAACAGGTATCTCTTAGACATCGCCTCTTCCGACGGCATCGCGTTGCCGTGGATGCATGCCAAATTCTTGAAGATCAGCTCCTTGCAAATCTGGGCCTTGACTCCAATCCCCAAAAGTATCTCATCAAGGTGTGCATCGTGGTTTCCTTTTGCGATGTAAATTTCGAAGCCTTTTAATTCATTGAAGAATTCCTTGAGTAACCTACTTTCAGTGGTATCAGGGTATCCCACGCTCTCCTTGACATCTCCAAGAAAAACTATCTTTCTGGCTTTTGTCTCGCGGCACGCTTCAAGAATGGAGTCTGCAAGCCTCTTCGAGGCTCCTGCAAAATGAACTCCTGATCTTGCAAAAGCCGCCTCCTTGCCTATATGGAGGTCGCCGATAATCAGCATCCGCTCGCCCTTTATGAATGCCGCAGGCCTGCCCTTTAGGAATATGGGATCCATCAAAATAATCTCTTATATAAGCTATTTATACACGGGCTTCCTAGAAGCCTGTTGTGTGAGCTGATGTCTTCAGGCGCCATAAAGATCTGCAGGATCTACGGGATCGACATAGAGATACACTGGACGCTACTTCTTCTTCTCGTGCTTGCACTTGTGCTCTCAACCTCCTCCTATCTTCTTTTCCTGATCGTCGTTGCGCTGTTCATCTGCGTCCTTGTGCACGAGCTTGCCCACTCGATCACCGCGATCAGGAATGGGATACGCGTAAAGGAGATAGTGCTCAACATAATTGGCGGGGCCTCGATAATCGACGACACGAACATAAGCGCGGATGTCGATTTCAGGATCTCGGTAACCGGTCCCCTCATGAGCTTCTTCCTTGCGGGAATCTTCGGGGTTCTCTCCACGCTTTCCGGACCTGGCCTGCTGACCTACTTCCTCCAGCTGCTCTTCGAGCTTAACCTGCTCCTCGGAATCTTCAACATACTCCCCGCCTTCCCGATGGACGGCGGCAGGGTGCTGCGCAGCTACCTCAGGAAGAGCAGGAGCGATTACCAGGCCACGCTGACCACCGTAAAGGTGAGCATGTACGTGCTCGGCCTCTTTGTGCTTTTCACCATAAGCTATGTCTGGCTGATCAACGGCTCGCTCCTGTACAAGGAGTTCAACGGCCTCATACTCCTGATGATTGTCGTGTTCCTTTACGGCGGCGCCCAGGCGGAGAAGCAGCGGGCTACCCTGAAGAACGAGACCAGGAACCTGAGCATAGGAAAGCTGGTGAGCACGGGCTTCGTCCTTCTAAGGAAGGAGGTCGGCATCGCCGAGCTTTATCGCGTCGCGACCGAGAAGCGGGAGCATATAATACTCACCAGGAACGGGAAGCAACTCATGCTTGTCGACCCGTTCAGGGGCCGGTCTCCATCGGTCAAGAACCTTACCCAACTGGCGATCCCCGTTGCCTCGTTTCCCCCATCCACAACCGTGTTTGATGCCCTCTCGATGATAGAGGCCACCGGCGCCGGCCTAGGCGTGGTCGTCAGCGGCAACAGGATCCTCGGGGTCGTCAGCACCAGCAGGATTCAGGCGTTCCTCTACCTGCACCTGATGAGCAAGAGGAAGGCGAAGGGGAAAAGGAATTTAAATCCGAATAGGGAAGGATAGATTATGTATTCTAAAATTATAGAGGAGCACCTAGCCGATAAATCGATAGCTGTCGGCGACAAGGTGAGCCTCTCGCTGGGCGAGACGAACTACAAGGGCGTCCTCATGCCACGGCCCGAAGCAGGGGACAGCAACATCCTCATACTCAAGCTGGACAACGGCTACAACGTGGGCATCGCCTGGAAAGATGGGTCCAACATCAAGAAACTTCCATTCGAGCGCGAGAATTTCTCGTTCCCCAGGGCCAAGCTCTCCCACAACCCCAAGCTAAGCAAGGTCAGCCTGCTTTACACCGGCGGGACCATCGGAAGCAAGGTCGACTACGTTTCCGGCGGAGTGTACATGCTTACCAAGCCCGAGGAGCTCATCGCAGACGTCCCGGAACTTGCACAGATTGCGAACCTCGACGTACAGCATCTGATGAGCATTGCAAGCGAGGACATGTCCCACACCGAATGGCAGAAGATCGCCACGCATGCGGCCGAGGCGCTCAACAAAGGCTCCAGCGGAGTCGTTATAACCCACGGCACCGACACGATGCATTACACTTCTGCAGCACTGAGCTTCATGCTCAAGGACCTCAAGGGGCCCGTGGTTCTCACCGGCGCCCAACGCAGCAGCGACCGCGGCTCCAGCGACGCCTTCATGAACCTGATCTGCTCCACCCATGTGGCATCATCGTCCAACGTGGGCGAGGTAGGAATCTGCATGCATGCAACCTCCTCCGACGACTACTGCAACTTCATACGCGGAAACAAGGTGCGCAAGATGCACACCTCAGGTCGCGACGCCTTTAAGCCCATCAACAGCAAGCCGATACTCAAGGTTGACACCGCCGGAAAGATGGAGTTCATCTCGGGCTACACCGAGGCGGGCAAGGGAAAGACGACCGTAAACACCGCCTTCGAGCCGAAGGTAGCCCTGGTGATGGCCTATCCCAACTCCGACCCGTTTGTGCTCGATTATTATGTCGCAAAGGGCTACAAGGGCATAATCATAGCCGGGACAGGACTCGGCCACGTTCCCTCCTCAACGCCCCACGGCGGATATAACTGGTTAGGCGTAATAAAGGATGCTGTAGCGTCCGGACTTGTTGTGGGAATGACCTCACAGTGCCTGTACGGGCGCGTGAATAGCAAGGTGTACCGCAACCTCCGCCTCGCAAGCGAGGCGGGCGCGATCTACTGCGAGGACATGCTTCCGGAGGTGGCCTACGTGAAGCTCGGCTGGCTGCTGGGCAGCCACACGAAGAAGGAGAGCGAGAAGCTGCTAGTCAAGAACCTTGCGGGAGAGATAACCGAGCGTTCCGAGGCGGACTGGTCCGGTGAGTGAGTGGCTTCAACCCCTGATTACAAGAAACTGGGCTTCATGTGCGGCCTCGAGATACACCAGCGCCTGGCGACCCAGCACAAGCTGTTCTGCAGCTGCACCACAAACATGGTTTCTGAGAAGCAGGTCGGCAAGATAACAAGAAGGCAGCGCGCCGTTGCCGGAGAACTCGGGGTGGTTGACCTCTCTGCAAGCTTTGAGAGCGGAAAAGCCCGAAGCTTTGTCTACGACCTTTTTAATCCAAGCACTTGTTTAGTTGATTCAGATGAAGAACCGCCGCATTCCCCAAACATTGAGGCCCTGGGCGCCTCTTTCGGCATCGCCTACGCGCTGAACACGACGGTCCCGGACGAGATAGAGGTGATGCGCAAGAGCGTAGTTGACGGCAGCGATCCCAGTGCATTTCAGCGTACCATGCTCATAGGCCACAGCGGCAGCATAACTGTCGACAAAAAAGAGATCCCAATAACCTCAATCTTTCTTGAAGAGGAGTCCAGTGGCATCGTTTCAAGCAGCGGCGACTCGGTTGAGTACAGCCTTGACCGGCTTGCCATACCCCTCGTTGAGATCGACACCGACCCTGTAATCGAAAACCCGCAGGAGGCAAAGAAGGTTGCTATGGCGATAGGCCTTCTTCTGAGACTGACCGGCAAGGCCCAGCGGGGCATCGGCTCAATCCGGCAGGACGTGAACGTCTCCATAAAAGAGGGAGCGCGAGTGGAGATAAAGGGCTTCCAGGAGCTGGACGTCATGGACACCATAATCGAGGCAGAGATAAACCGACAGCTAGCACTGATAGAGATAAGGAAAGAGCTAACCGTCCGCAGCGCGTATGTCGGGAAGCCGGTAGAGGTCAGGCACGTGTTTGAACATACCAAGGCGAAGATACTTCACGACCAGCTTTCCACCGGCGGCACAGTACTCGCAGCAAAGCTGAAGGGCTTTAAGGGGATAATCGGCAAGGAGATAAGCACCGACCTCCGCCTCGGCAGCGAGGTAAGCGACTATGCGAAAGGCGGAGGCGTACGCGGAATAATACACGGGGACGAGGAGATGGCAAAGTACGGAATAAGCAAGGACGAGCTTGCCGCATTGTCGAAGCTCCTCTCCCTTGAGGATAATGACAGCTTCATGATGGTTGCGGAAAAGAAGGAGAGGGCCGAGAGTTCGATGCAGCTTGCGATAAAGAGGGCCGAGATGGCGATGCACAGCATACCCTCCGAGACCCGCGCCGCAGACGGAAAGCGGCTTACAACCCGCTTCCTGCGCCCGATACCTGGCAAGTCACGAATGTATCCTGAGACGGACATCTTCCCAATCTCTTCAGAAGAGATAATAAAAATGGAGAAGCCCCAGTCGGTTGACGTTGACTCTGTCAGGAAAGCCCTGCATCACGAGATTGGAAATCCACAACTCGCCGATCAGATGCTTTGGTCAAGGGAGCTTCCGCTGTACAGAAAAATAGTCGACAAGACGGGAGCGCAGCCAAGCGTCGTTTCCTCCTTGCTTCTTGAAAAGATGAAGGAGCTGAGCAGGAACGGTGTCGAGGTTGGCACCATAACCGAGGAGGCCATGATTGAGATCTTCAGGGAGTTCAAGAAGGACGCAATAACGAAGAGTGCAATCGGGGAGATACTTTCCAACACCCCGAAGAGCCCCTCAGATGTCAAGAACCTAATAAAGGAGAAGAAGCTCCACCGGATAACCGGCCAGGAGCTGGCAGAGATAGTTGCGCAGCACAAGTCAGAGAACAAAGGCGCTGCGATGAAGGAGATAATGTCGAAGTACCGCCTCAATATCGACGGCGAGGAGCTTGGCAAATTGCTTTAGTGTTTTTATGGAGTATCATATTCTAGGAAGCTCGATGCAGGCCCTCACCATAAACCTCGGCGAGGGCGAGCGCATCTTCGCCGACTCCGGCAAGCTGGTCAGCAAGAGCGAGAACGTGGTGATGGAGCCGCGACTCGTCGGCGGGCTCGTGGGAGGGATGGAGCGGAAGATCGTCGGCGGGACCGGGATGCTTACGCAGTTCAAGTCGCAGGATGGGGAGGGCAGCGTTTCACTTGCCGGTGTCATGCCTGGAAAGATCCGGAGAATCCAGCTCGCCGAAGGGGATATAGTAGTTGCGGAGGACTACGCTTTCCTCGCCTGCAGCGACTCGGTGAAGTTCACCATGCAGACGGTTAACATAGGGGCGGCGTTCTTCGGAGGCGCAGGCCTGCTGCTGCAGAGGTTTGTCGGGCCGGGTGAGGTCTTCATACACGTCATCGGCGACGTGCTCGAGTACGAACTTGACGGCACCCTCAAGCTCGAGGTTGATCCTGGGCACATCGCTGCCTTCGATGGCACCCTTAACTTCAACATACGATTTGTAGACAACATACGCACCGTCCTCTTCGGCGGCGTAGGGCTGTTCCTGGCCACTTTCAAGGGAAAGGGTAAGCTGCTGCTCCACAGCGTCTCCAGGTTCAAGTTCTCCTCCGAGGTCTTCATCGAAGGCGTCAGGCAGGAGAAGGGCAAGAAAGGGTAAGCCACTCTTTATCTGGGGTAGACAAATCTTACGAACAGGTATAGGAAGAACACTATGGTTGTCACGAAGAAGCTTGCAGGATAGGGCACGAAAAATGCGACCAGAAGCCCTACCCATGTTGCAAGCAGGGCGATGAGCACCGCCACAATTATTGCGTGCACCGGCTTCTTTGTCAGCCTGACCGCTATGGCCGCGGGCGTGACCATCAGCGAGAAGATAAGGAGCACTCCCACAACCTGGACCGCGATCGAGACCGAGGCTGCAAGCAAGAGCATGAAGACAATTCCGAGCAGCATAGTTCTCATGCCCTTGGCCTCCGCAACGTCCTCGTCCAGCGAGGCGAACAAGATCGGCCGGTACACGATTGCGGCGACTGCAAGGATTATCGCGCTGACCACGAGAGTCAAAAGCACGGCGCTGCTGCTGATGCCCAGGATCTCCCCGAAGAGGATGGAGTAGGCCTCGGTGGCGTAGCCTGTGTACAGGCTGATGAACAGCACCCCGAGGCCAAGCGAGAATGCAAGAATTGAGCCCACCTGGACGTCGCTGTATGTTGCGCGCTTGCTGAGCAGGGCCATCCCTGCGCCGCTCACGCTTGTGAACAACAAAAGGCCAAAGACCGGGTTTATCCCGATTAGCACCGCCCCCGCGGCCCCTGCAAAGCCAATGTCTGCAAGGGCGTGCGCGGCGAACGCCGTACGGCGAATGACCACAAGGTAGCCGATTATTCCCGCGACGATTGCGGCGATGGTGCCTGCCTCAAACGCGTGCTGCATGAACTGGTACTGAAAAATCCCCTGAATAACTGAGATTACGTTAATATCAAACAACATAATCCTCGCCCTCGTGGTGCTCTTCAGCACCTACAATCACAATATTGCCCTTCGAATCCCTCAGTACCTCAACGTCTGTGCCGTACAGCGCGCTCAGGCGCTTTGATGTTAGTACTTCCTTCGGAGTGCCTGTTGCGACCTTGCCATTGGCCATGTAGATGACCTTGTCAAGGTACTGTATGAGCGGGTTGATGTCGTGCGCCACCAGGAATGCTGTAACGTTCCTTGACTTGACGACCGAGCTTATCAGCCCGACCAGCTCCTTGATGCGCCTGATATCAAGATTCGAGAGCGGCTCGTCGAGCAGCAACATCTCCGGGTTGCTTACCAGAGCCTCCGCCAGGAAGATCCTCTGCAGCTCGCCCCCTGACAACGAGCCCAGCGGCTTCCTTGCCAGCTCAGTGGCTCCGACCGCCGCCAGCGTATCATAGGCTATCCTCTTCTCCTTGCGCGCGGAGAGGCTAAAGCCCCACTTGTTGCCCGAGAACGCGAGCCTGACGAGCTCGGCGCACTCGATGCTGGTATCGCTATCGATTGTGTGCCGCTGGGGGATGTACCCGATCTTCGGGTTGCCACGCCTTGGGTTTGCATTAAATATGTGTATCGCTCCGCTGATCGGCTGCTGAAGGCCCAGAAGCAGGCGGAACATGGTGGTCTTGCCTGCCCCATTGGGGCCTATGACCGCCACGAACTCGCCGCGTTTCACGCTAAAGCTCGCGTCCTGCCATACCGGCTTTCCGGCGTAGCCTACCGTCAGGTTCTTGGCTACAACAATCTCCTGTTGCATTTTATTTCCCTTACTGGCCCAGCGCGTTCGCATTCAGCCCGTTCTCCAGCCCGAGCAGCTCCGCGTTCATCCAGACCTGGAACGGAACGTCCGACGGCTGGATGGTCTCCGTCACTCCTACTATCGTGACGTTGTACTGCGTGGCTATCTGCTTCATCTGCTGCGTTAAAGGAGTTACAGTCTGCTCATTATATACCAATAGGGTGACGTTCCCGCTCTTGAGCTGGTTCTGGAACTGTGCAACACTCGCTGCAGGCGGGTCGTTGCCCTCGGCCACCGCTTCCATGTACGCGGGCGGGGAGATCAGGTCAAGCCCTGTGGCGTTTGCAAGGTACACGAAGATGCTCTCCGTCGATGCAACCTTGGTGCCTCCAAACTCGTGCTTGATCTGCGTCATTCTGCCGTCAACCTGTGCTAGCGAAGCGGTCACGTTTGCGTACTGCTGCGCGTAATAGCTCGCATGGGCAGGGTCGATCGATACAAGATCCAGGTACATCTGTTTAACCGTCTCGTTTACGTAGGTCGGGTTATACCAAAGATGTGGGTTTGAGCCGTTAACTACCCCAAGCAGATTTGCTACGTTTAGTACTGTTTGGTTTGGATTGTTGCTAGCAGAGATTAGTCTGAGCGCCCAATCATCATAGCCCACACCATTTACAATTACCATATTGGCATTTGCTATATTTCTGGCATTGGCAGCGCTACTCTCATATTCATGTGGATCAGCATTAGGATCCGTGACAATGCTCGTTACGTTGACATATTTTCCGCCCACCTGCTGCATCAGACTGCCCCAGAAGTTTTCTGCTGCAACGATCTTTATCTGACCAGAGCTGTTGCTGTAGGTGTAATTGCTAACTTGACCAGTTGCCTGGCCGCCGCCATACGCAACAAAACCGACAATTGCGACTATTATTAAAACTACGGCTGCGACTCCTGCTAGGGCATATTTATTTGTTTTCTCCATTCCACCACTTAATAACTATTTGCAAATATATTAATAACAAAGATTAATAAAGCTTTCTGCCCAAGTTATTAATTAAGAGAACAAAGGCAATATCTTGGAAATACTAAGCATCTCGATAGACAAAGAGGCACTGGCGCAGCTCAACGCGATCCAGAAGAAGCTGGGTTTCAAGAGCCGCTCAAAGATGCTAAGAAGCGCCGTCTTCAACATGCTGAAAGATTACGAGGCGCTTGACTCTCTCAAGGGGGAGGTTGAGAGCGTGTTCGTGCTAACCTACCGGGAGTCGGAGAAGAATCATGTCTCTGACAATTTGCACAAGTTTGAGGAGTTCATAAAGACCGAACTGCACCAGCATAACAAGGGCGTATGCATAGACATACTGAGCGTCCATACCGATGCCGAGAATACGCGCAGGATGTTCGGCGTGCTGAAGAAGAACAAGTGCATCTCCTCTGTCACGTGCTCGGTGATAGGCAGTGCTAGAAGCTAATTGCCTCACGCAACACTACTCTTATATACCTTTTCTGGCAATATAATGCTGTCAAACGGCCATAGGGACGGGGAAACGCCCGAACCCATTCCGAACTCGGAAGCTAAGCCTGTCCACGATGTGAAATACTGCCGTAGCGGTGGGAAGACACATTGCTGTTTGGCACTTTTTATCCCTTAGCGCAAGCCCTAAACGGCACAATTCAGGTCCACCCACAAGGCTTATAAATCAGGCTCGGTCCTATCCTATTGGATGATTGATTGCCGGTATTAGAAATACACCTATCAGGCCACGACGCCTATTTGATGGCTACTGCCCAGTACAATGATGCTAAGACCCTTCTAGAGGAGGGAGACAAGGCCGGTGCAGGCACAGTAATACTAAAGAACCTGGACAGGTGGATGGAGATAGGTTTTCTGCTGGAGCCAGCAAAACTCGCCGAACACGCCGATCGGCCTGATATTGCTGGTGAACTGTTTGAGAAGCATGGCGACACTGAGAAGCACGCTATGGAGGGAACAAGGGGCAAGTGGCATGCTTACGAGAATGCTCTGAGAAACTATAGAGATGCAGGCGATAGAGCGTCTGTGGGCAGGGTGCTGGATAAATTGACACTCGGCACAAGGCCCGTGTCTGGTAGCTCGCCAGCTCCACAACGCGCTCTTAGATCCTAATTTCATAAATGGTGCGAGTGCCGGGATTTGAACCCGGGTTATTGGGTTGGAAACCCAAAGTTCTACCAGGCTATACTACACTCGCATAGAAGCGGATAATACTTCATATCTTAACCAATATAATACTTTTCAGGGCACTAAACCGAAGAGCTCAGAAAGCTATTTATTAACCAGCGTGCTTATAGCGTCAAGTGATAGAATGGGACTACTTTTAGACGGTGTAATCGGCGTAGTGCTGCTGATAATAGTGCTGGCCGTGATAGCGATATACAACGGGCTTATCTCGAAGCGCAACCGCGTCCAGGACGCATGGGCTCAGATAGACGTGCAGCTGAAGAGAAGGTACGACCTCATTCCTAACCTGCTCGAGACTGTGAAAGGCTACGCCAAGTACGAGAAGGGCGTGCTGACCCAGGTCACAGCACTGCGTTCCTCCATAATAACCGGAACACCTGAGCAGAAGGCTGATGCAAACAACAAGCTCAGCGCTGCGTTCAAGAGCATCTTCGCGGTTGCGGAGAACTATCCCGACCTGAAGGCCTCGCAGAACTTCAGGGACCTGCAGAGCTCCATCCAGGACACGGAGGACAAGATCTCGTTCGTCCGCACATCGTATAACGACTACGTGCTTGACTACAACAACGGGCTGCAGCAGTTCCCGAGCAGCATCTTTGCGAACGCGTTCCACTTCCAAAAGTTCGACTACTTCCAGACCGCTGCCGAGGCAGAGCGCGAGCCCGTGAAGGTGAACTTTGACGACCTGAATGGTGGCGCACCAGCTTCACCTCTTCCTGCCCACAAAAGTGCAGGAAAGGCGGCAAAGGGCAAGAAGGGCTCCTAATCAGGCGTAGCGGATGGCCAGCTTCTTTGACGAGATAGCGCGCAACAAGCTCAAGTCGCTGCTGCTCATGGCCATCTTCATCGCCTTCTTCGCATTCATAGTTCGGATTTTCGTCCTGCTTCTCGGAGGCGGGCTCCTGCTCTTCCTCTTCGGCTTTGTGATAATACTCCTCTACGCCGGCTTCGTCTACCTGTACGGAGACAGCCTCACCCTGAAGATGGCGGGCTCGCAGGAGGCTGATAGAAAGCAATACAGCTCCTTGTATAGCATAGTCGAGGGAATTGCTGCCGCATCGCAGGTTCCGATGCCCAGGGTCTATCTAGTCAACGATTCTAGCCCCAACGCCTTTGCGACCGGGCGCAACAAGAAGGTGTCGGGCATCTCAGTCACCACCGGTCTGCTAAACATCATGGACAAGCGCGAGCTTCAGGGAGTGATAGCCCACGAGATGTCCCACATAGCCAACGCTGACGTGCAGTTCATGATGATCGCGATAGTTTTCGCAGGCGTGATAGGCCTCATAGCCGCCGCCATAAGGCTCAGCTTCTTCTTCGGGGGAATGAGTGGCGGCAGGGGGCGCGGCGAGGGCGGCATTATACTCATACTTATCGGCCTACTTATCGGAATACTTGCTCCCATCTTCGCCCTGCTTATTCGCCTTGCGATCTCAAGGCGCAGGGAGTACGTAGCTGACGCAAACGGCGCAAGGATAACTCGGGATCCGCAGGGCCTCGCCAGCGCGCTTACTAAGATAAAGGGCTACGCCTCCTCTCCGAACGCGCAGGGCGTAAAAAAGGCTAACGAAGTTGACGCACCGATGTATTTTGCAAATCCGCTGAGCGGCAAGAACATAGGCAACCTGTTCTCAACACACCCTCCGATAGACGAGCGGATCGCGCGTTTGAAGAAGATGTACTAAATCAATTAGTGACTGCGCACACTCCTAAGCTCTTAAGCAAATCCATAAATATGTCAAACGCCTGACTATAACTTGTGGTGAAATGCAAAAAATGAGAAGACTAGCTTCAGCTGCAATTCTTGCCTGCGCTTTAGCTGGGCAAAAGGGATTGCTAGGACAGCCGGAGCAACAAAACCTGCAAGGTCCTAATTTATCATTTGCAGCCAACGAAACGGTTTCGTCCAGATATGTGAAAAGCACGGGTAGCCCGATAGGCATAGGTCCTGTACAGCAATCCCAGCTAGATCTTAATCTAGGTAACTATTTCACGGCAACAGGTTGGCAGGATTATGACACTACGCGCAGGGCCATGGATGAAGTGGACGCCTATGTGACGGCCCACAAGGAGCTCTACGCCATTAAAAATCCATATCTGGCCGGCCGCATATCTGCCAGCATAAGTGCACAGGACTGGCTTTATCCTTCTAAACTGATTAGCAGCCATGATGACCAAGCCCTTATCTCAACACTGACCTATGCCGGCCCTATAACCCTAAAATTTACTGAGAAGCACATGCTTACTAATGGTTTGACTTGGAGCAGAAATAATTATGTCTTTGATTTATCAAAAGCGTTTGAGGTAGGTTCATGGGGGAGCTCAAAACTTACTCTAGCTCCTACCTTTAGGGTTGCATACGATGACAATTTCTTCGGGTATAACGGCTGGAATATCATGACCCCAGGCGGCTCTCTGAAGTTCTCCACAGACAACATTTCAATAGAGGTATTCGAAAAGAAGGAATTTAGAATGAATGTCCCACCAACAAAAAGAGGGTTTTCTTACGGGGGCGTGTCGGTGACATTTAATGACTTACCAAGGACTATTAAAGGTCTGAAAAGGCACTAACTTCTTACTAGATATATGAGGACCGACTTGCCTCGTTCTCCTTTCCTTTAACACTCCTTGACTCCCGTGGCTTTCCGCAAACTCCGCGTAGTATCTGTCTACTGTGGTCTGAGGATCATCCCTATTTAGCCTTTTAAGTATGCTAACCTTTTTCATCCCGTTGCGACCACGGCCCAGGGCGCTCCTAACCTTAGGGTCCCTGAAGATTTTTCCAAGAAAACCGACCAGCTCGCGGGAAAGACTCTCGTGATGTCTCTCAAGAATACCTTCTATGGCAATTTCATTTGCGTTTATTGGAGAGCTTAACAAATCTATCCTGTTGTCATTAATCAGCCGCTTTGCAACCACGACCTGTGCTATTGCAAGTTTTAAGATCTCAGGCTTTACTTTTGGCTTTGATAGCAACAGAGCGAGCGCACCCTTCTCGCTTCCCGAGGCGATGTACTCCTCTAGCGTGTTCCCTCCACTGCTCCTCATGGCGAGCGCCTCGTCGTCTTGCACGGCAACAGCGACATGGTTTTCATCGTTCCTTATCGCAATGAATAAATTGCGGCCATCCGGAGGATTTGGGTTCTTCTTGAATTCCTGTATGAATCTGAGGGACTCTGCCCTGAGCTGAACTGGTTCTCTCGGAGCCCCGCTGCCCCCTCTCGCTGCGTGCTTTGGAGGAGCTGCGCTTACGATCATAATATCACAACCTAACCCTTGTTGAATGTGATATTTAAATCATTTGTATAGGCTAGCCGCCACCGCTTGTGTATTTCCTCATCAGGTAGTAGAAGAGCTTGTAGGACACCACGGTTATTGCAGCCGATGCTATCACTGCACCTGCCACGAAGACTGGGTCGAGCCTCCCGAGGAGCGTGTTCACGGAGTAGTAGTATGCGAACCCTATCGGTATGACCAGGCTGAAGAACACCTTTCCCAGGATGCCGAATATCGTGAGGGGATAGTTGCCCACCGAGGAGGAGAGCATGGCTATCCTGTAGAAGAACTGGGCGCTCCTGAGCAGGTGGTACGAGAGCACCGTGAGCATGGAGAGGAAGGAGACCAGGGCGATTATCCCAAGGCCGAACAGAAGCGCGAACTCCGCCAGCGCCGATGCGCCCAGCCCAAGCTGCGACCATGCCAGCAGGAGCACCAGGGCCCCGCCCAGCAGAACGGTGATGGACGAGACGTCAGAGAAGTTTGAGAGGATGATTGTGAGCTTGCCGTACGGCCTCATGAGATACATGTCCACCGAACCCACCTGCATCGCCTGAACCACCTGCCACCCGCTGATAAGCATGTAAACTATGCCCATCATCATGGTGCTCGCTCCCGTGAGGAGCAGCATCTGGTAGTAGCTCCACCCGTTTATGCCGCTCGAGACGGAGTAGATGGCGATAACCGGGATAATTGCGCTTAGCACGGTGAAGATGCTGTCAAGGGACCAGAGTATCGTCTGCTCCCGGTACGCGAACAGAGACTTGAAGTTGTACTTTTGGGAGGTCAGGAAGTAGGAGATGTTTTTATTAAGATCTTCCATTCAGCCACCCACCGCCGCCACGCTCCTCTTCACAGAGCGCCACATCAACCCGGCGCACAGGAGCAGGATTGCGCACCATACCGCCCCGAGCAAAAGCGTTCCCGGGATGTCCGTGTTAACTCCGAGTATCGTGGAGACGGGCACGTACACCATGTACTTGAACGGCAGCAGGTTGACCAGGGCGCCGACCCATCCCGTAAGGAAGTTAAGCGGCACGATCCCCCCTCCTATCGCGTACTCCAGGGTCCAGGTTATGATTACCAGTGTCCAGATCTGCGTCATATAAACGGCTGCGCAGCCTATCATGAAGTCTATGCTGCATATTATCACGTAGCCCATCGCGATCTCAACCAGAAGCACGCCTATCGTATAATAGCTAATCGGGGCGACGTGGATGAAGAGCAGCGTACCTATGAGTATTGGTAGCGAGACGACGAGAATGGTGCTAAGAAGGCTGCCGAACGAGCCGAAGACCACCTGGTAGACATACTTTATCGGGCGGGCTAGGGCCACGGCTATGCTCCCGTTCGTTATGTCGGTCTGCATTATGTCGCTGATATTGCTGCCGAGGAGTTGGCGGATGCCGCTTGCGAGGATGAAGTAGGCGTAGAGCGTTGCCAGGCTTATTCCCGCGATGGTTGTCTGACCGGAGCTTCCGTAAACGGCTGTCCACGCAAAGATCAGCACCACCGCCATCAGCACCGAGAAGGTGAGAGTAAGCGCGAGGTCGGACCGGTACGCGGTGCTGTTCTTGAAGTTCACCACGAACACGGACCAGTACGCGTCAAACGTCTCGAACGTCAGATCCCCTCCTTCATGCTCTTGGACTTCTTTCGGGGGCCATAGAACCTGCTGATGATGCTCGTCAGGCTGGGCTCCGAAACGGTGTAATCCACTACGCTCTTGTCCTCAAGGAGGTCTATGAAGGCCGCGGTCTTTAGCAGCTTCCTCTCAACTTCCAGCTTTGCGTAGAACTTCCCGCGTTCGATTATCTTGCCGTATCTTTTAAGGTTGAGAAGCTTTGGCTCCGCATCGAAGGAGAGCTCCACCGTCCTCTTGTCCCCAAAGAAGCGCTCCAGCTTCGACTTGCTCCCGTCGAAGATCACCTTGCCGCCGTCCAGCATTATGATCCTGTTGGCTATCGTTATGTCCTCGATTATGTGGGTGGTCATGAGGAACGTGGTCCTGTATTTCCTGTTGAGATCCAGTATCGTGTTGCGCAGCGCCGCCTTCGATGGCACGTCCACCCCTATGGTGGGTTCGTCGAGTATCACGATGTCGGGCATCTGGAGCATTGAGGCCACAAAGTTGCACTTCATCTGCTCCCCGAGCGAGAGCGAGCGCACCTGGCGCGTGTACACCTCGCGCAGCTCGAGTATGTCCAGGAAGTAGTTGAGGCGCCTCTTGTACTCCCTCTCCGGGATACGGTAGATGCTGCGTATGAAGTTGAACGTGTCGAGCGGCGGAAGGTTCCAGAAGAGCTGACCGTGCGCGCCCAGGACCACGCCTATGTGCTGCGTGGCCTTCGCCCTCTCCTCCCAGGAATTTAGGTCCATGACCTCGGTGTGCCCCTTGTCCGGATACACTATCCCGGTTATTATCTTTATCAGCGTGGACTTGCCGCTCCCGTTCTTCCCGAGCAGCGCGACTATCTCCCCCCGCTTTATCCCAAAGCTTACTCCGTTGAGGGCGTGTTTGGTGTACTTCTTGCGGCTAAGCCATCCGACTATGCCGCTATCCTCAGACTGCTTGTACGTCTTGAAGCTCTTCGAGACGGCTGACACTAGGATTGCATTTTCCTCCATATCACTCTGTTTTATTTTAGCTTAAAAGTATTTAAATATCGCTAGCGAATAATTGATGGGCTTTTTGAATGATAATCTATCTATTACGACACGGCGAAACAACCGGCGATGTAGAAGACAGGTACGGCGGTGATTATGATGACCATTTATCAAACAAAGGTCTCAAACAATCAGAAAATTTATCAGAAAAGCTCGATAAAAAGGGCATAGAAGTAATTTACGTAAGTCCGCGTATACGCGCCATCGAAACGGCAAAAATTATAAACAAGTCACTTGGAGCCAAATTAGAAGTTGTTGATGACCTGAGAGAAAGAAATAACTATGGTGTTCTTACTGGGCTAACCAAATCCGAAGCAAAGACAAAACACCCGAAAGAAGTAAGTGAACTGGAGAAAGGAATCCGACACGGTGTAAAAGGTTCTGAAGAATACGAACCCTTTAAAGAAAGAGTAACGAGAGTTTTTGGGAATATTACAAAAGCCAATCAAAAGACCGTCGCGATTCTCACCCACGGCGGAGTGATCAGGTGCATAATCCGGGAAATACTGAAGTTTGGTGAATTGGAGAAACTGGGCGATTGTGCAATAATAGAGTTCAGTAAAGATGGGAATAAATTCTCATTAATAGCCTCCGATGGTGTGGTTTTCAGTAGGGAATAACACACGTCAAACCATCATAACGTATATAAAGCTTCTTACGTATAATATACCTCATCCGCTCTCGAAACGCCTAGGCTTTTCGGAAGGATAATCATGACCATGATTGTCGGGCTTCTCGCCCGCTTTGTCGTCGTGATTGGTGAAAATTCCTATTGGAATTAGATGTAGTCTTGAGAATGCAAAGAGGCAACAACGCAATTGCAAATTAAGAATCAACTCCAGTCGATGCTGCTGGAGGACACTGCTATCAGATTTCGACAGCCATGCAAGTCAACATCTCGACATGAGGTGTGGCACACGGCTCAGTAACGCGTGGTCAATCTAACGTAGAGAAGGGCATAACCTTGGGAAACTGAGGCTAATTCCATATAGGCTACGGATGCTGGAAGGCACTGTAGGCGAAACGGGATGCGAAATGGAGCATTTCCGCTCTACGATGAGACTGCGTCGGATCAGGCAGATGGCGGGGTAACGGCCCACCATACCTTTGACCCGTAGGGGATATGAGAGTATGAGCCCCGAGAAGGGCACTGAGACAAGGGCCCTAGCGCTACGGCGTGCAGCAGGCGCGCAAACTCCACAATGCGGGAAACCGTGATGGGGGGAGTCTGAGTGGCAAGCTTTTAGCTTGCCTTTTGCTAAGTTTAGTCAGCTTGGCGAATAAGTGCTGGGTAAGACCGGTGGCAGCCGCCACGGTAATACCGGCGGCACAAGTGGTGTTCACTATTATTGGGTTTAAAGCGTCCGTAGCTGGCCGAAACCGTCTTATGTGAAATGTAGGCGCTCAACGTCTATACGTGCATAAGATACCTTTCGGCTAGGGAGCGGGAGAGGTTTGGAGTACTTATGGGGTAGTGGTAAAATACTGTAATCCTATAAGGACTACCTGTGGCGAAGGCGCCAAACCAGAACGCATCCGACAGTGAGTGACGAAGGCTAGGAGAACGAATCGGATTAGATACCCGAGTAGCCCTAGCAGTAAATCATGTAGACATTGGTGTTGCACCTATCTCGAATAGGTGCAGTACCGTAGGAAAACTGTTAAGTCTACCACCTGGGGAGTACGGCCGCAAGGTTGAAACTTAAAGCAATTGGCGGGGGAGCACACAAGGGGTGGATGCTACGGTTTAATTGAATTCAACGTCGGGAATTTTACCTGGAGCGACGGCAGGATGAAGGTCAAGCTAAAGACTTTGCCTAACGAGCCGAGAGGTGTTGCATGGCGATCGTCAGTTCGTGGTGTGAACTATCAGGTTAAGTCCTGTAACGAACGAGATCCTCGCTGACAGTTGCAACCGGCGCAGATGTGCGCCGAGCACTCTGTCAGGACCGCCTGCGTTTAAGCAGGAGGAAGGAGAGGGCTACGGTACGTCAGTACGGCCCGAATCTCCAGGGCTACACGCGGCATACAAAGGTTGGCACAATGGGTTGCCACTCAGAGATGAGGAGCTAATCCCCTAAAACCAATCTAAGTTCGGATTGAGGGTTGAAACTCACCCTCATGAAGTTGGAATCCCTAGTAATCGCATGTCACCATCGTGCGGTGAATATGTCCCCGCTCCTTGCACACACCGCCTGCCAAGTCATCCAAGTGGGGTCTTAGTGACGCCGTATCCTAACAGATGCGGTCGAACTAAGGTTTCGTGAGGGGGGCTAAGGCATAACAAGGTATCCGTAGGGGAACCTGCGGATAGATCACCTCAAAACTTTTTACAAAGTTTTATTATAAACTAGTGTGCGTACAGAACAGAATTGCGTTGCCTCGCATTAATACTCAAGACTACATCTTTCCTTATTTTTATGGTTCTTAGCTGAGCCGTATCTTTTTACAGCCCTACGGTACTATTATATATCTATTATACACCAATTATATAATGATTATATGTACACCACAATACAGATAACAAAGAACACGCGTGAGAAGCTCAATGGCCTGAAGCTATACCGGAAGGCCACCTACGACGAGATAATTGGGGCGCTGATAGACATGATACCAGAAAAGGATGAGGAAGGAAGATATACGACCGAATTCAGGGCCTCGCTGCTACGCGGATTTCTTGACATAAAACACGGAAGAACGCACACGCTAAAGGAGATGAAGGAGCGATTTGGTGCTTGATTGGCGTACGAGGTCGAATTCTCAGATGAAGCGGCCATGCAGCTGGAAGGCATTGATAAAAACACGGCAAAACGAATACTCAAAAAACTAGAGTCTGTAAGGGAGAATCCTGGCGCATTTTTGGAGGGGCTTACGGCGCGACCTCAGCGCAAATTGAGAGTTGGAGACTATAGACTATTAATAATCGTTGATAAAAGCAAGCGTAAAATCTTCATAATGTCCTTGGGGCATCGAAAAAACATATACGAAAGGCATTAAGAAGATCCGAACCGTGAGAACTCTTTTATATCAGAAAATCTAGAAGAATAATGATGGAGAAGATAGCCACGCTGCCTAGTAGGGCGGAGCTAAAGTTGGTTGCAAGGGATCCCAAAATTACACTTGGTCAGGGAGAGCGAGACCGCAGGGATGTGCTCCTTGACCGCTTCTGGATCAGCCATGGCTGGTTTAAAGGTCCGGATTCAGGGAAGGTTCTTATAAAGCCCAAGTGGAAGGACGACGAAGAGGCACAAGTAGAAGCGGTTAGACTTCTCTGCGAGCAGCTACTTAACAAGAACCCTCGGAATCTTGTGGCAAAGGACTTTCACAGGAATAGGCTTGGAGGACTGCTGGCCCATCATTTCAACGGAAGCCCGTTCGCTGCTGCGTCAAAAACCTATCCAAGGGAAAGGATAAGGGAGTGGGAGATGGTTTCCACCCCGCGCATATTTTTCAAGAAGAAGCAAAATAGGATAGCCGCGGTGGAATGGCTTGTCGACAAGCTAGCGAAGGACCCGCGAGAGATAAAAAAGACCGATTTCTATGACAACTATCTCGGAGGAATGTTGTGTTACCGCCACCACGATAGTCCCTATTGGGCATTACTCGAAGCCGGCTTTGTAACGGAGGAGGATAAGCGATACATGAAGCGCACCGGCATAAGAAGAAAGGATTTATTAGTTCTTTTAAGGTAAAGTGTGATATAGTTAAGGTTTGTCCATGAAGATCAAGCTCCAGCCCTATTTGTGCTACCTCGCTGGCCTTCAGAGCAGGAGCCGCACCGAGCAGAATGCCATAGGTATCTTCACTCATGATGACGTTTTCGAGAGCAAATTTGTCAAGATGTGCCTTGACAAGGTAAAGATTGAGCCGAACCGCATAATTATAGAAGAGGGCGCCGGCGGAACACGTCACATCTTCTTCTATCACTCCAAGCTCGGCGGCCAGCTCCGCAAGATCTCGGAGAACTGCGGCAAGATGTTCCGGGCCCCGACCAATGAGTCAAGAAGCTACCTTGCAGGCATCTTCGACGCTGCAGGCCATCTGACTGTAAGCGGTCTTTACATCAGCAAGATAAGCGTTCAGGAGTCGATTATGTTGCAGCAGCTCGGGGTTCACACCCAGGGCGAGAAAGTACTGAACATCAGCCAGTTCCTGAAGCTCATAGATGGATTCAGTTTCAGGCCGCACGCACTTCCAAAATCGCGCTAATTGTTCTATTTCCGACGAAATCTTCGCAAGCTATATAAACTTCTTTAACTCATATTCATCTGATAAAATGGAGCAGCGAGTCATACTTGTGGACGAGAATGATAATCCACTTGGAACCGAGGAGAAGATGAAGGCCCACCAGAACGGAGGCAAGCTTCATCGCGCACTTTCGGTGTTCGTGTTCAACAAGAACGGGGAGACGATGCTTCAGCAGCGCGCCGCCATAAAATACCACACGCAAAATAAGTGGTCAAACACCTGCTGCAGCCATCAGATGGAGGGTGAAGACACCATAACCGCGGCCCATAGGCGGCTCAAGGAGGAGATGGGTTTCGACTGCCCGCTTAAGGAGGCGTTCAATTTCACTTACCACGCCGAAGTCGGCAACGGGCTCAAGGAAAACGAGTTCGACCACATAGTATTTGGCACTTTTGATAAGGTTCCCCGGCCCAATCCAGACGAGGTGCAGGACTGGAAGTGGATTAGCCTGCCTGAACTCAAGGCGCGGATAAAGTCCGACCCCGGCTCCTTCACTCCCTGGCTCCGCCTTATGATTGACGAGGTAATCAAGAACTACGAAAAGCTGAGTCCGGGCAGAAAAGCCAGCTAGAACTTCCTTCACATTCCACTAATACTTATTTAAGCTTAATCGCCCTCTGTGTATCCGTGAGTCATGTGATTCTGGGCGTCCGCAGTATCTATGAAAAAGCCTCTTTTACTGACGGGAAGCGCATCCTTGTAGAGCGTCTCTGGCCGCGAGGCATAAGGCGCAGCACCGCGAACATCGACACCTGGGCGAAGGACATAGCCCCCACAAACGGCCTCCGCCTGCGGCTTGCCGCGCACAATGAGTGGTGGCCGGTCTTCAAGAAACGCTACCTCAAGGAGCTTGAGGTCAACAAGGCCGTGCCAAGGCTGCTTAACCGGATCACAAGAGAGGACATAACCCTAGTCTACTCATCAAGGAATGACCGTAACAATAACGCGACCATACTTTACACCTTCCTGAATACGAGGCTCAAGAGACTGCAGAAGCAGCAGGCACTAAAATCCGCGGGCCTTGCCAAGCGCGCTGCAAATCGCGAGAAAATGCTCGGGATCCCAAGTAATTAGAGCTAAATATCTGAAAATTGCTTAAATTTTAAGAGATTAATGGCTACTAAATTGTCTGCCAATCGGGCCCAGGCACTGGGTGACACAAGGACCCTCAGTTCTTTTGATCTAGGGATTCTGCGGCGCGTGTTCGACGAGCACAAGAGCTCTGTAATATGTCCGACGTTGAACGGCAGTTCGAAGTTCGTATATTTACTGAGGGGCTACTTTGACGGCCGCGGCGCCGAACCTCCTCTTCTTCTCCCGATGAACGTAAAGAGCTTGCGCTACAATCTTTTTGACTTTCTGGCCAACTCCGACTTTGTCTATTCACAGGACTTCGAGAAGATGAGGTCCGAGGCAGGCCGACGTGGCTTCGGAGCGGAGATTACCTCATTTATTAGGGCTGCTTTGGAGGAGCCTGCAAAACGGCTGAAAAAGATTGTCAGGGAGACCGAGACTGCTTCCGCCACTCTAAACTCCAACAGGTTCCTCATACTGGATTGGAGTTATACGCACAGTGCCGGACCGGTTACCTGTGTTGGAAACCCGAATCGCTCCACGGTTGACGCCGTCGCAACTGTGCTAAATGCTTTACGAGATAGGCCAGAGATACATCTGCTCGCGGTAAGCGACTACAGCCCGCTCTTGCCCATAAGCGTCCCGGACAGGTCCCACGCGAGCAATGTAGAATGGCCAGCCCTACGCGACCGCGCAAGACTTCCAAACAAGGTTTTCTTGGAGTGCTATGACCTCCTCCAGAGCTGGGCACAAGATAAGTATCTGCCTCAAACAGAGGGGGTTAGAATGCACTTGATGGACGGTGCGTTCAGAGGATCCGTGCTTGCTGGCGATTTACTCCGCGAGAGCGTAAGAAACGCCGATTTGCTGCTCAGCAAGGGCTTTGAATCGGGCAGTAAGGATAAGTATGGTTATCCTGAAGAGCGGGACCTGGTTTTCTAGTCAGAGCTCGAGCTTCTTGACTTCGAGCCTTCCGATGCTCGCTATGTTGTGTATGCGCTTGGTTGCCTCGCTCTGCATCGTCCCGTCTATCACGTCCTTCACCACCGCGCTGCTGTCCCTCTCCTTCATGTAGGCCGTCGCGAAGTCCGAGAGCTCCTTCCTGAGCGCCTTTCTCTTCTTTGTGGTTACTCTTCGCGTGGTTGTCAAAAGAAGCTTAAGTATTACCGTCTTGCCGTTCTTGTCCTTGACCTTGTCGACCGTGTACATCGTGCTCGCGTGCCTCTTCACCATCGAGTGCATGTAGCTGTAGGTCTGCTCAAGGTACTTCAGCTCGGTGTGCACAGCGTTGCCATTTACGCTGCTGACCCTCAGCCCCACCACCAGGAAGACGTGGTTGGGGTTGTTTGTTATCCAGGACATGCTCACCTTGATCAGCCTGCCGATCGCGTCCTTGTCCTCGCTTGCCGGCATCTCTCCAATCGTCTGGTTTCCGAGCATCTCCGGAGTGTAGATGTTGAACCACTTCTTTGCCTTCCACTTCTCCATCCCTTTTGTTACCGCCATCTACTAACCCTTGATGATAAGCGCAGCCTTCTCTGGGTTGTACTTCCAGTCCTCCGGAAGCCTTCCCTCGCGCTTGTAATACTTTGTCAATCGCCATATCTTCGATTCGGTCCTCTGCAGGCTCGTTTTGTTGTGCATGTCCTTCTTGTTCGTCGCCAGGTGCTTTCTCAGCCCCACTGCCTTCTTCATGAGGTCGAGCATGTCCTGCGGGAACTCCTGTTTGAAGCCTTTCTCCTTCATCACCACGACCAGGCGCTTGCCCAGCGTGTTCTTTATGTAGTGAACGTTATCCTTGTCCTTCAGGTACTGCCCTATCAAAGTGGGTCCCAGCCCCTGCTTCATGTACTGGTCGATGGCCTTGCCGATCTCCTCCTTGCTCTTCGCTCCCTCGATGGGGGTTATAGCGTCCAGCGCCGGCTTCCTAGACTTGGACTTGCCGTGCTTCTTCGTATGCATTCTTGCCATTAGACCACAATATTTTGATACCGTCTTGAAATGTTAGATGAAAAAGACTAACCTAGTGCAATATCAAGCTATATATTGCTAAGGAATATTTATAAGGGTTATTGTTGGCAACTGCCCTCTAAAATAGGCCCTATTTCAGCACGCTAATCCTCAGTCCGGTCTCAGGAAGTTCGATCTCGCCTTTTCCTTTAGTGATCTTCTTTACTTTCATGGCGCCCTTGATATCCTCAAGCCCTTCTTTCAGGTCGCCCTCTATGGTCAGTTCTGAGAGATCCGCGTTAAGCGCCATCTTGTTGTCGTGCTTCCAGGACCTTACCGCAGAGATGACCTTGCAGATCTTCTCGCCCTGCTCAATGGACTTTTCGTCCACCAGCTTCTTTTCGAATGCAGGCCAAGATGAGATATGTATCGAGCTCTTCCCTACCTCATCCCTGTAAAGCTCCTGGTAGATCTCCTCGGTTATGTAGGGAATGAAAGGCGCGAACAGCTTCAGGAGGGTGAGAAAGACCTCATTGAGCGCGTAGTTCGCGCTGGTGTCCTTGTCATAGATCCGGTATTTGATGAACTCAAGGTAGTTGTCGCAGAAGAACCAGAAGAACTCCTCCACCACGCGCTTCGCGCCCGCGTAGTTGTACTGCTCGAACTCCTCGGTTGCCTGCTTCACCACCAGCCTCGCCCTGGAAAGTATCCACTTGTCCATGATATTTGTAGGAACCTTGTCCGTGCTCTTGTTGCTCGAGACAAACCTTGCCACGTTCCAGAGCTTGTTGACAAGCCTTGCCCCTGTGATTACATCCTTGTCCTGGAATGAGGCATCCTCCCCAAGCCTTGTCGAGCTTGCCCAATACCGAAGTGCGTCGGCTCCGTGTCTTTGGATTATCGGCATTGGCTCTACCGTATTGCCCTGCGACTTATGCATCGGCTTTCCATGCTGGTCAAGCCCATGGCCCGAGATGATTACATCTTTCCATGGGAGCTTGCCCGTGTGCAGGTAGGACTTTACAACCGTTGTGAAGAGCCAGAAGGAGATTATGTCGTGCGCCTGTGGCCTAAGCGACATCGGGAAGATCTCCATGCGCTCTCCCTCGAGGCCCCATCTTGCATTTATCAGCGGAGTTAACGATGAGGTAGCCCAGGTGTCCAGCACGTCCTGCTCAGGCACGTACTCGGTTGAACCACATTTGCCGCACTTCTTGCCCGGCTTTGAGCTCAGCGGGTTGACCGGCAGTTCTTTCTTGTCTGGGAAGATGGGCTCATCGCACTTCTTGCAATACCAGACCGGGAATGGGATTCCATAGTAGCGCTGCCTGGAGATCCCCCAATCCCACTGCAGACCGTTGACCCAGTTATCGTAACGCACCTTCATGTGCTTCGGGGTCCAGTTGATCTGGCCGCCGAGCTCGAGAAGCTTGTCCTTCAGGTCGAGGTATTTTATGTACCACTGCTTCTTGACCAGGAACTCTATCTCTGTCTTGCAGCGTTCGTGAACATTAACATTGTGCTCAATCTCCTTTTCTGCTATCAAGAACCCCTTCTCCTTGAGCTCTGTGATTATCGCCTCCCTGGCCTCTTTGATCTTCATCCCCTTGAAATGGGGGTCTAGCATCCGTCCGTGCCCATCAATGATTATCTTGAGGGGGAGGTTGTATGCTTTGTACCATTCTATGTCGGTCAGGTCGCCGAAAGTGCAGCACATAACCACCCCCGTGCCCTTCTCCGGGTCTACGCGCCTGTCTGCAAGTATCGTAACTTCCTGCTCAAAGATCGGCACCTTCACCTTCTTTCCTACAAGCTTCGCATTCTTTTTATCATCCGGGTTGACGAAAATGGCGACGCACGCCGGGAGCATCTCAGGCCTGGTCGTTGCTATCACCACGTCCTTCGAGAACTTCAACGTGACAAATTTTGACTTGAGTAGCTTATCCTCAAGTTCCATCTGCGAAAGCGAGGTTCCCTCCTTGGCGCACCAAATGGTGGGCGTCTCCTTTCTGTAGGCCCTGCCCATCTTGTTTAGCTCTAGGAATGAGTACTGGGAGATCTTCTGCACGTCCCTGCTTATCGTAGTGTAAAAGAACTGCCAATCGACAGAGACGCCGACCGTCTTCCAGATGTCAACGTACATCTTTTCATACTCCTTTATGCTGGTCTCCACCAGCTCAATGAACTTCTCGCGTCCCACCTTTTCCGCAGTCACATTGTTCTGCTTCTCAACAAGAATCTCCGTTGGCAGCCCATTGTTATCAAGGCCGAACGGATAGAAGACGCTGAAACCATTCATTCGCTTGTAACGAGCTATGAAGTCTGCCTGCGAATAGGAGAAAACGTGGCCAACGTGAATGAAACCTGAAACTGTCGGAGGCGGTGTGTCTATGGCATAGATCTCGCCGGCCTTCTTGCCCTTGAATTTGTAGATGCCCTCCTTCTCCCAGAACTCGCGTAGGCGCGGCTCCGCTTCCTTGGGGTCGTATCTATCCTGCATGTTGTTCTATTAGCGGGAATATGTATAAAAGGATTAGGAATGCCGAGGAGTCTAGCCCCACATCTCTGCGAATATGTGCTTCTCGTCAACGCCCATGGAGATGAGCCCTGTCTTCAGTGCCTTCACGAATTCAGGCGGGCCGCAGATATAGCTGACCCTGTCCTTCACATCCGGAACCTCACGAAGTATCATGTTCGTGTCAACGTGGCCCTTCTCTCCATTCCATCCGTCGCCATCGGCTGGCCTGGTCACCGTCACCACGGTCTTAACCCCGAGCTTCTGTTCTATCTCACCAAGCTCGTCCTTGTTGATAATTTCTGTGGGATACCTCACGCTGTACAGCATCCTGCCGTCAATCTTCTGGGCCTTCCTCTCTATGTTCCTGAGCATGGAGAGGAATGGCGCAAGCCCTGTGCCGCCTGCGAGGAAGAGGAATTTCTCTCCTGAGTTTATGTCAAACTTGAATTGTCCATACGGAGCCGAGACAGAGTAAACGTCACCAACTTTTGCTAACGCGAGCTTGCTGGTGAACTTTCCGCCTATCAGTGCAATAAGAAATTCAAGCGTGCTTGAAGGCGGGGCGTTGGCTATCGAGAATGCCCTGGCTATCTTTTCGCCTGTGGTAGGATCATTGTACTGCAGCATCGCGAACATCCCCGGGACGAAATCGATCTCAGTGCCGTCCTGCGCCCTGAAGGTGAACTCTGAGACCAGAGGCGTAAGCTTCTTGACTTCTGTAAGGATATAGGGCTTGTTGGTTATCATCGAAAAGCCTGCTTGGAGAGCTACTGGCTCTTCATGCTCGTCATGTTCTCTATGGCGCGCTCGTGCTTCTCCATCGCCTTCACTATCTCCTTGAGCTTGGGGTTGATGTTGTAGCCGAGGTCGTAGCCGCGCTCTGTCCTGATGTGCGTAGGCTGAAGAACATTGAGTGTCATTGAAAGAGTTCTAAGGGTGAGTATGAGGGTCTTGCGCGTGAAGCTCTTTCCGAGCTCCAAATACAGCTCGCGCGTGGTTCTTGGCGACTTTATCATGAGGAGTTTCAACACCGCATAGTTTGGCTTGCTCATCAGCTTTCGGATAAGCCAAATCTCATCATCATTCTTATCTCTCTTCGCCATCAATCTCCCAGTCTAATATGAACAAGTAAGTTTTATAAATACCTTTCCCTCGTTCTCCCCTCCACATCGCTACCGAATCCTAGCCTAATAGAAAGGTATAAAAAGAGTAATGGGTATTACATATACCAAAGTAATTTTCTGATACTATGCTCCTAGCCAAATTACGTCGACAGATGCTTTTTCACTCTAACAAAAAGCAGGAAATGGTGAGTTCACAAAGATTGAGCTTCGAGATAGATACGCCCATCTCCGCGCCTCCTGTAAAATCCTTTACAATGGGCACATCCTGCACAATCGTGACTGCGCATGGCACAAATTTCTACAACGTAGGCGACCATCGCCTCTCAAGGCACGAGCACGAACTCCTGTCGCTTGCCAAATCTTCAGTCATAGAGGCGCTGGCCTCCCTTGATGTCCCGATCTCCATGTCCCTGTTTGAGCAGGCACGGGCGATAGCGAACGCGCGCCTTGCGCAAAGCGCTGACCAGCCCACCGCTTCGTACCTTTCGTACCTGGTCGCGCACGACACCGTTGGCTTTGGCCCGATAAGCCTACTGATGGAGAACCGCTCTAACATGGAAGAGATAGAGATCAGCTCTCCCAGCGAGCCCATCTCCGTGTACCTGTCGGATTTTGGCCGCTGCAAGACAAACCTCTCTTTCAGGGATGAGCAGAGCTTCAGGCAGTACATCAATAAGTTCATCTATGAAAGCGAAAAGGAGCTAGGCGAAAACATGCCGATCATCGACGCCCAGGTCGGGGAAGCCCGGATTCACGCCCAGATAAGGCCCTATGCGGTCAACGGCGGTGCAGCCTCCATAAGGCTCGGGCGCGGCAAGCAGATGGGCGCGTACGCGCTTCTAAGGAGCTCGACGCTGTCCCCGGAGATTCTCGCCTACCTGTGGACGGCCCTGGACTCGTCAATGAACTTTGTGATCTCCGGCGCTCCCGGGAGCGGGAAAACCACGCTGGTCCACGCGTTGGCGCAGTTCGTCCCGTGGCACAGCAAGCTGGTCACCATAGAGGATGATGTCAACGAGCTGAAGCTGGACGGCCCGTCGATGAACACGGTGGCGCTCTACGGGTCCAAGTTCAGCGGGATAAGCGCCAAAGCCCAGGTGATAAATGCGCTGAGGATGCGTCCGGACCGAATAGTGATAGGGGAGATAAGGGGCGAGGAGGCGTCGGAGCTGTTTTCCGGCGCAAACCTCGGGACGCCCTTCATGACCACCATGCACAGCAGCGAGGAGCCCCTTGGGGTCATAAAGAAACTGCTTGTTAAGCCCATGCGGGTTGAGCCGGGCTCCCTGAGCATGCTTGACTTCTCGGTTTACATGAAGCAGCAGGACCTGAAGAACAGGACGGTAAACGGAATATCAGAATACAAATGGCTGAGCCGCGCCGAGACCGAGGAGGGGACCGTGGTCGGCGACTATGACCTGGTGAAACACAGCTGCATCGTTGAAGACTCAAAGCTCGCTTCAGGGTTCATGGAGGTCTCGAAGGTCATCGCTGCAAACGCCAGGATAACTGGGCTTTCAGAGGCTGCAGCAAAGAAAGAGTTCGAAAGCCGGGTCTCCATAATCAAAAAGGCCCTATCGTCGTCCAAGAATGAGGATGAGTTCAGGCAAAACATATGGAAGGCATGGTACTCATGAATAGATTATCGGTTCTGCATACTTCCTGTTTTGTGCTGCTCGGCTCCAGCATTTTTGCTGTTTCCACAATAATGGCAGAAGGACTAACCCTCTCTTCGTCCCTGCTCGACCTACTCCTCTCCTTTTCCTCATCGTTCATAATCATCCTTTGCATAAGCATAATAGAAGACGCGCAAAAATCAAAGGTCCTGGAAGAGGCCTTTGTAAATTGTCTGCGTTCCACCATTTTTTACAACTCTAACGGAACCCCGCTTGCCCATGCTCTCGAGCTTTCCCTGACCCCGTCCACCCCGAACCCCATAAAAAGCGAGATAAGACGCACCGCAAGCAGGATCCAACTCGGAATCGACAAACCCGAACTATTCATCTCCCCGAACCTTCTGAAGTTCTGTAACACCTTCAAAGTCTCTCCGGGCAGGGTCACCGATGTTGGAGGCCTTGGCGCGCTTCTGGAAGCCCACGACCTTCATCTCAACGAGCAGCTCTCCTACATCGAGTCTTCAATCCAGAAGTTCGCCACGGCAAACATGTTTTTAGCGGTGATAGCACCATCGTTCATTCTTTTTGCATTTATTGGCAACTCCATAATCTCCCAGGGCCAATCTGACCTGCGCTTGCTGTACGTTCTGCTTCTTGGCGTTATCCCGGCTCTGTACGCTCTCTCGAGCCTGCTCTTCTCAAGGCGAATAAATGCTTAAACACGTGCCTGAACTGCTTTTTTGCGCCTTGGAAGTGGGTCTGCTTCTCGCTTACCTGTTTTGGGGCTTTGGTTTGCTGCTTTTCGCCCTGCTGGCAGTTGCAATATCGCACCTTCTTTGGAGGCGAAAGCAAAAAAGGCCCAATGAGGATTGGCTCTCATCCTACTGCCACGTGTTAGGTGCCAAATACTCCGCCAGCGGTGCCCTGGTTCATAGCGTTGAAAAGGTTTGCTCAGATCTAGGCTCCTCTCCCTTTTCAGAGATTCCAAGACGGTTCCGCCTTGGCGATGATGAACCTTCACGTAATTCGGCGCCCCCTGGCTTCACAAAAAGCTTGTACGAGATGCTTGGGTTCAGCATAAAAACCGGAAGATCGGTGCGATCATCGGTGGAAAAGCTGCATAGGAGCCTATTGCACGAGACCAAGTCGAAGAACCTGACTTCAGCCAAGGTGGGCACGATGAGCTCCATAACCTACCTGGGCTTGGTCTTCTTCCTTCCGATGTTTGGTGCCGTAAGCTCGACCATCTTCTCCACCCTTTCAACATCGGCCGCAGCCTCAGCGGGCTCGGCCCAGAACCTGGCATTCGCCGTTTTGATCTACATAGCGCTGGGCCTTTACATAACCGCCTATGCCTATGGGGAGCGCAGGAGATTCTCAGAGATGACCTCTGCCATCCTGCCTCTACTTTCGGTAGCAGCCTTTGTGCTGTTCTTCACCTACACCTACATTTCCACTCTACTATGAGGTAATAATATGAGAAATACGAGAAGAAATTGGAAGACAAGAACAAACATCGCAGTCCGTTGCGTGACCCGGCTCCTGGTGCCGCCCGAGGCGCGCTCGCTGCTCGCTGTGGCGAGCTCCAGGAAGGGGCAGGGCTCGCTGGAGTACATCATGATGGTGGCTGCCGCCAGCGTGGTGATCGTGATAGCCCTGGCGATGGTGGTGAAGCTGAAGGGTTCCGCCTCGAGCACGGTCTTGGTGAACGGGAACTCGATGAGCGTCTCCCAGGCCATTTCGACCGAGCTCGGGAACCTGACCAGCGGAGTCTGAAAACAGCCAGCGGTGGAGAGATGCATCTGCAGCTATCGGTAGAGTTTCTGATCTACCTCGCCATCTGCGGGGTAGCCCTTCTCGTCTCGGTAGCTGCGCTTTCCACCTACCTGCGCAGCCTCTCCGGCTCGAGCAGCGCCCAGGCGAACTCGACCTTTGCCTGGCTTCTCTCCTCTGCGGAGTACTCCGGCGTGAGCAACTTCAGCGCCTACGTCCCAAGCGGGATCTGCGCTTCAGGATCTCCCCCACAGCTGACTCCGGAGAACTCAGGCTATTACCTGCCCGAGGCCGTGGGGCTGGACAGGGCCTCCCTGTGCCCCTCCGGACGGAGCGAGCAGTTGACGCTGGAGGAGAGCAACGGGAGTGTGGTGCTTAGATGAGGCTCCAGATCAGCTTCGAGCTCCTGGTCTCGCTCTCCCTAGCGTTCGCCCTGATGTTCTACCTGGCCGGTGCGCTGCTGGGCCTTGCGCCACGGCTCAGCAACTTGCAGCAGAGCGCCTCATCCCAGGTCGCGAACTCCGTGAACCTGACGCAAAGCATGGCGCTCCAGGCCGGATGCTTCGAATCAAGCCAGGTGCCAGGATGAGGGCCGTGCTGATCTCCCTTGACCTGCTGATCGCGCTTCCGATACTGTTCACCGCGATCACCCTCTTCCTGGTTTATTCCTACTCTTCGGTTGGGTACCTTTCCTCAAGCTCTTCGGGCGCCTCCGCCTTGTTTGAGCTTTATCTCCGGTCGGTCCCGTTTTACAACACGCTGAGCTCCTCGCTGGCGTACAACCAGAGTTCCGGCCTACTGTACTCCTCCCCGAACGAGAGCTTCGCACTCGAACCCCTTGCCATCATTAGCGGTTGCGGATCAGAGTACGCCTGCAGGATAGTTCCGGTGTCTGGAAAACTTGAGGTGTTGGTGGGAAGATGAATAAAAGAATTCAGACGAGCATAGAATTCGTCATACTGCTCACGTGCGTCTCCACGCTTTCCCTCTCGGGGATACTTTTGTTTAAGAGCCTCGAGACGCAGGGCTCAAGCGCCGTGTCCGCGATTGCGAACAAGACCCTGACCGCCCAAACCAGGTCCTACGTCCCGGTGAGCACAGGATCGCCCTACCTGAACATTTATTTTCCGGAAAACTCGACCCTCGGAACCCCAAACCGAATGCAGATAGACGCCTACGGCTGCGATAGCGGCCATGCGCAGATAAACATCTCATCAAACTCCCTCACCTTTTCAAGGACAAAGATAACCGCGAATCTTACCGGGATCTCTGTCGAAAATGTATCCTTCGAGCCGTTGCAGGCCGGGCCGGCGACAGGTTCTGTCACGTACACGATGAACTGCGGTTCCACGAATGACTCTGGTTCCTACCCCCTTTGGACATACGCGACCTACAGGCAGCAATCCCCCGGCCAGCAGGACGATTACGCGGTCATCACCGCAAGAAATGAGAGCCTACTCTACCGCCTGCTGAATCTGGGCGGAATCTACAACTTCACCACCTTCAACCACTGCACCTTTGTGAACTTTTGGACCGTCCCCTACAGCGCGGACAGGCAATGCTATTATGACACCGGAGCCTCGGATTATCTGGCATTTGATGGCAGTTGCCTGGCCCCAGACTACCCCTACAGCAGAGCCTACTGCGATGTTCCAGACCTTCTGAATTACAACATCAGCCAGCTCAACTCATCCTACTCTCTAGACTACTCGTTTAAGCTCACGCTTCAGACCGCCCTTGGGCTTGCCTCAGCAAACCTCACCTCGGCCTCCCAAAACTCTACGGTGTACTCAAACGGGCAGGCGATAGGCACTGCCAGCGTCTCAGAGTCCTACGCCCCTTCCTATCTGCCGCAGCAGATTATCGTGCAAGGGCCGGGCCAGGCCTACAGCTACGGAAACGCGACCGCCTACTCGCAGTATGAGCAGGCCTACGACAGCCTCAACGATCTTTTGCAGTTTTACAACAATGCCGAGATATCTGGAGACAGCCAGGCCAGCATACAAGTCTCGCTGTACGCGGTCTCAACAAGCTCATCGGCTTTCCTGCGCTCGCTCACCGGCATAACCGGAAGTTCCTGCGAAGTCAATGGGGGAGTATACCGATGCCCTTCCAAGGTGCCGTTCACCTACCAGATAAACGTGAACCTGCCGGGCCTGGAAGGTCAAAACGAGTCGCTGAACTATGCGGGAACCCTGGTAAGGATAAATTAATGGTTTTATGAAGGCACAATTTGCAACATTTGAAGCGCTTGCAGCAGCGTTCGTGATTACTTTGGCGATGGCTTCCGGATCGGCCATCATCGGCTCCTATGCCTCACGGCAGTACTACTCATCGGAGCACCTCCGCCTGGTGCTTGCCGAACATGACTTCGTGGAATCCTCGCTGGTTAACTATTCCTTGGACTCCTGCATACTCTCCTATGTGCAAAACAGGAGCAGCTGCATGGGCTATTATTCCTCCTATTTTTCCAAGCTCTATGGCCTGGGCCAGTTCAACATCTCGGCACCTGGAAACTTTACCACTGGCGAAAGCTGCTTTCCGGTATTGAATTCGACCCGGCTCCTTTGTTTTGGTGATTGACTGGCCTTCTATGGAATTGCGATCACGATGACCATAGCCCTGTGCGGATTTTATTTGGCGGCGATCAGCAACGCAACCTCTAATCTGGGTCTCATCGGGCTCCAGATGTATAAATTAGCCTCCATCACCGCTCTCCAAGCAAGCGGCTCCTCAACGGTAGGAAATCCGCCCTATGCTAACTTATCATTAAGAATAAACGGAGTCTATTCAAAGAACCTGAATGGTTCTACGATTATGGGCTACGTTGGTTCGGGATTTTACTGCCTATTTCCGTCATAAAAGAACAAAATATGCAATTTTGTAATACCTCTTGTATTCTTATAGTAATACATATATATCTTTGTAACTGTATAATATTGGTGAATTTATGTCAGAAGTTATAACTCTTCGGGTAAGCCATGAGACAAAAAGGCTCATGAATCAGATGGACATAAATTGGAGTGAGGAAATCCGGGGATACATAGAAGGAAGAACAAAATCTTTCCACCTGCATGGTCTACTGAATAGGATCAAGAAAAATGCAAAACAAATCAAAGTCAACACAGACAGCACCCGGCTGGTAAGAGCAGATCGTGATGCCAGATGACCGTAATAGACTCAAGCGCCCTCATCAAGCTGCTTATAACTGAAAATGGCTCTGCCGAAGCCACGAAAGTCTTCTATTCGCTTACCGGCAAAGGCGAACCGCTGATCGCCCCGGATATAATTTTTTCAGAAGTCATGAATGGCCTATGGAAGCACAATGTCCTGCTGAAGGACATAACTGACAAGAAACTCGGAATGGCCAGGGAGAGCCTGGAGCTGGTGTATGCAGACCTAGAAATATCCAAGGCAACAGAACTGGCAGAAGACTCCATTCGGATAGGCATGGCCCACAAGATTACTTTTTATGATTCTTTGTATGTTGCATTGAGCCTTAATACCAACTCTCCGTTATTCACGTTTGACAAATACCTTAAAAGCAAAGCAGAAGAGATTGGGTTTGAGGTATTAAATTTAAGCTAGCTGCTAGGGTCTGTATAGGATTCAGAAAGAGTCATACTTCAGAACGGGCGCTCTTGTACCTGCCGCGCTTCTTAAGGTCGCTCCAGCAGTCCTTGCAGATGAAGGCCTTCTCGGTCTTGCTCACGCGCTTCGAGCTCTTGAGGCAGTCGTAGCACACCTTTCTGCTGCAGTAGCCGCATACGTTGTACTTGTATGCCTCTCGACCGCATCGCTCACATAACATAGAACTCACTGTGCTTCTATATTAGGATAACAAATGTATATAAATGGTGCAGAATCAGGCCGGCAAAACCTGCTGCCCAAGAAATTCAGCCGCCATAACGTCAGAAAGGCTTTAAATACATATCTATTAATAAGATATTGCGACCACAGAGTGTCTTCATGCTTTATCTGAAGTCATTGGCTATAAACAAGTTCAAATCCTTCAATCACGCTGAGCTGCTGATCGACAAGGGCTTCACGTGCATAATAGGCCCCAACGGGAGCGGAAAGAGCACCATCTGCGACGCGGCGCTCTTCGCGCTTGGCGAGAACTCGCTGAAGCGCCTGAGGGTAAACCGCTACGACAACCTAATTAGACAGTCAAAGGATGGGAAGGACAAGCTGAGGACCGCCTACGTCCGCATGGAGTTCGGCGGCGATCAGGACCTCTCCATAACGCGTTTCACAAGAAGCGACGGAAAGACGAAATACAAGGTTAACGGCAAGAACATGAAGCGCTTCGAGGTTCTTGAGCTGCTTGCGCAGCACGGGATAAGCACCGACGAGACCAACACGATTGTTCAGGGAGAGATTGCGCAGCTCGGCCAGATGAACCCCTCCCAGCTGCGCGAACTGATTGACATCGCATCCGGAATCAGGGAGTTCGACGCCAAGAAGAACGAGTCGCTCAAGGAGCTCGACAAGGTAAACCAGAAGATAGGGGAGGCAAAGATAAGCCTGAGCGAGCGCAGCGGCTTCCTCAACGAGCTTGCGGCGGAGAAGAAGTCGGCGGAGCAGTACCTGCAGATGAGTGCGAGGCTGAAGGCGCTCACCTACAGCATCCTTCTGGACAAGAGGGAGACCGCGGAGAAGTCCCTCTCGGAGTTCACCTCAAACCTCGCGATTGCGGATTCAAAGCAACAGTCCGCATCACAGAAACTTATCGCAGTTAATGCCAATCTTGAAAAGCTCACGGCCGAGAGGCAGAGGCTCACGAAGCAGCTCGGGGAGAGCACGGACAGCATGGGCTCGACCAAGGCGAAGCTCGAGTCGGTCAACATACAGATCGCGAAGAACGAGGCGGAGATGGCCGCGCTGGTCTCATCAGTGGCAGAGACCAAGAAGCTAATTGAATCGACGGAGAACGAGGGCCGAGAGAAGGAGGGAGCGATAGTCAACAACAAGGCAAAGATAGCCCAGCTAGAGAAGGAGCTCGCGCCGCTCGAGGAGGCGATTAAGAAGGCGAAGATTAAGCCGGAGGAGTTCAAGTCGAATCCTGACAGGATAAAGAAACTGAGCGAGGAGGTGCAGAGGCTTGAGCAGCAGCTCACCGAGGCAAACGAGCAGGTCTCGCAGATAAATGCGGAGCTCTCCATTTCAGGAAACACCAGATCCTCAAAGTCGTTGGAGCTTGATGCGGCCAACGCGCGGCTCGCGAAGATGCTTGAAGAGACCCAGGCGCTCGAGAAGCAGCACCAGCAGTCGGGTAAGAAGCACAAGGAGCTTGCGCTGGAGTCGGCCGCACTGGTAAAGGAGATAGACTCGATAACCACGAGCATCTCCAAACTTGATGATGAACACATCGCGCTGATGGAGCAGAAGGCGTACCTTCAGCCGAGGTCCCAGGCGCTTCAGGACAAGCTCAAGCAGCAATTCGGGGAGTCGAAGGGCTTCTTCGGAAGGGCGTCGGAGCTGTGCACCTACGATGCGAAGTACGCCTTTGCGGCGGAATCGGCGGGCGGCTCAAGGCTAGAATATCTCGTGGTGGACACGATCGAGACCGCCAACAAGATGATAGACTACATGAAGAAGAGCGGGCTCGGCAGGGCGACCTTCATCCCGCTAAGGGACGTCAGCGAACCGCGAGAATCCACTGCACCGAAAGGAGTGCAGCCGGTTCTAAAGTTTGTGAATTATGATTCAAAGTATGTGAAGGCGTTCGCCTACATCTTCAGCAACACTTACCTGATCGACAATGTGGCAGATGCGAAGAGTCACGGGATCGGTCGCTACCGCTACGTTACGCTCGACGGCGACATAGTCGAGCCCGCCGGCGTGGTTTCCGGAGGCTCGATGGGCAAGCGCCAGTCAATGGCATCGCTTACTGCTCGTATGAGCACTGTTCTTGCTGAAAAGACCAAACTAAAGTCCTCGCTCGAGTCAAAGAACGTTGAACTAGCATCCACAAGAAAGGGCGAGGCCTACGCTGAGATGGAGGTCAAGAGCGCGCAGTCCCAACTGGACGCCTCATCATCGCAGCTTACGCTTACAAAGAAGGAGATAGCAGAGGCGAGCAAGGCGATAGAGCAGCTGAACAAGAAGGAAGCCGAGCTCGTCAAGAGCCACACCCAACTGGTGTCGGGTAGGGAGAAGCTTGACAAGTCGCACATCGAGAGGCAGAAGGAGCTCGACGACGCGGTGAGCGAGACCGTAGAGCTATCAAAGAAGATGGCGGCGGGAGGGATCACCAAGGAGGAACTTGAGGAGCTTGAGGCGAAGAGGAAGAGCGCCGAGAACCTGCGAATAGGAAGGGCCTCATCGGAGAAGGAGAACACGATGCTGAATGTGAGGATAACCGAGCTGCAGAAGGAGGCGGGCGACAGGAGGGCAGCGCTCAAGGCGACGGAGAAGACGATCAAGGCGAAGAACGAGGCGCAGTCCGCGCTGGCGGTGTCAAGGAACTCAATCGAACTTCAGATTTCAAACGCGAACGGGGAGAGCAAGAAGGTGTTCGAGAAGTTGAGCACGCTCGACAAGGAGCTCGAGAAGGTCGGGATGGAGAAGGGCAAGTTCAGCGCAGAGCTCAACACCCACGAGCGCCAGGTCGGCGAGCTGAAGATAAGGAGAAGCCAGGTCGAGACGACGCTCAAGGACCTCATCGCGGAACTTTCCATGTACAAGGAGGCGATCGAGCCGGTAAGGCAGCCGATCACCGAGATGGAGAACGAGTCGGTGGTGATAAGCTCAAAGCTTAGGGAGATGGGCAACGTCAACCTGAAGGCGCCGGAGCTCTACGCAGAGAAGTCAAAGGACGTGGAGGAGGCGCGCGGCAAGGTGGAGACGCTTGAAACCGAGCAGCTCGCCATAAGGCGCATGCTCGAGGAGATAGAGTCCAAGAAGCTGCAGACCTTCATGAGCACCTTCAACGACGTGCTGGTGAACTTCACCAAGTTCTCAACAACCTTCTTCAAGGACAGCCCGCTGCTAACACTTCTCAACCCGAAGGACCCGTTCAACGGCGGCCTCGATGTCACCATAATGGAGGGCAAGACCAGAAAACACCTCGCCTCGCTGAGCGGCGGCGAGAAATCGCTCGTGCTCCTGCTTTTGCTCTTCTCGATTTACATGTGCAGGCCTGCGGCGCTCTACGTATTCGACGAGGTCGACGCCGCACTCGACAAGGAGAACGCGAAGAAGCTCTCCCAGCTCATGAAGCAGCTAAGCGAGAACGCCCAGTTCATAGTGGTCAGCCACAACGACTCTCTTATAACGAATGCGGACGTGGCCATCGGCGTGGTCAAGACGGGCGGCGAGTCAAAGGCCCTGGGGCTGGAGGTATCTGGAATGGCGCCAGGCGTTAAGTAGGTGCCGCCATGGTGGAGAGGAAGCAGAAGCAAAAAAAGAAAAAGGACGACCGGTTGATTTATCTTTTGTACGCAGCTGTCCTAATTTTGATAATTCTGTACATACTTCAGAACAGCATAATAATCGGGGCGCTAGCCTTTGGTGCAATAATAGTGACCATGGCGGTGGAGTTCAAGAGCAGCATAACCTCTGAAGGAGTGCGCAAGACCGCGATTGACCTGGTGATAGCTGCGATAGCGGTCGTGATTGTCGTATGGATCCTGCCCTCCTTCCTGCTCCAGAGCTCTAGCCCGACCAACGTGGTGGCGAGCTGCAGCATGCTCCCCTCGCTGGGCAGGGGCGACCTGGTGCTGGTCCACGGGATCAGCAACTTTTCATCCTTCATACGGCAGAACCGCATCCCGACGGTGAACGTCAGCGCCCAGTCATTCAACTCGATGCTGAAGAACATCACCTCAGAGTACCTGGAGCCGTTCGCCTACTTGAACAATGACAAGTCAGACGTGGTCCTGGCGCCCTACCTAAACTCCAGCCTTAGCAGCTACAGCTTCGGCATGTACAACCTGGGCTGCATCCAGTTCTACCTGAACTACGGCGAGACAAGCCTGTTTTACAAGTGCTATGTCGCAAGCCAGGCAAACAACCTGATAAGGTACAATTACACCCTAGGGAACGTGACCGTCTCAGGCAAGGAGACAAGGATCTTGGAGACGAGCAACATCACCATAGCAAACACCATGATAACCGAGGACTACGGCAACCCGGTCGTTGTGTACCAGACCGTCCAGGGCGACTCGTTTGCAACTGATCCGCAGGTCATACACCGGGTCTATGCGGTCATAAACGCCAGCGGCTCCTACTACGTGCTTACCAAGGGAGACAACAACCCGGTGCTCGACATCCAGGCGGGCAACTATCCCGCAGGCCAGGCTCAGGTCATCGGCTATCTCTTTGCCTCTGTGCCGTACCTTGGCTACCCCTCACTGATAATAAAAGGGCAGCTCGCGCCTGTGGCCCAGTGCAACCAGACCATACTGAATAATTAGCGGCTACGTCTCGCTCGGGAAGAACTCGCTGTAGGCCTCCAGCGTGCCTATGTCATACCATCTTCCCTTGTTCACGACGGCGTGAACCTCCTGGTTCTCTAGGAGGGACTGTATGAAGTATCCTGGAGAGTCCGGGTTGTTCTGCTTGCCAAGGTACTCCGAGAACTCGGACAGGCTCTCCGCAGGGAAGACATAGATGCCGGTGCTTATCAGGCTTGACTCGGGAACCGCAGGCTTCTCCCGAAAGTTTACAACCCGGTGGCCTTCGACCTTTACCACCCCAAAGCGCGTTGCGGACTCCGTGGAGCCGATGTCGTAGGCGCAGATGGTCGGCTTCCTGTGCTCATTGAAGTGGCTCACCACGCCCTTCAGGCTGAAGTCGTAGTAGTTGTCGCCTGCAATGATTATCGTGTCGTTTTTCAGCCCCGCCTGCTTTATCGCGTACTCTATGCCCCTTATGGCGCCGAACTTTCCTTCATGGTACCTGGTGGGCTCGACCACGAGCTCCATCTTCGTCTCGCTCTTCGCCTGCTTGTGGCTCATCCAGTACTCAAACTGGTTTGCGAACTTCTTGTTTGTCGATATGACTATCCGGTCGACTCCCAGCGAGGAGACGTCCTCAACTATGTAGTCGATTATGGGCCTGCCGTTTATGGGAAGGAGCGGCTTTGGCAGGAACAGGCTGATCGGCTGTAGCCTTGTTGCGAAGCCTCCGCATAGTATAAGTGCATCCATTTTTTTCACATTTTAGCCGTATTTTAAGAATACAGCCGCGCCTAGCTGCCTATATGTTTAAATGTCAAATAACTGATATATATACTTTATGAGAGCTATATTCGTGATTTCATGCTGAGCGCCATAGTCACCTCTCTCGACGAGGACAACCTGCTAGCCACGCCTTCCGGAAACATCGACGTAAAGGCCTTTATCGGCAAGAAGGCCAGGTACATGGACAAGTCGAACAGGTGCTGGCCCGCAGTCGTAACCGGCGCTGACGACCCCTATGTGATAATAAAGTTCGACAAGTTCCCGAGCGGGATTGGCCAGGGCCAGATAGTCGACCTGATGGAGGACGGAGATGACGAGGCCGCCTTCCTGCGCGGAGAGTAAGCGGCTCAGCGCCTGAACATCGTCTTGATCCTTCCAAACCCTTCCGAGATCACAGCGTAGCTCCCGCTTATGGTGATTATCGCAGGCAGCGGGTTGAGCGTAAGGACTGAGGTCGCTATCCCGGACACTATGAGCGTCTTGGTTATGGGCATGTCCAGGAACTCCATCAGCTTCTGCTTGTTTGTAGTTGTGAGGTTGGTCGCCGAGTCTATGTCCGTGGTGCAGAAGCCGTTTGCGAAGGCGCGAATATGCCCGTCCTCCTCGCTCGCGAGTATGCAGGTTGTGCCCCTAATCTTCTTGCTCGTGCCCAGCGCAAAGGCGTGCCGCTTCCCGTGGCCGATCATCCTCCCCGAGTGTATCAGCGTGGCGCCGTAGTGAAGCATGAATCCATAGGGATCTATGATGATTGCGCCATCGAGCGCAGCGAGCTTCCGTATCGTCTGCTTGTCGTGCTCGTTGAAGACCGAGAGCCGCCGGTTGTCCTTCCGGTAGATGTCCGGATTGTAGTCCTTGTAGTAGATCCCGTTACCGCGCTTGAACTCGACCACGAACAGGCAGCCCTCTGGCTGTCCGCGCGCAAGCTCGAAGCACGCATCTAAAATGCGTTTGTTTTCCATGATCGCCGATACTATGTAAAATGAAATGGTTTATAAATGTTGCCTGCACTTGCGGGTTAGTGGAACTCCCGAAAAATAAAAAAAGAAGTTGGTGCGGAAACCGCACCAACCAAAACCTTTACTTCTTCTTGTCTCCTGCCTTCTTCTTGCTTCCAATCAGGCCGCGCTTTCTAGCTATGAAAACAACAGCTACAATAACGACAACGGCAACTACGCCGTAGATTATGCCGCTGCTGCCGCCCGACCCGGACCCGACCGTTGCGAAGTAGGTGTTCGAGCCCGAGTACTGCTGCTGGACCGCGCCGTTGGGTTGCCTCCAGGTCTCATAGACGGTCACCGGGTAGTTGCCCAGCGCGCCGTTCGAGTCGACGCTGACGGAGAACGAGACGTTTGCTGACTGCCCCGGCATCAGCGATGGGATGTAGTAGGTGCTCGTTATCGGGGTCACCGGGTAGCTGCTCTGGAAGGTCACCTGCACATTCTCAGCCTCTATGTTGCCCGTGTTGGTCACGATGAGCTTGATCGGCATGTTCGTAGAGCCTGGCTCGAGGCTGTAGTTGCCCGCCGTTATGCTGAACGTCGAAGAGGATGCAACCGAGAGGTTCAGCTGCTCGTTCTGCACGAACTGGGAGGCGTAGTTCTGCGAGGTGTAGGTTACCTTCGCATTGATCGCCGCGCTCGATCCGGTGTTGTTGTTTGCGGCAACCAGCAGCGTCTGGGTCGTGGTCTGGCCCGCTGCCAGCGAGCCGATGAAGAACTTGCTCACCGAGCTAAGCACCTCTATCCCGGCGCTGGGCTGTATGTTTATGCTGACGTTCTTCGCCGTCCCGGTCCCGACGTTGGTGATGGAGAGGACGAGGCTCTGGTTGTAGCCCTTGTAGAGCGCGCTCGGCGTAGCGGAGGTGATGTTAACGATCACGTCCGGGTTGTTAACCGCGACCGAAACCTGCGCATTGGAGCTGACGTTGTATTTCTGCCCCGTGTCGGAAGAGTAGGTGACGTACATCGGTATCTGGTAGGTGCCGTTCACCAGCCTGGAGTTCACGCTGTAGACCGCGTTTATCACCGAGGCCCCTCCCTGCTCGAGAGTGCCCACGCTGAACCTGGTGCTTCCCTGGGTCTCAAACTGGGGCGTGCTTACCAAATTCAGGGTAACGTTCTTCGCCTCGCCGTAGCCCGCGTTCGAGACGTCAAGAGTGAGTGACGCCGACTGGCCGGGGCTGATGGCTGAGGACACTGCGCTGACGCTGATGCTCGGCGCGCCGTTGACGTAGAAGCTCAGCGGCATTACCGACTGCCCGGTGACCTCAACGCTCTGCCCGCTGATCAGCTCGGTTGTCTCGTAGTTGGCCACCAGGTTGAGCGTGTAGGTGCCCGTTGCGGTGGTCTTGGGTATGTGTATGTTGTAGGTGAAGTACTGGGTGGAGCCGCCGTAGAGCCCCTGGGACATGCTCGTTATTATATAGGAGCTGACCGGGGAGAAGTTCAGTATCGGGTAGCTTCCGGTGAGCTGTAGGTTCACGTTCTGCAGGACCGATGAGTACGAGTCGTACAGCTGCAATGTCAGCGTCACGTTGCTCCCTGCAACCACCGGGTTGGGGTTCGTCTGTAGGTTGTAGACCGACAGCGCGCTGCTTATGCTCTGCGCGCCGACCAGCGCTGGCACCAGTAGGGCGAGCACCAGGCCTGCCATCATTCCGATTCTTAGTCCTTTGTTCATTTTATCACTCTATTAAACATCAATCGATCGTGCTCTTGAACATCGCAAACGCCAGCGCCACCACGACCACCGAGAAGACGACGAGCACGACGAGGTCAAGGAGCATCTGCGTCGGCACGATGTAGCCGGCGAGCATGACCTGGCGCACCGCGTTGGTGGCGTAGGTCATCGGGTCTCCGGCGCTGAGGGTCTGCAACAGCGGCGGGAAGGCCTGCACCGGGGTGAACGCTCCGGAGAGCACCCAGGCGGGCATGACCACTATCTGCGCGATGATTGCGTACACTTCCACGGCCTTCAGCCTGGACGCTATGAGCAGCGCGATGGCGCTGAAAGCTATTGAGACGAGCACCGTGACGATCAGTATCCAGAAGAGCCCCACCGCGCCCATGGCTATACCTGCGCCAAGGATGATTCCGAGAGCCAGGGCAACGAAGCCGTACAGGGTTGACTGGACTGTTCCGGCGAGCAACTTACCGAGTATTATCGAGTTCTTGCTTATGGGCGTTATGAAGAAGGATTTCATGTTGCCGAGCTGCCTGTCCAGTATCACCGAGAAGCCGCCGCTGAACACCGAACCAAAAGCCGCAGACATGATTATGATGCCGGCGACCAGGAAGTCTTCATAGGTGCTGTTCGCGCCCTGGGTCGGTATGGGGTTAACGAAGCTGCTGCTCTTGCTGAGCGCCTGGTTGAGCGTCGCCACCTGTGCGCCGAATGGCTGGGCGGCGCTCTCAACGAAAGGCAGCACCGCAGCCACGGAGCTCGCCTGGCTGCTTGCGTAGTAAACATCGATCGCGGGCCCGCCCGCCGCGCTCGGGAACTGGGGGAGTATCACGACCACCGCATCCACCTGGCTGGTGTACAGCATGTTCATCCCCGACGCCTGGTCCGTGATTGCGGCTATCTGCACCGTTGACCGAGCCTCGAGCGCGTTGATGAACTGCTGCGACTGCTGGTTGTTCGCGTAGTTGACGACTGCGATGGGCACGTTGCTCACACCGTTGCCTATGTTGCCGAAGAATATTATAAAGATGAGCGGAAACATTGCGGACCTGATCAGGTTGGTCCTGAGGTTGGACTTGAAGATCAGCATCTCCCTGTTGAATATCGTCAATGCGTCTTCTAGTATGCCCATCTCATCTCCTCCCTCTCGCCAAGGCCTGGCCCCTGGCGTCCTTAGCGTCACCAAGAGTGTCTCTGAAGCTGCTGCCGGTAAGCTTTATGAAAACGTCATCAAGGGTAGGCAGGTGCATGTTGAATGCAAGCACGTCCTTCTCCTCGTTTTCGAGCAGGTGCGCCACCCTCATCGAGGTTCTAAGTGAACGCTTCTCGAAAGTGATTATTATCTTGTCATCCTTTATCACGCCGTCCACGCCCATCTTATTCTTTATCATCTTATGGACCCGCTCCACGCTCTCCGGCGTGGTGGTTATCTCGACTATGGTGCCCTGCGAGGCCATGCGCTTCAGCTCCGAAGCGGTGCCCATCGCTTTTATCTCTCCATGGTCTACTATGGCGATTCGGTCGCAGAGGGTGTCGGCCTCTTCGAGATACTGCGTAGTGAGTATGACCGTGATCCCCTTCTTATGGAGCTCGTTGATGTGCTTCCACATTGCAACCCTGCTTTGAACGTCCAGGCCTGTCGTTGGCTCGTCCAGAATCAGGATCTTCGGCTCTTGTATCATCGACTTGACCAGGTTCAGGCGCCGCTGCATCCCGCCGGAGTAGGTGCCAGCCGGAACGTTGCCGAAGTCTGTAAGGTTTGCCTCCTTAAGCGACTCCTTCACACGACCCTCTATCTCCTTTTCAGGTATGTGGTAAAGTTTTGCGAACATGTGCAGGTTTTGGGCACCGGTCAGCGCCGATTCGACTACCGTCTCCTGGGTCATGAACCCTATCATCTGTTTGACCTTTATGGTGTTCTTGACGTTGTCATATCCCTCGATGATTATGTTGCCCGATGTAGGCTTTAGTATCGTAAGTATCATGTTCAAGGTGGTGGTCTTGCCTGCTCCGTTGGGCCCGAGCAATCCGAAGATCTCCCCCTTTTCTATCTTGAAGCTGACTCCTTTGACCGCCTGAAAGTCGCCAAAGCTCTTCTTTATGCTATTCACTTCCACGGCGTATTCAGGCATTGAAATCAGCTATCAGCTCTTTTGCGCGCTTTATGTGCAGGACGATTATGGCCCTGGCCTTCTTCAGCATCTCCTTGCCCTTGGGTGTGAGTTTATACTTTTTCTGGACCTTGCCCGAGATGAGCCTCGCCTCGCTTGTGACAAAGCCCTCCTTCTCCAGCGCATTGAGGTTGTTGTACACGTCGTTCTTCGTGACTTTCATCGGCATGTGGTGGTTTTTGTGGGAGAGCGCTTTCAGTATCGCGTAGGGGTAGTCCTCACCGGCCTTTATCTTCCTAAGGATGATGAGCTTCAGTATCCCGTTCATGAAGGACTTGTCTATGTGCTTTCGCACCTCCAAACCTATTTCTTCAGTGTTCATGCAATCTTAGTTTAAACTTAAACTAATTAGTTATTACACCATAATGAATATAAACATATTGCCGATTTGCAAGTCGCTTTGGAAAAGGCTCCGGCGGGTTCGGGATTCCATGCAAAAACCATTTAAATTACTTTATACGATATAAGTTCGATAGCTTGATCAATTATCAATCCGTAGAGGAGCGGTGGCAGAAGGCCTGGAGAGAGGCGAAGATCTTCGAGCCCGGCGTCAGCCCAAGGCCTTCCTACATGGTCACTGCTGCATTTCCTTACACCAACGGTCCGCAGCATCTTGGTCACCTCAGAACCTACTGCACCGCCGACGTGCTGGCAAGGTACAAACGCATGAAGGGCTTCAATGTCCTCTTTCCAATGGGCTTCCACCTTACTGGAACGCCTCTACTTGCGCAGGCGAACAAGCTTAAGGAGAAGAATACCGAACTCATTGCCGACTTTAAGTCCTTCGGAATCTCCGACGAAGAGATAGAGAAGATGAAAGACCCCCTTTACATGGGCCTTTACTTTGCGAAGGAGATTCGGTCGGGAATGGAGAAAGCTGGCTACAGCATCGATTGGACAAGGAGCTTCACCTCGATAGACCCGCAGTTCAGCAAGATGATCGAGTGGCAATTCGGAGTGCTTAACAGGCTGGGATACCTGGTCCAGGGCAGGCATCCGGTAGGCTGGTGCCCCAGGGAGAACAACGCGGTTGGGATGCACGACACCAAAGGGGACGTGGAACCTGAGATAGAAAAGGAGATAGCCGTTGCGTTCAAGGTTGATGGCCAAGATTACTCAATCCTTTGCACGACCTTCAGACCAGAGACCCTCGAAGGAGTCACAAACCTGTTCGTAAACGAAAACGAGGCCTATGTGAAGTGCAAGATGGGCGGCTCGCAGACTTTATACTGCATATCAAAAGCAAGTGTGGACCAGGTGGGTTACCAGCTCGGGCTTCAGGTGGTCGGGGAGATTTCCGGCAAGGAGCTGAGTGGAAAGAGCTGCAGAAACCCATTCAACGGCGTCGCCCTCCCGATTTTTCCAGGGTACTTCGTGAAGCCGGACGTTGGAACCGGGGCAGTTATGAGCGTTCCAGCTCATGCACCGTTTGACTACGTGGCCCTCATGAAGCTCAAGAAGTCCGGCTATAATGTTGGCGAAATCAAGCCGATAATTGTTCTGGAGATTCCCGGTAAGCAAAAGACAAGCAGCGCGCCTGCCTCATTGGACATTCCTGCCCTGGCGTATCTTGAGGCAGTGAAGGCCGACATAAATGCTGAAGACAAGCTCATAGAGTCTGCAACAAAGCTGCAGTACAAGGAGGAGTCGCACAAGGGCAAGATGCTTACCAAAGGCTTTGAGGGAATGAGCGAGCCCGAAGCCAGAGAGAAGATGAGCAAGCAGCTGATCGACAGCAAGGACGCAATCGAGCTGTACGTCCTTGTGAACGAGGAACCAGTCCTGTGCAGGTGCATGACGCGAATAGTGGTAAAAGTCGTTGACAATCAGTGGTTCATCAATTATGGGGACAAGGAGTGGAAGGAGATTGCAAGAAAGGCTCTTGCCAACGTCCGGATAATACCGGAAAAGAGCAAACCGGCCTTCTCATCGGCGCTCGAGTGGATAAACCTTAGGGCGGTAGCCAGGGCCCAGGGGCTCGGAACTCATTTCCCGCTGGATAAAAATTATCTTATAGAGTCTCTTTCCGACTCAACCATGTACATGACCTTGTATACCATACAGAATCTCCTAAAGGGTGTTGAACCCGAGAGACTCACCCCTGAATTCTTTGAGTATGTGTATCTTGGTAAGGGCGACCTTCAGGAGATCTCAGGCAGGACCGGAGTGGATTCCGAGCTGCTGAAGCGTTGCAGGGAGGCCTTTTCCTACTGGTACGCCGACACCTCCCGCCACTCAAGCCTCGAGCTGATCTTCAACCACTACACCATGTACATTTTCAACCACGCCGCAATCTTCCCGAAGGAGAACTGGCCGAAGCAGATAGTTGCAAACGGCGTTGTGATGATGGAAGGGGAGAAGATGAGCAAGAGCCTAGGGAACATTATCATGCTCTCCGATGGAATAAAGAGGTTCGGCGCCGATCCGCTCCGCTTCGTGATAGTTGCAAGCACCGACCTGTTCAACGATTCGAATTTTGCCGAGGACTCGGTTCGCGGGACCCAGGAACGGTTCGAGTACCTTTACAAGGTCTGCTCCGACCTGGATGGCATGGAGGCCGGGGAGCTCTCCCAAATCGACTACTGGCTGTACTCGAAGATCAACAGGAAGATCAGCTACGTAACGGAGGCGATGGAAAAGCTCGAGCTCAGAGACATCTCAACTGAGCTGCTTTACAACACCGTGCTCGAGCTGAAGCACTACTTCCTGCGCGGAGGGAAGAACAGCCTTGCCGTGAGGGAGTACATCTCGCAGCTGATACTCATGCTTCAGCCAGTTGTACCGCACCTCGCTGAGGAGCTATGGCACCTCATCGGAAATTCCAGCTTTGTATCCATCGAAAGGTGGCCCGAGGCGGACCCATCCATGCTGAGCGACCAGGTGGAGAGCCAAGAGGAGTTCGTCGAGAACGCGCTGAACGACTCCAAGCAGATAGCGGCGCTGATGGGGAAGAAGTCGGAGAAGAGGGCGAGGGAGATAACACTCATAGTGGCGAGCCAGTGGAAGCACGACCTGCTGGAGAGCCTCTCAAAGAGCAGGAGCATGGAGAAGGCGCTTGCCACGATCGCGGACAAGAAGGAGCCGGGTAAGGAGGCCGCCGCAAAGTATCTCGGCGGGTACATGAAGCGGGTAAATGAGCTGAAGGTGCCGGGCCTCTCATCCGACGAAGAGCTCAGCGCGCTGAAGGGCGCCATTCCTTATCTTTCGCAGATGCTGGGCTGCAATGTAAAAGTTGAACCAGAAAATGAGTCAAAGTCAGAGCGTGCAACCCGTGCGTCGCCGTCGAAACCCAGCATAGACCTAGTTTATTGACAAGTCCCGAGATTGCTCATTTGCCCATGAACTTCTCGCCGAACTTTAAGAATGCCTTGCAGTCCTTTATAGCCTGCGTTGATTCCAGCTCGGAGGAAAGTTCGCCGCTGTACTGGATAGCGTGCCTTGAGATCCTGTAGGAGTTCAAAATATTCACGAACCCAAGAATCTCTTTGTTTGACTTGTACAGTTGCTCAAGCGCACTTACCATTGCAAAATGGCCGCGCTCTTTGTAGCCCGCCTTGAAAAGTAACGCCCTCGCGACATGGAACATGCTGTTGTAGGCCAGCAAGAATGCGGTGTCATAAAAGTTCATCTCCATGTTGCCTTCCGCCCTTTCCAAAAAGTGTTTAGCCATGCTGATGGAACCACTCATCTCTTCGGGCTTCACACCTTCTCTTCTAATAAACCCTTTCTCCAAAAGCTCTTCAATTTTCATATCTTCGCCCCACCAAGCAGCACATGATCCTTAATCACCGAATAATAAAATAAGTCTTTCTTTGACTCCAGTTTCCTCCATTCCGCAAAATTCATGATTTCTACCTTGACTTCTTTGTTTACTTCCCCTTCAATTTCCCTTATTTTCTTCAAATCTAAGGTTTTTACACTGCTTATCGCTAGCAGATCAACATCACTACCTTTGTCATACTCGCCGGTTGCATGACTTCCATACAACAAGAGTGTGGAGATGTGCGGGTTGGCCTTTAGAAAACCGTCCATGCGCTCTGACACCAGGGCCAGGAAATACAGTTTTTTGAGTTCGAGCGTCTGATAGTTAGTTACCAATGAATACAATTTGAGATTCCCAAGCCTTTCGCTTTTCAGGAAACCATTGCGCTCATAAAATTCCAAATATGTTTGAGCTGTTCTGGGGCTAACACGAAGCGCTCTTGTTAGGCCCTTTACGTGCACTTTTCCGTCTTCTCTGAGGAAGAACTCCAGAACTGCCCAGCCCTTAAAACGCCGCCAATCAGTAAATATCATAATAAGAAATACGATAGTATGATATATAATACTTTCGTATTATTGATTAATATAATCCCTAGCCTCTGGCTTGTTAAAATCCGCTGGAAGCTTAATATAGTTTCTTTTTCTATCCGTAATCGGTGCGCAGATGCTCAAAAAGGCGTTCGAGTCCAGCGTAAATTATCTTCAGGTAATGGACGAGACCGGAGCCATCGACCAGACTCTTTTTCCAAAGGACGTAAACGACGCAAAGATCCTTGAGATGTACAAGAACATGCTCTTCGCGCGCAGTGTCGATGCGAAAACGCTGAGCCTTCAGCGCCAGGGCCGCGCCGTAACCTACGCCCCGCTCCTGGGAGAGGAGGCAACGCAGATTGGAAGCGCGATGGCGATGCGGAAGGATGACATCTTCGTCCCCTCGTTCAGGCAGCATGGCGTATTTCTTACAAGGGGCGCGTCACTAGAGCTTCTTTATGTAGGCTGGAGAGGGTTCGAGGATGGCAACGTGATACCCAAGGAGATGAACGCCTATCCTGTCGCAGTCCCTGTTTCGACGCAGATCCCACACGCCGTGGGAATTGCGTTCGCCCAGAAATATCTCAAAACCGGCAAGGCGGTGGTTGCATACGTCGGAGACGGGGGAACGTCGGAGGGCGACTTCTACGAGGGAATGAACTTCGCGGGCGTCTGGAAAGTCCCGCTTGTGATAATTATAGAAAACAACCAGTGGGCAATCTCAATTCCGCGCGCAAACCAGACCGCAGCCCCGACGCTTGCACAAAAAGCGATAGCTGCTGGAATAGATTGCATTCAAGTGGACGGGAATGACGTTCTTGCAGTCTACAAGGCAACCCAGGACGCGATAAACAACTCTTCCAGGGGCCCGACAGTGATTGAGTGCCTCACCTACAGAATGGGAATGCACACAACTGCGGATGACCCGTCAAAGTACCGGTCTGACGCCGAAGCAGAGTTGTGGAAGCCCAAGGATCCCCTCCTCAGAGTCAAAACCTACCTTATGCAGAAAAGAGTCATAGATGCCAACTTCGATGTGCAGACAACGGAGCAGCAGAACGCGCTGATAGACAAGGCTGTGGAGAGCGCCGAACAGTTCAAGCCCGACCCGGCCACGATGTTCAAGCACATTTACAGCTTTATGCCGCAGCTCCTCCAGGAGGAGCTTGACGAGGCAACAGCCGCAAAGTTCTGGCAGGAGTAGATGATATTATGCAGATGAACATGGTTTCCGCTTTGAACAACGCCCTCTCGCTAGCGATGCAGGAAAACGAGAAGATCGTCATTTTGGGTGAGGATGTTGGGAAAGACGGCGGAGTTTTCAGGGTAACCGACGGTCTTATTGACAAGTTCGGAGCCGGTCGGGTGATTGACACGCCCCTCGCAGAATCCGGGATAGCCGGCACTTCAATAGGAATGGCTCTCGCAGGTATGCATCCAATCGCAGAGATGCAGTTCGCCGGCTTCGCCTTCCTCGGTCTTGCCCAGATTCTTAATCATGCCGCAAGATACAGGGGCAGGACGCGCTCGGTGATGACGGTTCCCATGATGGTAAGGATGCCCGTAAGCGGAGGGGTAAGAACGCTGGAGCACCACTCGGAAAGTCCTGAGACCTACTTCTCGCATGTCGGCGGTCTTATTGTCCTAGAGCCATCAAATCCGTACGACGCAAAAGGCCTGATGATAAAGGCGGCGAGGATGAACGACCCAGTAATCTTCCTTGAACCGACAAAGCTCTACAGACTTATCAAGCAGGATGTTCCAGAGGATGTTTATGAAGTCCCAATAGGAAAGGCTAATGTCGTTAGGGCAGGAAGCGACCTCTCGATAATAACCTACGGCACGATGGTCCCGCTGGTCAAGGAGATAGTTGAAAAGAAGAAGCTCGATGCGGAAATAATAGACCTGAGAACGATAAATCCTCTCGATGAAACCACAATAATAGCCAGCGCCATGAAGACCGGAAGGGTGGCGATAGTGCACGAAGCGCCGGAGAGCTTCGGAGTCGGGGCGGAAATCGCCGCAAGGATAGCAGACAAAGCGATCTTCGAGCTTCAGGCCCCGATCATAAGGGTCGCGGCCCCGAGCCTGCCCTATCCGTACCCCGGATACGAGAATTATTATGTTCCAAACGAGCTGAAGATCTCGCAGGCGTTGGATAGACTGATGAGCCCGTGATTGCTTGAAAGAGATAAGATTTGTTGATGTTGGGGAGGGGATAACCGAGGGTCACATTCGGGCCTGGCTGGTCAAGAACCTGGATACGGTGAAGGAGGACCAGCCGGTGGTGCAGGTAGAGACGGACAAAGCCATAGTTAACGTTCCCGCGCCAATCTCGGGAATCATAAAAATTGCAGCCCAGACCGGAACCACTGTCAAGGTGGGCGACCTGGTCGCCTCGGTCGGAGAGGCTTCAGAATTTTCTTCCACGCAGCAGGTAACACCTTCAGCACAAGCATCGACTGGTGCAGCACCAATCCTACAACCTCAGAAATCAGTTCCGCAGGTTGAAAAACCCATGGCAACAAACGAGATACTCGCCCCGCCATCGGTGAGGAAGCTCGCCAGGGAGCTCGGCATAGACATAAACCGGGTTACGGGCACGGGCCCGAGCGGAAGAATAACCGAGAATGATGTAAGGAACTTCATAAGTAAAACGCAGAAGCGGGCGATCCCGAAGTTTTCCGGAACGCTGGAGGAGCAGCACAAGGAGGAGCTTACACGCATACCAATGTCGCAGACAAGAAAAGCGATTGCGCGGAACATGGAGCTCTCCTGGACGATACCGCGTGCGGTCCATATGGACCTGATCAATGCAAGCAGTCTCTTCGCACTTGAGCAGAGGGAGAAGCCGCGGCTGGCCGAGCTGGGGATAAAGCTCACCTTCCTCCCGTTCATAATCAAGGCCACGGTTGAGGCACTGAAGGAGCATCCGTACTTCAACTCCAGCTACGACCACGAGACCTCGGAGGTGATACTCAAGAGGTACTACAACTTGGGCATAGCCGCGGAAGCGCCCGATGGCCTCAAGGTCATCGTGATAAAGCAGGCGGACACGAAGAGCATAGCGCAGATAGCCAAAGAGCTGCAGGTCCTGGCCGAAAAGATAAAGAACCAGACGATAACGGTGGAGGAGATGTCCGACTCCACCTTCACCATAACGAACATCGGGAGCCTGGGCGGCGGATTCCTCTCGGTGCCGATGATAAATTATCCGGAGGTCGCGATACTCGGGATACAGGCGATCAAGGACATGCCCGTCGTCGTTGACGGCAAGATCGCCATCGCCAAGATGCTTCCCTTCTCGCTCGCCTTTGACCACCGGGTGGTTGACGGCGCTGACGCTGTCAAGTTCGGAAGCACGCTGATAAAGTACATCGAGGACCCTGACTTCCTCGAGATACTGGGTTGATGGCTTGGTAATGGGCTCGCTTCCTGAAAAGGTTGACCTTGTTGTGATAGGCGGCGGAGTCGGCGGGTACACCGCGGCGATACGTGCAGCAGAGCTGGGAATGAGCGTTGCACTTGTGGAAAAAGAGAAGATGGGCGGGGCCTGCTTGAACTATGCCTGCATCCCGTCCAAGACCATGATCAACATCGCCAAGATGTACTACGACACGAAGAACGCGGGACAGTTCGGGATAAGCGGCCAACTGCAATTGGACGCGAACAAGATTTTTGAGTGGCGTGTTGGCGTATCTAACAAGCTTCAGGAAGGCGTAATCTTTCTGTGCAAGTCAAACGGCGTCGAGCTGGTTAAGGGCGCGGCCACATTCACATCCTCAAATAAGATCCTAATAACAAACGGCACAGAGATAGAGTTCACAAAGGCAATAATAGCGACCGGCTCTCAGCCCACTCCGCAGGACACCGTCCCTTTCGGCGAAGGCGTTCTTGACTACAAGCAGGTGCTTCTTCTTGATTATATTCCTAAGAGCATGACGATTCTCGGAGCAGGCTATGTTTCTGTTGAAGTTGCGATGCTCTTCGCGAAGTTCGGCACAAAGGTAAATATCATAGCCAGGTCAGACCTGCTCTCGCGGTTCGACAGAGAGGCCGTGGATGTTGTGAAAAAGAAGATGCAGGAGCTCGGGATAAAAATATACGCCGGTGCGACAGTCACCTCCAAGGAAGGCAAGCAGCTGAAGCTCAGCACAGGCGAGACGCTTGATCAGGAGATAATCGTTGTTGCGGTTGGACTGAAGCCCAACACAATGGGCCTTGGGCTTAGGAACACCAGAGTTACGCTGGATGATAAAGGTTTCGTAAAAGTTGACTCCTCTCTCCGAACCACCGATTCAAACATACTCGCGATAGGCGACGTGGTCGGGGAGCCCATGCTTGCCCACAAGGCGATGAGGCAGGGTCCGATAGCCGCAGAGGTTGCGTACGGGATGAACTCTGGGTTCGACAATGTAGTCATACCCGCAGTAATCTTCTCAGACCCGGAGATAGCGATTGCCGGAATCCTGGAGGGCGATGGCATCCTCACTAAAAAGTATCCCATGTCCGCAGTCGGTAGGGCGATAGCGGTTGGCAAGACCGAGGGTTTTGTCAAGTTTGCATATACAAAAGATGGAATAGTGAAGGGAGTGGAGATAGTCGGGGAGGATGCGAGCTCTCTCATCAGCGAGGCGACGCTTGCGATCGAGATGGGCGCCACCCTGGAAGACATCGCAAGCACGATTCATCCGCATCCGACTTTCAGCGAGGCAATCCAGGAGGCTGCCGAGGCTGCGCTTGACAAACCGATAAACTTTTTCTACGGGAAGAAACCCGCTCAAGGCACTGTGTAGCCATTCGCCCACGCATTCGTGAAGATTATATTCGCGGGTACGCCATTGTTGCCGTTTCCGGAGTAATCGTTCACATCTCCGTTAAGTGGCCACCATGCCGTCAAATACTTGGGCTCCACCGGAGCGCCGCCTATGCCCTCCTGATATAGGAGCTGGACTGTGTTCGCGTCGAGCAAGGTGTTGTAGATTTGGACGTTGGAAATAAAGCCGTTGAAACTGTTCGCGCCGGGGTTATGCAAATCAGTTCCCAAATAGGATGTTGTGGTCACAATATTAGAGGGCACCGGTCCCGTAACAACAACACTAAGTCCATTCAGATAAAAAGTATATTGCGTATTTCCGTTCCAGGTGTATCCAACAAACTGCCAGGTGTTCGGAGTCATTCCAAAAGCAGTAGTAGGACCTTCTCCATCTTCGTCTATGGCCATGCTTGTTGCGCTTACTCGCAGAGCGAGATAACTTCCTAGGAAACCGGTGGTGCTTCCGTAACTTTCTACGCCACCAAACCCGGAGATGGGATCTGGACCATTATAGTAAACCCATGCAAAAACCGATACAGGATTATTGCCTGTCGGGAAGCCCGCTGTTCCGGTGCCAACCCAGCTGCTCTGCCCGTTGAACTGCGCGACGTATTCGGGGAGTTCCCCGTTACACACCCCTTGGAGATTGAGGTTTGCTGTGCTTCCAACACCTCCTGGCCTGAACACCCTGCAACTGTTTGGCTGCGCCCTGGGCGAGAGGTTGCCACCACCAAAGACTCCCAGTTCAAACAACGCCGCAAGGACTATCGCGATGATGAGTATGGACCATCCGTAGGTCATCAGGTACTCCATCGCGGACTGGAGCCGCCTGGTCCTACGGCCGTCACCGTCTCCAAGCTTTGCCTTGACTCTTCCTACGACGAGCATGAGTAGTATCCACACCTAACGCTTATAAAGATTGCGTGGTCATATATCATCATCTACTGGTGCAATTATGGCAAAAATGAGCAAGGAGGAGTTGCAGCACGAAATCCGCATGAAGCGCTACCTGCATTACAGGGAGAAGCACAGCGGCTGGCACATCTTCAACGCGGTGTACTGGGGCATCTACATCCTGATAGTGGGGCTGATCCTCATATTCGAGAGCTCGTTGCATTACACGACCACCATCTCGGCAGGCGTCTCGCTGGTCATCCTTGCAGTAATGCTGGTGGTCTACGGCTTCGCCTCCGCGCTTCACCTGAAGTTCATGAAGAAGTACGGCTAAGCCTCCGCATTGCCCGACCAAAGGAAGAATGATCTCATGGTTACTATACCGAACATATACAAGAGCAAGCATGCCAAATACTTCATACTCATACCCTTGGTCCTTTTCGTTGTCGGCATCTACTTCGCCACGCATATAACCCTGGACTCCTCCCTAAGCGGCGGGGTGAGCATACTCATACAGACCAACACCACCATCAACCAGCAGCAGCTCGCCTCCCAGATCTCGAGCAGCCTCCACGTTTCAAGTCCCTCGATACAGGGCAGCCCGAGCGGGGTGCAGATAACCCTGAGCCTCAACCAGAGCATCGCCAACGCTGAGTCTAGCCTGCTGGATGTCTACGGCTACGGGAAGAACTACTCCAACGCGAACTTCAACATTACGACCCTCAGCGTGGCGCTCTCGAACTCGCCGAACAACCAGACCCTAATAACGCAGCTCGACGCCGCAAGGAAGCTCTCCAACTCCTCGCTGGCAAATGCGAGGAGCTCGCTGCAGTCCGAGCTCGCCTACCTTGAGCCGTTTGTCGGAACAACCTATCTCAACTCCACGATAACCCCTTCAGAAATGGCGACCGTGGGCCAGTCCAGGTACACCAACGCCAGCGCAGTCTACCAGAACCAGATAATAACCGCGCTGCACAAGGTAATTCCGTTCACCACCTACTCCTACCAGCAGGTGACCGCGACCCTGGGAAGCTACTTCCTCGGGCAGCTTACTGACGTCGTCGTAATCGCATTCATACTCATCTCCATAGTGGTATTCTTCATCTTCAGGTCGGTCGTCCCGGCATTCGCAGTAATATTCGGCGCAGCAAACGACATGATAGTGGCGCTCGGGGCGATGGGTCTGTTCGGGATCCCGCTCGGGATAGCGAGCATCGGCGCGCTGCTCATGCTGATAGGCTACGCCATAGACACGGACGTCCTCACGGCTGTGAGGATACTCAAGCGCCACGAAGGAACGCCCGAGGACCGCGCCTACTCGTCCATGAAGACCGGGCTTACCATGACCGCGACCGCGCTGGTCTCGTTCTCCGTGCTGTTCATCGTCTCGCTCTTCGCCTACGTCCCAACCTACTATGAGATCTCGGCAGTCATGATCTGCGGCCTGATAGCGGACGTATTCACAACCTGGTTCATGTCCGCAAGGCTCTCGCTTTGGTACAAGAACAGGAAAGAGGGGAAGAAGTAGATGCTCGGAATCGAATACGTAAAGGACAGGCACATCGCAACCCTGCTAGTCATACTTCTGCTTCTGGGCTTCGCGGCCTACTACTACGGCATCCACCTGGGAATAGAGTTCTCCGGCGGAACAGAGATCCCGATAACGCTGGCCCACAGCGTGGACCCGAACACGATGAGCAGCCTACTCTCCACCCTGCAGCAGAGAATCTCAACCTTCGGCCTCAAGCAGGTCACGATCGAGGGAATCGGCGACTCCCAGGTCTACCTAATCATACCTTCCGTTAATCCGGGCGACATCAACAACACCATCGGAGTGATAGAGCAGCAGGGTCTCTTCCAGGGAGTCGTTGCCGGAAGGGAGGCGCTCAACGGCTCGGCGATACTCGGCGGAAGCGGCGAGATACAGCCCTCCTACTCGGTAAGCGGCAGCAACGTCACCTGGATCGTGAACTTCTACATAACCCAGGCGGCTGCGCAGAGCTTCTCCAAGGTGGTCTTCGGCCAGGCGAACCAGCCGCTCTACATGTACCTTGACCGACCGACCGGCGCCATAGTGCTGCTCAACAACTCCCTCCTCGGAGTGGCCGGTGCCGGCCAGAACGCGGAGCTCACCGCCATGGAGTCAGCGCTGGCGCTGGGAAACCAGACGATCCCCGTGAAGCTGCTGAACTCCAACCAGAGCAACTGGAACAGCCTCTCCGCCTACTTCGCCCAGTCCCGCTCGCGCTACTACCAGGTGGTGCTAGCAAACAACACCTCGCCCAGCATAATCCAAAACCTCACCCGGCTAAACTACACGCTAATCAGGGAGTCGACTACGCAGATGACCCCCGTCTTCATCAGCCAGTCCTCGCTCAACAGCTCCACCATCCTTGACACCTGGCCCGCGCTCGGGCTTCTCTCCGCGCCGGTGCTCAACCCCTCCATAACCAACGGCGAGGTAGGGGAAGCCTACGCGATCTCCGGAGTCGCGCAGCCCGCCTCCACCGTCGCGGGCGAGATAGCAAACGCCAATAATCAGTCCCAGACCATCGCAAGCGTGCTGAGCGGCGGGGCGCTGCCCGTCAGCGTCATAGTCGGCACCCCGTTCACCACGCCACCCACACTAGGAAAGAGCTTTGAGTACATCAGCATCCTTGCGCTGCTGCTCGCGGTGCTCGCGGTGGCGATAACCATAGCGATCAGGTACAAGAGGCTCTTCCTCATCTGGCCCATAGTCTTCACCACCGTCGCCGAGCTCTTCATAATAGCGACCATAATAGGCGTCATAGGAACCATCGACCTCTCCGCGGTCGCAGGAATGATTGCGGTGATAGGAACAGGCGTCGACGCCCAGATCATCATCACCGACGAGGTGCTGCACGGAGGAAGCGAGAGCTTCAAGTCGAAGCTCAACCACGCCTTCTACGTCGTCTGGGCCGATGCGATACTTCTGGTCATAGCCATGCTGCCGCTGCTCTTCTCCTCATCCCTGGTTTCGGTAATCGGCTTCGCCGAGTCGACCATACTCGGGGGCCTTCTCGGGGCGCTGATAACAAGGCCCGCCTACGGGGCCATAGTAAGCCGCCACTTCGCAAAAGGCACGAAGGTGGAGTAGATGCCCAAGCGATGCCCGATCTGCAACCGCTCCTCGGCCGAGATAGCCTTCTGCGGCGAGTTCTGCCGGAGCTGCACCGAGGAGAAGCTGCTGAAGAAGCTGCCCGGCGAGGTCGAGATCACGGTGTGCAAGCGCTGCGAGCGGGTCAGGTGCAAGGGCCACTTCGTCGACCCATCCATTGAGAACATCCAGGCCGCTGTCGAGCAGCAGTTCAAGGGCTACAAGATAAAGTTCAGGATCGCCGACGAGACCACCGCCAAGATCGACGTGACCGAGTACAAACCCGACTACTCCATAACCGTAACCAAGCAGATTCCTGTGATAACCAAGTACGCGATGTGCGACTCGTGCAACAAGCGCGCAGGGTCGTACTACGAGGCTGTGTTCCAGCTGAGGGGACCTGACCTGGAAAGGATGGAGCGGTTCATCGAGAGGCTCACCAGGTACTTCGAGGTGAGGAACGAGTTCATAGCGCACGTGAAGGAGGCGGACAACGGGCTTGACGTCTACGTGAGCAACAAGAAGCTGGCCGCAGAGTACATACGGAGCCACAAGCTGGTCGCCGTGACCTCCTACACCCTATATGGGCTGAAGAATGGGAAGAAGGTGTACAGGCACACCTACGCGATACGGCTGTGACGAGGACAACAGTCCAACAAGCTATAAATATCTAGAAAGCCACTAAGAATAGCAGTAATTTCATGTTTCCAAGAATAAAGAGCAATGACAACACGGCTACACTTGAGCCAGCCACAACGGCGGCTATGCGGCGCCTGTTTCTTGAGCCAAAGTCGGCCCTGAGGCAGGAAAGGGAGTTGGCTGACAAGGTACATGAGAGGAGGAAACTCCGCACAGCCATACTGGCCCCTCTGGAAAGTTATAGCGACCGTGAAAGCCATGGCCTGACCACAAGGAACCAAACAGATCTCATAGTTGCTGTGGGAATAACCGCCCAGGCCCTTCAAACTGATGTAAACAACAGGAGCATCATCTCTCAGGCATGGGCTGAAAGCATACAGAGGGATCATGACAGCCCTGAAGGCAGACTTAAGTCAGTAGCCCTAATGAAACTCACCGCCGCAAGGCAACTGGGCATCGGAAGCGAAGTTGACGCGCTTCTCATGCAGCAGCTTGAAGATTAAAGTAGCAAAGAGCACTCATTCCATATACTCGGGCTTCCAGAAGCGATATATAACAATAATACGGGAATAATACTGGGCTTTTATGATGAAGTTCGCATCCCTGATTGGAGCTTTACTCGTCCTCGGCTTTATCTACGCGGCCACCATCTCGCCGCTTCCGCAGGTCTTCAACAATGTGGGACTTGGCTGCACGCAGCCCAACGCAACCGGGCTGATCTGCACCAACGGCTCGCCGATCCAGATAAGCTTCGTCGCCTCCTCCACCTACTCGCCCTCCTACGGGAGCTTCACGCTCGTCTCCCTGAACCCGAACATCACCCAGCCGGTCGACGCCTACGGCGCCCCCTGCGCGGTCGGGAGCGGGCAGACCAACATCTGCCTTGTAACCATAGCCCCTTACTCGCCGCTGCTGGGCAACGCCACGGTCTCTCAGAAAGTCGCCCTGAAGTTTACCTCGGGCGCGTACCCGCAGGTCTACTCGTACCTCAACTTCTCGATCTCCCTACACCACTACCTTAACTCGAGCGATGCTGCTCTGCTGCAGAGCTACAGGAGCACGCTCTCAACGTTTTCAACCCAGGCAAGCTACTACAACTATGTCTGCGCCGGCTACGGGATCTGCAACGCCACCGTGGCGGAATCGATCTCCGCCTCGAACGTCCTTCTCCTGAACGTGCACAATGCGCTCCAGCTCTCCAATCTGGCGCAGGCCTACACCAACATGACCGTTGCCCAAACCGCGGCCATACAAGAAAACACCACGTTCCTGCCCTTCTACTCCAATGCAAAAGCAATACTCTCCTACCTGACGGCCGCGTTCTCCGACATCAATGCGGCGCAAACAAACTACAGGTCAAACTTCGCCCTGCTCCAGAACTGCACCTACTCAAGCGGCTCCGATGCCGCAGCCTATCTGAACAACAGGATCCAGCTTGCCCTCTCATCCGCCGTGCCTTCGACGCTGGCCCAGGCCCAAAGCTATGAAGGGTACGCCTCCGGGATGCTGCAAAACAGCACCAGCATAATAGCCTCCTGCAGACAGTACCACTCCTACTCCCCGCCGTTCCTCGGGATAGGCTTCGCCCTGCCCAACCCCTTCGGAGGGGGCCTGCTGTGGGATGCAGTCCTTGTGGTGATCATACTAATCGCAGCCCTGCTCATAAGGTCAAGGATCATAAGCAGGAACGAACTGAAGAGGATACGGAACCCGGTCGAAGAGGACCTGGACAGCACCTACAGTAAGAAGGAGCTGGGGAAGGCCGAAGAAGTAGTCGACGCCGAGATCGACGATGACGGGGAGTACCTCAACAAGGTTTCAAAGAAGAAGTAGAAGTGAAAACATGATCAACAGGCTTTACAAGGGACTCAGGCAGGTGTACGCGCCAAGGTATCTGGCGCTAAACCTGGTGCTGATCGGAATCTACTACCTCGTATTTGACTTCCTGATACGCTACCAGAACTACGGCCTTTTCCTCTCCGCGGTCCCTGTCTATATCGAGTACCTTACGATCCTCACCGCCTCGATCCTACTGACCGTCTCAATATACGAGATATACCACGTAAAGAGGCAGCTCGAGGAGCTATCGGCGGGCTCCGCCAGCATAATCACCCTGATCCTTAGCAGCGTGTTCGGAGGATGCGGATGCGCAACCCCCATCATATTCGGCCTCACAGCGCTCGGGATAAGCTCCACCGAGCTCTTCTCCGTGAACGCTATCCTATCGGGTTACATAATCTGGATCTTCTACGTGCTGCTGGTCGTAAATGCCGTCCTAATCCTCTATTATCTCAATAGGATCTCCACAGGACCCTTGAAATCAAAGCGCAGAAATCGCAGGTAAGAAATATATATCTGGCTCTGCAACTATAACTCGGTGCTAAAATGGGGACACCTTCGCCTGCAACAAAAACTGCGACAGCAAATGTCAATCTAGCTAGGCCGTTTGTCAGCGCAAGGCGGACCGAATCTGTTATCGGCGAGCTTATGTTTGCATTAAAAAGAAAAATTGGTGACGTTGGAGTATGCGAAGGAGTCCTCAACCCAAATAACTCCACAGAGCAAGGTTTTCTTTATCTGATGAGGGAAGAGAACGCTGCAGCGCCATTTGAAACAAAAAACGCCAGGTGGCTCTCCTATGGTTTTCATCCTTTCGTTGTGATTCCGCCATCTAGCGTTTACGATAAAGGCTCGTCAATAGTCTCACCCGGCGGGGTCAGGTTCTGGGAAGGCGAGATGATCCTGCACTACGTTTTCAAGGACTCCAAATTCGCCCTATCGGCAAGAGAGATGTCGCTGCCCATACTGCCTGCTTTGAAGGCATTCGGCATTACTATACTTTCTCCGAAACAGATGAGCAGGCAATCATTTACCAACACCATAGCGGAGGTCTTCGAGCGCCAGGGCAATACCTTCGATATAGATTGGGTTTAACTGAACTTTCATGGTGTGCAAATGGCTTTCAAACAGATAAAGATCGATGAGCTCAAGGCGAAGCTGGGCAAGAAGGAGACGATCGTAGTCAATGTTCTTGACAAGGAGGACTACGATGCGCTTCACATCAAGGGCTCGATCTCCATCCCCTACGAGGAGATGGTCGCGGAGGGGTGGAAGAGGCTGGACAAGGGCAAGGAGATCATAACCTACTGCAAGAACTACCTGTGCTCTGCCTCCCGAGAAGCCGCGGAGTTCCTTCAGGCGAAGGGCTTCAACGTGAGGGCCTACGAAGGCGGGATAGAGGAGTGGAGCAAGGCAGGGCTCCCAACGACCAAGGGCTAATTATTTTATACACCAAGCAAGCTATAATCTAGGTAATAACATGGCCGCAATAGACATAGCCTTCAGCTGCTACCCTGTCACGAGCCTGAAGAGGGCGCGAGAGTTCTACGAGAAGGTGCTGATGCTCAAGCCGACACAGGAATACGTGAAGGATGATGCAAACGGGATGATAGAGTACGACATCGGGCCCGCAACCCTCGCGATCGGTGCGGGTGCAGAGAGCATGAAGGTGGGGCCCGGAGGCGCCACCGTCGCCCTAGAGGTGGACAACTTCAAGGAGATGATTACACACCTCAAGAGGAAGAAGCAGGCCTTCCTGATGGAGCCCTACGACGGTCCGATCTGCCAGATGCTACTTCTCAGCGACCCCGATGGGAACAAGATAATGATTCATCAGCGAAAACTTCAGGGCAAGCAGCGAGCATAACTTTATAGATATTGCGATGCTGTTTGATTTGATAACATGGCAGCAAAAAAGAGACACGCGAAATCCAGAAAGACTTCTCACAAGAGAAAGACGGTTAGGAGAAAGACTGTAAAGAGGAGAAGAAGATAAGTGTGGTGCTGATTTTCAGCACTCTCTTCTTTTTTCAGCCCAATTTACGCTACTTTTAGGGGCAGAAGCCCCTTCAAAGAATCTATTTATATCTGGAAAGCGGTAACATTAATCATGGAAACGCTGAAGGTATTCAAGGCGGGTATGGTCGCCACCTCTATACTTGTCTCCCTGTCCGCTGTTTACGATAGGAATAAAGTCCCGAATAGCAGGGTCGCCTTTCCTAGGCCGATCCAGCAGCTCGTTCGGACGGATGCTACGAAGTTACCTGATGGCCGTCCTCTCTCAATCCAGGCCAAGGCTCTTCTCGACGCGCAGCTGAAGGAGCAGCTCAGGCGCGACGCCGAGGCCAGTGTCGAGCGTGAAAAACTGATAAAGGAACAAAAGTTCGTAAGAACCAAGGAAGAGGCAAAGTTCGCAGCCATCGTGATAGGATTCATCCTTGCCACAGGTACGATAAAGTGGACTCTCGAAAATCTCCCAAGGCTTTGGAGCAAGCGCAAACCCGCCGCATCGGCCTAGAGTCCAGTGGTGGCTACATAAACTATATCAGTCTTTCCCATCTTTCAACGCCGCATCGCTTCTTATTGCATCATAGACCTCTACGATTATTATCGCCGCAATTACAGCCAACGCGATTCCGACTATGATCCAAACCCCTGTGTCATCGCTGCCTGCCCGTGACCTGGCGGAGTCATTGGTAGTGTTGCTCGGCGCCGCGTTGATGCTCGTTGTGGTGTTCTTCTGTGGATATGCCTGACCGACGCCTATCGTGGTCACCGTCGTTTTGGCCGTAGTGTTCAAGGTCCCGGACTGGCCCACCATGAGGGCCTGCATTTTGACAAGAGAAAATCCCAACCGGTTTGTGTTGGGAGTATTGATGTTCGATGCGAAGGTTATGGTGTAGCTGTTTGGTATGGCCTTCAATATTGAGACCCTCGGGTTCTGTGTTATCAGCATTATGACCGCCTGCTTTGTCGGCATTCCAAGAACCTGCCATACCGGACTCTCTCTATTTATAGCTGAGATCGCGTTATCGGTCGTGTTGATCGCCGCTGCCAATGCCACTGTGGAATTTAGGCAGTTGGCAGTCGGGTTGGGAAGACTTGAAGGCGCAACTTCTTTGCACGTACCGGTCGTGGCGTTCGGAAAGATGTTAGGGTCCAGGACGCTCACCCTGATGACATACGTTTTCGAATAGGTACTATTTTCCAGTGGCGAGACTATGATATCACGGGCAGGATTCGGAAGCACTCCAGCCAGAAGTCCGTCTATCCCGTTTGAAAACCCTATCGCCTCCTCGGCCAGTTCGTACAACGGAGAATAGATGTACAATGACTTGTTCCGGCATGCGGCCTGTGAGGTCGAAACCCCACACTGGGTTACTATGGCTGTCCCGTTATAAATGGGATACGTGTTTACCGTAAGGTTGTTGTTATAGATGCCAAATGCCGAGAGGCCGGCAAAGGCTGGGGTTATTGCCCAAATAGGAACTAGTCCTACGACGCCAGATACTGGAGCCTTGCCGGTTTCGCAGTCCGTCACTGCAAGAGCGGCCTGCGCGTTGCTATTGTTGTATACGCTCCCAGTACATGTATCATTTACGTAGACATATAACACGACATTTCCATTCTGGAAAGCGAGCGTCGAATTTGAGCTGTTGACTATTCCGGAAGCGCTGATTGTTGAAGGAGCGAAGAGAAGCAGTATTGCAAATAGAAAATAGAGGGGCTTCATCAAAACATAAAATATAAAATGACAAGCTATATAGAATGTGTTATGGGTCTGTGGCAAAGCTGCCCCTGGCCCACCCGCTAACACCAGCGATTATTGCAGTCTTGGCAACGGTCCAAATTTGCTTATTCTGCGTTCCAGCCCCCATCAACCGTCAGGGTGTGGCCGGTAACATAGGACGCGGCCTCGGACGCGAGGTAGACCACCGCGCCCTTCAGCTCCTCCGGGTCACCCACCCTTCCCATCGGCGTCCGCTCCACTATGTGCCCCAGGGCATTCTTGTCCTCAAAGATCCCCCCGGTCATCTCGCTCGGGAAGAAGCCCGGCGCTATCGCATTGATGCGTATGTCCCGCTTTGCGTACTCTATCGCCAGCGAGCGCGTAAGGTTCACCACGGCGCCCTTGGTGGCGTAGTAGGGCGCAGCCGGGAAGATGTCTCCCTCAAGCCCGTAGATGGAGGCGAGGTTTATGATGCTGCCCTTTCTCTTCTTTGCGAGCATGCTGGCTATCACGTGCTTTGAGAACAGGAAGGTGCCGGTCAGGTTGATGCTGACGACCCGGTCCCAGTCCTCCTCCTTCATCAGGTGGGACGGGCCCAGGGCCGCCACTCCGGCGTTGTTGACCAGTACGTCTATCTTTCCGAACTTCTTCTCCGTCGCCTTGACTACCCGGATTATGTCCTCCTCTTTTGAGACGTCGCAGGTCATGGGCATTATCTTTCTCTTCGTCTTCTTGGCTATCCTCTTCGCGCTCGCCTCAAGCTTGTCAGCCCTTCGGGCAACGACTACCACGTCCGCCCCTGCCTCGGCAAGGCCCTCTGCAAATGCTATGCCCAAGCCGCTTGAAACGCCCGTGACTATCGCCACCTTCCCCTCCAATTTGAATTTATCAAGTACTGCCATGCCATTACCAAGAGTAACAAGATGTAAAAGGCTAAAAAGTAGTAGCTGCCGGTTGCCTATTTGATACTATTGCCCATCAAGGTGTTTCAGGATCTCCGGAATGAGGTCTACGACGTCAGATGCAAGTGCGTGATTGCCTTTCTTCGCATGCAGCGTGTCCCCTATCCTCGAGTGCAGGTACGCAGCTGCGACGCCGCAAAGGAAAACGTCGCCGTTGCCCGCCATGAACCCCCCGATTATCCCCGAGAGGACGTCGCCCGTCCCCATCGTCGCAAGGGCTGCGCTCTTCGACCTTACGATCCTGACGCGAGCGCCGTCGGTGATGACCGTGTCGTGCCCTTTCAGCAAAACAGTTGCACCAAGCTTCTGTGCAAGGCGTTTTGCGGCTTTTACTCTGGAGTTGATCTCCTTGCCAACTTTATCTTTTCCGAGTTCAGCTAGCTCTCTCTCATTAGGGGTCAGCAGTATCCTCTTCGAGAGGCCGCCGTGAACGTATCTGATTGCAAAGATGGCGTCGGCATCAACGACGGTTGGCTTACGCGCCTTCACGCAGTAGCCCACCAGGCCGGCGATCGCGAGCAGGCTTCCTGGACCCCTTCCCACGCCCATCCCGACGACCACCGCGTCCGCCTTCTCAGCCTCCGCGCGCAGCACCGGAAGGTCCTTCATGGATATTATCTCCCCTGAAAGCGGCCTAACTATTATGTTTGCCGAAAGGCCCCTGACTGCGGGAGCAATACCTTTGGGCACGCACGTTACGGCGTAACCCGCTCCCACCCTGAGCGCTGCAAGGGTGTCATAGGCCGCAACAGAAGCAAGGACCGGCGCGCCATGGAACCTGTCGTTGCCTCCGACTATCAAAACGCGTCCATTGTCGCTCTTGCTGGAGTAAGGACTCCTTTTGGGCATAGCCTGTTTGAGATCCTTTACGCCGGCAACTCCCTTCATGAGTTAATACTAAAAGGGCAACTTATATAGAATTTGGCGAACAAGGGCTCAGAATCCGGCGCGCTTCTTTCCTTCCTGTATAATTAGTGCTGAAGCCCCGCCGATGAGGGCTGTAGTCAACTGAAGGATGCCCATTGCTGTGAGGAAGGCCACCGGCACAAGGCCCACGCTAAAGAGAACGAAGGCTGAAAGGAAGAGGAAGCCCGCCTTTGCCCCTGCCCCTATTCCAAGCGAGAGCAACCTGTTTTGCTTCATCGCAAGAGTCAGCTTCTTCATGGAAAAGACAAGGATCAGGTTTCCGGCCCAGATGAACGGGATCATAGTCAGCAGAGCGCTTGAGGCGACCCCGAAGATCGCTCCTGCAGCGTAGGCGCCTACGGAAGGCAGAATTATGACCGGTAGAAGTCTGTTTCCCTTAAGGTTGAACGCCGCAAGGACCAATGCGCAGTTCACCACGCTTCCGACAAGCAGCTGCGGCTGGCCAAGGACGAACGGGATTGCGAATGAGATGGTCGCGTAGAGGAACATCTCGGCATACTCCTGCACCTGCGTTAGGGAGTACTCCTGCCTGAAGAAGGAAACCGGGATAAAGTCGTAGTCGAATTCCATTTAATCACTTGAGCGGAGGCTCGTGCGCCTTCCAGGACACTGCCGCAAGGTGGAGCAGCTGTTTTGCCTTCACTCCCCCTACCTCCCCTAGGAAGTCCTTGTAGAGCTGAGTCGCTGCCGGATTCTGTCCCGAGTCCGAGTAGGCGGCCTTGGCGCCGAGCGAGTAAAGCCCCTGCTTCCTCTTCTCTATTGTCTCCGGCGTTGATGGCGGCTGGCCCGCTCCCCCGATGCACCCTCCCCTGCAGTTCATTACCTCTATGAACTTGTACTGCTCGCGGAGCTCCCTCTCCTTCAGGACAGGCTCCGCATTCTGGATCCCGTCAATGACCAGTATCTTTATCTCCTTTCCATCTATCTCGAACTTTATCTCCCTGGTATTCTGGAATCCCCTAAGCATGTTTATCTGAGGCTCGGCGAGCGCCTTGCTGTGGCGGTTCGCGTGATATCTTAGAGTGGCCTCTGAAACCCCTCCGCTTACCCCGAATAATCTGGCTGCTCCTGAAGAGGATCCCAGAAGCAGATCAAACTCGCTCTCCGGGCAGTCCCTCAGGTCTATCCCCTTTGCCTTGAGGAACTGCGCGATCTCAACGGTGGTAAGCACCAGGTCGACCGCCGCCAGGTTCCCTCCAAGGAGCATCTCCTTCTTCTGGGCCTCCAGCTTCTTGACCAGGCAGGGCATTGCAGCCACAGAGTAGATGCTGCTCGGCTGAATCGACTGCTTTGCCGCGAAATAGGTCTTGATGAGCGTACCCATGGTCTCCATGGGGCTCTTCGTTGTGGCCATATTCCTCTCCCTTAGCTCGGGGAAATCCCTCTCCAGGTCCATCACGAAGCCCGGACAGCAGGAGTTCATCAGCGGGAACGGCCCGCCCTCCGCCTGGCGCTGCTCCAGCTCCGCATCCTCCTCCATCACCACTATGTCTGCTGCAAAAGTAGTGTCAAAAACGTAATCAAACCCGAGTTTCCTGAAGGCGCCTATGATCTTATTGGTAAGCGGGGTCCCTGCCTCGTAGCCGAACAGCTCGCCCATCGCCACCCGGACCGAGGGTGCCATCTGGATGACCTTCACCACGCTCTTGTCTGCGAGCACCTTCTCTAGCTCCGCGGTGTCCATGGTCTCCTGATTCTTCTATCATGCACTAAATTAATAAGCCTGATTCAGTAGCGGTATGAAATTTGATACTATCTGTGCTGGACACATGCCCATATGTCTACCTTATTGCAGATTTGTTAAAATGTAGACATATGGCTTAGTTTTGGGCCAACGGAATTACTGGTTAATAGTTTAGTTTAAAATAAACCTGCGATGCAAAGAAAAGTAATATAACGGATAAATCCCTAATAGTATTGATAAAATGGAGTTGGACATATATGGGTCCAAGGCCCAGGTATGGAAGGAGGGCAAGTACTACGGTGCTACGGTTAGGGAACTCCATGCAAATACCCAGGCCAAATCCTTGAGGGAGTTGAAGGATAACTTAAAAGAAGTAGTTACGCTGGTTTTTGAAGACGTACTTAAGCATGAGAATGAGTATAGTAAATCTGTAGTCATAAAAATAAAGAAGAACCTAATTCAGAACTTGGCGTGATGCCCTGGGCAGGCTCAGACCGATAAAAAGTTCTGAGCTTATACGCATTCTAACAAAGCAATACGGAGAGGCACTAGGCATCTGTTACAAAACCTAAACTTTTTACTCCGACCTGATGCTGGCGAGCTTCGGGGCCTCTGTAATGCTCAGCTGGTTTTGCATCTTGCCCAGCTGCTCGCTTATCCACCAGTCAAAGTTTTTGCGCTCAGGGTATCCCACCACCGTGGTCTCCCACTGGTTGGTCCTCCGGTCGAAATTTCTACTCATGGCATATCCCAGCGTGACCCCCTGGTGTTCGCCGTGGTTTGTGACCTTGTCGTACCTTTCCTCCAGCTCTTCTATTGCCGCGCTTATTTTAGGTATCTCCTCCTTTTTCCTGCCCGCCATCATCTCGACCCCGGCTTCGAAGATCCTGGCGTGGCCCTCCTCGTGCTCCAGCAGCGCTTCATAGAACCTGTTAAACATGTGGGACACCTCCCGCGAGGCGTTTTCGACCTTCGGCAGGGAGATGACTATCTTATAGCTGAGCTCTGTTACCTTGTGGCTTGTGGGATCCGAGGAGTAGAAGTAACTCCAGGTGGTCTCTCCGTTCATCCTTCCGGGATTTGGGCTGTTTTCAAGAATGCTTTTGCGCAGCGCCTTGAGGCTCTCGCCGTTTACCTTGTAGTGCTGATAGATTATCGTCTCAGAGAGGGTCCCACCATTCACGCCGTAGGACCTGTATGCTGTCTTGTCCGTCTGGCTGTTTTCGGCCCTGACCGCAATCACCGATGTTAACGGCCTAGTGTCAAAAGACGCCGGAGCCAGCTTCGCATTCTGCGGGGCTGAGGTACAGCCAGAGACCGCGAGCGCTGCGGCAAAGCCGACAGCCCTGAGCACGGACGTAAGGGCCGGGTCCCTTTCCTGGGCCTTTTGTGAGTGCTTTAGCGCCATCCTATAACCAGTACTATTCTAATTTTTATGGTATTTAAGCTCTTTGGAAGGGCCTACCTTTTCCTTCTCAGTGGGGGCCATGGCCGGCTGGCCTCGCCCTGCCGCCCGTCTCCCGGTATCCGAGCCTCATCTTCGCGTCCAGCCCTGCCGGCTCCAGTTTCCTCCTGAGGGCCCCGAAGGCCGGGTCGGCCATGAGCTTTTCGGCCCTTACCAGCTTCTTGAGTGCGCTGTGCCTGTGGGACACACCCAGGTACTCTATGGCGTCCATCCTCAGCTCCAGCGGCAGGTGGCGGTCGAGCACTGCCCTCCGGCACGCGGCGAAGATCGCCTTCCTTGAGTTTACGATGGGCCTCCTTACCTGCGCATCATCAGCTTCCATCTTGGCACGGGCAGTATCTTTCCTCTATAGGTATTTAAGGTTTCTTTTAGCCATCCAACCTGGCCTCAGATTAAGGGCCAATGCGAGCTGCGCAAAAAGCTATAAATATCTGGAAATGCACAAAACATTTGTGTTAAAATGAGAACAAAAGCTCGAATTTCCGAAGTGAAATCACGACTGCCGGAGCCGATAAGCGCAGATAGCTTTACAACCGGCGGCGAGAAATACACAATCCTCAGATTTTCCGAAGGCGAAGGGCCTACATTCACACAGACCATAGCCATAGCTAAAAGCAGAGGAGCGGCACTGCTGACCAAGGAGGAGATAAATTTCATAACCGCCCCAACAAATTCGCAAGATCCGGTAAATGCATTCAAAACAGCGTTGAGGCTTGGGGAATGGGGATTCATCCGCGACCAAGTTTCTGAAGAGCAGGACTCCAGAACCGAGTACCTAATCAGCACTGTTCTAGGAGGATCGCCTTATCTAGAAGTTAAATCTTTCGATAAAGGAAGGCAGGCCGCCAGAGTAGTGATCCTGAGGGAAACCGCCCCGGCAAAGGCTGCCGCAGAGGCCCAAAGGAAATAGAATTAATCCTTAGCAGCCTAGTTCAGCCATAGTATGCCCAGATTCAGCGCCAGGGCGATCGTAATCCATATTATATACGGAATCAGGAGCAGCAGGGCCTTCCTGGAGACCTTCGGGAGGTTGAGCATGAGCGCCAGTATGGTGAGCCAGAGCGCGCCTATGCACACGAGGCCCAGGGCGGGGGAGTGCAGGCCGAAGAAGAGGAGGCTCCAGAGCAGGTTGAGGAAGAGCTGGAAGCCGAAGAGCCAGAGTGCGCGCCTGCGGAGGTCTTTGCGGGCCTTAGCCTCCCAGATGAAGTACAGCGAGATGCCCATGAGCATGTAGAGTGTGAGCCAGACAGGCGCGAAGAGCCACGAGGGAGGAGTGAAGGAGGGCTTGTTAAGCGTTAGGTACCAGCCAGTGATGGCTGGAATGGTGAAGATGGTGCCTAGGTTGCCGATAAATTGACAGATAAATATTGAAACAATAAGTCTAAGCCAGTTGATACGCATTCACACACACAAAATTATCAATGTCAAAGCGTTTAAATCAATCAGGTAAAACAAAACATGGAGGTACAGGGATGACGTCGTAAATACGTCTGTGAAAACGCAATTAAGTAATATCACTTGTCTATCTTTGTATTGATATATCTATTTTTGCCAGCTATTTACCCACAAACTTGTCCATAACTTGAATAGCTTTTTGTGCTTCTTCTTTTATTGTTTCAACTATCTTTTTCTGTTTGCCATTCAGTTTTCCATAGTCGCCGCGCAGAAGCAGCGCGGAAAAGCCAGCTATGCTTGCCAACGGAGCCTTCACATCATGAACAGATTTCATTTCATAACCTCTAAGCATTCAAGACTTTACAAAACCCTCTAATTTCTCCAGCACTTTGACCATCCCTTCAGTATCTTGTCCGCAATACTTCTCCAGGTGCGCTCTAGTTTCCTTTATTTCTTTGGTAGAGGCTTTCTCTCCTTCGTAAGAGCCATGAGTGATGAACAGATAAGTTAGTGATGCTTGCGACCCATTCGCAATCTCAAAGCCCTCATATGTGACTCCGGTCAGCGCCGGCAGCACGTACTTCAAGGAAGCGCTGCCTTTCTGGGCCGGGTGATAGTATGCGAAGCCCCTGAACGGGACCAATAAGTCAACCATCCTGCTTACAGTTGAATCAACCCAGCTTGCATATCCTGGAAGCTCGATTGCAAGATTCTTGAGAACCGTTTGTTCGAAAGTCTGATTATAGACAACCACGCTCCCCTTCGTGCCAAGAGCCTTCTTGAGCTGCTTGATGAACATGGGCCTTGGATCGTCCGTGTCCTTGGCTATGAATGAGTAGTGCTTGGGGTTTTGGCCTTTCTTCTTGATAACATGCACGGAGAACTGGAAAGGTATCTGCTGGTATGGCTTCAGGCCGTCATACAATGGGATCGCGGTGTTGTACGTCTCGAAGTCTATGAAGTAAAGGGGTACTTCAAGAGCTTCATGAAGGAGCCAATCTCTTCATGGTCTATGTGGTGGATATTGTTGAGTGTACCTTCTGCTGTATCAGTTGCTTCGCATTAAGCTTGTAATCTTTAGGGATGTCCATTATCCTGAAGCACCCCGGCATTGAACAGCTCAATGGCCTTCTTCCCGCCCCAGTAAAGGTCCAGGATGTCGGATTCCGGATGCTCCTTCCAGAATCTGTCATTGATATGGATTCCGTCCGGATCATCGTGATATTCCTCGCCTCGTGTGAATTCTGGACACTTCTTGAGCCTTATGATGTCGAATATATTCTTTATCTTCGCAGGGACGTCGGGCATCAATGCGTCTATCTCTGTTGTGACTTCTGTCCTTGCAAAGAACTCGTTCGGATTTATCTTTCCGTGCCTTACATACTCCTTGTTTATGTGCACAACAAAGCACTTCCGTATCTTCAGCCCTGCGCTCTCGTAGCAGTATCTCTGGAACGAAATATCCTCAAGATGGTACTCTTTGACGCTTGTGGAGCTCTTTACCTCAAGTATGTCCCATTTGCCACCTGCTACAGGCAGCAGTATGTCTGCCCTGGCGTAGCACTTTCCGTTCTTATGCAAGAATCCGGCTTCAAATAGGGGCTTCTTCTTATTGAGCAGCTTCCTGGATATCTTATCGTTCTCCCTCGGGACAATCTCCTTTATGTCTATGCCGTCCTTGAACAGACTCTTCGCAAGCTCCCCGACCATGTTGCCCTCATCGAAGCGATGTTGTGTCTGCCCATCGACTTCCGGCAGCGCGTCGGGATCGTTGAATTTGAGCCAGACCGCCTTGGCGCAGCCTAGACCAGTCACGTAGTTGGACTTTGTCAGATATCTAATTGCCTTTTGGCGTTCCATACGTGTTTCAACTCCTCTGCCGCCACGTTCTGGCTACTGCATTTGATATCTTTCTTATGGCGATAAGAATATCTTTATAATAGAATACATAGGCAAAAATCAGTACGAACTCCACCAGCCCACCAAGATGCACAAGATACGAATCTGCAAAGGAGCTATTGAACCACAAGAGCCCAATATTCTCTAGCAACGATATTGAGATGAAGAACAGCATTACTGGCCATATGACTGCAAAGACCGTGAAGATGCCTTTTGATGCCCCTAGGCCTTTCGGGCTTTTGACATGGTCTAAAGAGCCCACTTTACGTATAAATGCTATTACCTGCAATTCCACGAAAAGCCCGAAGCAGATCATTGTTAACAGGCTATCAACAAAGAAGAGGGAGATTCCGCTCGGCGTTATGTGCCTTAACAATGCCTCACCAAAGAGTAGGTACTGCGATCCGAGCAGCGCAAAGAGGAAAACATAAGGCAGATGGTAAGGCTTTTTATCAGTGGTGCCTTTTAGGATTATGCTGAACAGGCTGAATAGGAACAGCACCAGCAGCGCCATCACCATCTCCTCTATCGTGGTGGTTGTTGAGCTCCATGCTGTTTGCCTTGTATTATTTATCCCTTGCATTATGATTGTCCGGTTGGCATATAGCGATACTTTTTCCGAGTATCCATTGAATATGCTTAGTAGCTGTGGTTGAATTGTGCGGCAATGCGGTTATATTGCTGTAAGGATATGCCGAGGCATAGTAGCTACTCGTGTTGTACATCAAGAAGCACAGGACTGCAACGATGGCAACGGACGATAGATAGAAAAGGGTCAGGCGCTTTATGCGCATTTGAGTTTCGTTAAGCCTAGGCCCTGCCACACGATTACCTATGGGCATATCGAAATTCGCCTCGGAAAGGATCGTATGGTGCTCGCATTGATCTTGTCCGTGATCGGAATGCGTCCGTTATCTCTCATTTCCGGAAAGAGTTTCACCATAGTGTCGTTCTTCATCAGGATTACCCCGTCGCAGAACTTCCTCAAGCCTCTCAAGGCCCTGTATGGCCTTCTCCTGTCTCAGTTTCTCCAGCGAGAACGGATAACTCAAAACGGCTACGGTTACGCCTTCTGCTCCCTCGCGATCTTTGCGATCATGGGCGTGCCCCGGTGCCCGTGCCCCCCCCAAGCCCGCGCATATGAAGACCTGTTTGGCGCCCAGGAACCGTTTCTTGAGCCTGGATAATCCTGCGCACCGGCTTTCATTCCCATGCCGGATCTCCCGCCGCTCCAAGTCCACCAAGCAGCTTCCTGCCTATAAGCATCTTCTTCGAGTCCTGCATCAAGCCTCTCAAGCCTTTGTTTGTCAGTATTTATGGCCAGAAGCCTCACCAATCCGAGTTCCTCGCCCAGTAAGAACCTATTTACCGTATTGCATCCCGCGCCGCCTACCCCTACGATTACAACTCCCTGCTAGCGTTTTATCCTTCATCAGATCACTCCATGATCGTTCTGAAGTCCTCCCGTATGCCCTCCAGGAGCTCGTCCCTCTCCTTCGCCACCGAGTCGTGGATTCTCTTGGCTTCGACCGCGATCTGCTTGTACTCCTCTGCCTGCTCTAGTCCGTTTTCCATAAACTCACCAATATCATGCGTACATCGAGGAGTTCTCAATGGCCTTTGCTATCGCTGCCTTGCTCTGGCCCCTCTTCCTGTACTCCGCCACGCATCTCATAAGGTCTTCAGTGCCGAGCTCCGAAAGGGCTTGGTTTCCAGTCGTAAGCTCCTCCTTGAGCCTCTGGCCGAGGCCCATCTGGATGATCTCGGAGATGTCCGCGCCCGTCATGCCATCCGTTTCTGCCGCAAGCCGGCCATAGTCCACATCTGGACCTACCTTCTTGCCAGCTGCGTGGATCTTGAATATGGCTACCCTTGCATCTTTGTCAGGCGGCGGAACGGATATTATCTTGTCGAAGCGTCCGGGGCGCAGCAGCGCATGGTCCATCCTCTCTATCGAGTTGGTGGTGCCTATCACCGTGACCTTGTCCATGCCCTCGACTCCGTCCATCTTCTGCAGCAGCACGCTGACCATCCTTACGGTCTCCTCGTGCGCGTCTTCCCTGGACCTTGCAAGGCTGTCTATCTCGTCGAAGAGTATTATCGAAGGCGCGTGCTTCTTCGCCATGTCAAAGACCATCCCTATCCTTCTTGGGCTCTCCCCGTACCAACAGGACATGACATCAGTCAGACTCACGCAGAACAGCGAGGCCTGCGCAAGGTTGGCCATCGCCTTGGCCAACAGGGTCTTGCCTGTGCCGGGAGGACCGTTCAGCAGGATGCCCCTCGGGTACCTGATCCCCCACTTCTGGAACGACTCCGGGCTCTTCAGGCCGTGACCCAATAGCGTTAACTCTGACTTAGCTTCATCGCACCCTCCTATCTCCGCAAACGTTATTGACGGCTTCTCTAGCCCTATGTCGGTCTCAAGCCTCCTCCTTTTTGCGAGGCCTGACCTCATCCTGGGCTTTTTCAGGTGCGTGAGGAGCTCAAGGTCCAGCTCGCTGCCCGCAGTCGCGTACACCGAGTTTATGAGCCATTCGGTGAGCCTGGACACTGACTCAATGTCTGTTTTCAGCGTTTCCGGGTTTATCTTCCTCTCCCTCAGCGTGGAAACCATGAGAAGGATCCCAAGGCACGACACCCTGTAACCGTTCCCGCTCTCTGAACTCAGTTCAACCGTCTTTTTCCCAAACCTTGCGGTATAATGCGCAGGCACGGTGCCCTTCATCGACTCAAAGACCTTGGGGAACTCGTTCTCCCTTGATTCGTATTCTGCTGTAATCTTGATGTTGTAGCTCTCGCAGTCCGATGTGATCACCTGTCCGTCCTGGAACCTCTCGCCGATCTTCGCGAGCGGTATGTCCAGCTCGCTGTCATCGATTATCCTGACCGTAAGTTCATCGTCATGGATCCTGTAGACTCCCCTATCATCTTCAAGTGCCTTCCTGTCAGAGAGCATCTCCGCCATCCTATTATAGTCCTCCTCCGAAAACGCGTTTGTTATCCTGAAAACCATCCAGACACCGTCTTTTATAGAATGCGAGCAACAGTTATTTAAATATTTCTATCAAATAGTATAATAGTGTATTATAAGGTATAAAGATGTATTAGTCATGGAAAGCTATAAAAGCGAGAGCAGCGAGAGTAAAGCGGAGGACATGGGAAAAAAGGTACTCATAGCCACTTTGTACAGTCCGGAGCCCGTGATACTGGCAACCACCAGGCTCGGCCCTGAAAGACTAATCCTGCTTATCGATAAGACAAGCAACAAGGAGCAGGAGGCGTCATTGAAGCTCATAGAGGACTCCCTGGGCAAAGTCATAGACGTAAAGACGGTCAAGACTGACGTCTACGACATAGTCGAGATTGCCCGGGAGTGCGTCAAGGTCATCGACCTGCAGCCGAACGAAGACCACATCTTCGTGAATATAACCTCGGGAAGGAAGACCAAGGCGATAGGGCTCCTGTTTGCTGCCTATGCAAGACATTCAAGAGTGAGCAAGATCGCGTATAATCCTGAAGAAGATAAATCTAGCATAGTCTATCTTCCAAGGCTAAGCTTCAAGCTTACGGATAATCAGAAAGATATTCTTAGAGAAGATAGGATCGAATAAGTTCGAGACAATTACTGAATTGGCAAAAGCCATAGATATTTCTACGGCTATGTTGTATCGTGCAATAGACGAGCTGGAGGATATGGATTTGATAATCAGAGATCCGAAACTGGAGCTTACTGATGCAGGGAAGATTGCAAGATTATAATAAAGACGTGGGAATGATGAACCATTCACTAGGAGAAAAAGATTACACTGTTTTTCTTAACTCTTTTAAAAATTCTATGTATCGCTTAGCTAAAAACAAGACGGTAATGAAAAAATTAGAACTTAGCAATAAAACACATGGTGTCTTAGCTGAGGTATACGCAGTTCTTAGGTTGCATGAAGCATTTAAGACAGAGTCTATAACTTGGAAAGGAGGACAAACTCGGAGTATAGACTTAAAGTTAGGAGATATTGATATACAGGTAAAGAAAATAACTGGAAAAAATGATGGACGCTTTTATTGGAATTGGAAAGATACAAAATTGGAAGAAAATCCAAAAGGCAGCGGGATACACAAAACTATCTCGTATAAAACTATAAAAAAATTGAAATGCAAATTTACATATCCATACTTATTCGTTTATATGGAAAATCTGAATAAACCCATCTTCTTATGTTTTTCAAAAGAAGAGATGCTAAGACTTTATGGAAAAACGATAAAATCTCATAACGCCTGATAAGGAAACCGAGAGAAAGAGGTGAAGGGCAAAAAAAACCTTAGTACTCCTCGTTTTTATCTGAAAGAAAGTGGACATAGAGACAAGTTTGATAAATTGAAACAAACATGACATAGTCTTGGATTACATAAGGAGTTGTTCTTGTATATTTTCTATAGTACCTCTATTTTGGAAGGTACATAAGATAGCTTCTCTAAATCCAGAGAACTCGTAAAATTCCTCCAACTTTAAGGTTAACAGTTCCAATAACTGACTCGCCGTAATAAGAACGACATTGTTAACTTTTGATTCCCTCTCTATATACTTTAGTTTTGAGTCTAATATGTTCTTGAAAAAGCTAGAGAGTAATGGCGTAATAAATAGTATCCATTCCTTCTTTGTTTAATTCATTTTTATATGTTTCTTGATATACTCGATTATAGAACGCTTTCATCAGCTGACAAAATTATATCCATCCCCTCTACATTTACAATCGTACATTACTGCATAATGCTCGGACCTACACTTCGCTATACCATCTTATCTCTTTTGCCAGCACCGAGTTTCGTAATCTCGTATCCTAACATTTTAAACAGTATTTCGGGCTCTCTCTTCAAAGATGTAGTCTAGTTCCATATCTGCCTTTTTCTTATACTTCATTTGAGTGGCAGATCATTTTTGCTATCTAGGACGGAAGTCAGATAGTATTGGCGGTATATATTCATCTACTGAATATGGATTAATTTTCTCCAGACAATACTGTAGTCTTACTTTTACCATTTTCTTGTGTATCTTCACCTTCTGCCTTTCTTACAAGTATCTTCTTCATTTATAATAGTACCAGATAACATGTTCCACATACCATAAATCTACAGACGTACCTAATGTTTTACTAAATAATGTTTCGAGCTCTTTATTGATATTGTAAAAGACAGCGTAATAGTCCTCGGGGCTTAGACCTTCAGGTAGAAATCCCCAACTGTTTAAAAGATGTTTCAGCTGAGTGGTATAATATTGGGAACTCTTTACTGTTTTGTATCTGCCAGAAATAACTAAGAAAGTATAATGATGATTTTGCCCTAGGATTTGCTGCTTTAGGACCTGATGGATTTTTAAGACTCATTATGAACTGAACAAATCTTTTAATTTTTTCTTTAGAGTAATGTTATTTGGTAATTTCAGATATTCGATAAGGACGAGTCTTAATTTGTCCTTATCGTTGGCAGAGTTATAAATCATGTTGAAGAAACATCTGGCCACTAATTCCCTTAAAGCCCCACAATCTATTCTTTTTGTTTATGCTGTCAATACATGTGTTTTAAATGTGGCTAAATCTGTTGTTCCAGAGAAAAGCCCATTTAGTTCTGCTTTGATATTGCCTATAACTTTTAGTCTTCTAGCATCTAAATCTTTATAGGAACCCATTTTATCTGATTCTACTAGAAAGACTTGTTCGCCATTTTTCTTAAATGTTTTTAACATTTCAGCTGAAGTTAATTGATTCTGTGAAAGTTCCATAAATGACACTTGTTTCTAACTAAAACAGTGCACATAAAGATATTTATATTTGTACGAACCCAGACAACGAGATGGCCAAAGAAGTATAAGACTCCACACTCCTTACCCCTTCCCTTCCTTTTGGGAGTGGAGTGTCCCTTTGCTCTCGGGGAAGAGGCCGCTTGGACATTCTCCACTCCGTTTCGCAGGTTGGGTGGATACTTTTCTAGTATTCTGTTAGTTTATTCCCGTGCTTTGTTTGTGTCCTTTTTCATAGTGTTATGCACTCAACGCTGTCGCTTATGAGGTGCTTCATCTCATCTCTCACCTTTTGGTTGTTTGTGACCAGCACTAACTCTGCATTGAATCGCTTTGCCCTTTCCTTGCACTTCTCTATCTCCTCTGTTATGGCAGTTGGTCTGCATCTCATAGGCCCTGACCTTCTTTTCATCCCAGAGATACTTGAACTTTCCACCTCGCACCTCCTACATCGAATGCGTCCTGCTGCGCAAGAACGAAGGCGAAGTTGCCTTTTTCTTGGATTGTTTGGATTATCTTGGTCATCATCTCCGTGTGCTCTGCGCTTCCTGCGTTAGCCTTTTGCCTTTCCACGAGCTTGTCCGGATTCGATTACCTCCCTGAACTTTGCGATGAACGCGTTGTTCTGGTCTATGTATCCGGCATTCTTCGCGCGCTCGAGCAGTGACGGCTTGCTCTTTGTTCCGTACATTGTGGTAGGGCTGGTTATCCATCCCTTTTCCCTCAGCATCTGGTATGCGCCTTGCGGCGTTCCTGCCTTCTGGAGCGCGTAAGGAAGCGGTAGAGCGTAAGCTGAAGGGGGCTCTATGCCTTCCTTTCTCAGGAGCTCCATAATCCCTTGGCCTTGATGTGCCGTTCTCTGCCATTCTTTGAGCTTCCTATCTCCAGCTTTTGGGCTTTTTGCAAGGAGACGTGTAACTCTCTTCATCGCTCAGGTTGTCCATCTCCACGTATGCGGAGTGGGCCCTTCCCTTCTGGAGGGCGTGCTCGTCAAGAACGAAGCAGTGGCCCACGGGCATGCGCCTCATTATCTCTTTCTCTATGTCCGAGAGGTGCAGGATCTTGTGTATCCTCACCGCGTCTTCGGGCGCATGATTCGGATGGACGATCTTGACTGACGTGTTGGCCACCACCGCATCCGGAAGATCGGCAAGCATCTGGGTTGCTATTATAAGACCGAACCCGTACTTCCGGCCCTCCCTCACTATCTTTGCGATGGGGTTTCCCTTCCGTATTTCGTTTTATGGCCTTGTACGCATCGTCCAGGGCTATAAGCAGCTTCACTTCTCCCTCGTCCCTGAACTCCTCTGTTATCCTTTGAAGCATTGAGTAGGTCACTAGGTCCTTCTCTGTTTCAGTGAGCCCCTCGAGCTCCACCACGTTGCAGGCCTTTTCCATAGTTCTCCCAGAAGCCCTTGGTTCCTCACCAAACACCTCAAACGTCTGCCGCAGCTTGTTCGCTATGTACTGGTTCTGCACCTTTATGTCCCTGAACTTCTCCAGCTACTATGCTCTCCCCGACCTTGTCGTAGAGCATCTGGATCGTGGGCTCAAGGCCTCTGGTCGTAGAGCTCAACCAGCAGCTCCCTAACCTTCTGGGCCTGAAGGTTCGTTCAGGTCCAAGTGAGAATTGTAGGGTTTCCGCCGCGATTCCACTCCTCCTATCGCCGCTCATGCCTCTGAGCAGTAGGGGATTCACCTTAAGGTTCCTTGGGACGTTCCAGATTGGTCGCCTCCCCGAGCTTCTTGTAGCTGCCGGACCAGTCTATTATGAGGAAGGGTATTTCATATTTCGCATATCCCCTGGCCAGAGAGCCCTCATGGTGGTGGACTTGCCTCTCCGGTCTTGCCCACTATCATCATATGTGGGCTCGGCTCGCTCTTTAGGGACACATCGTAAACTCCTTTCGAACCGCCATAGGCTATGGCCCTTGCTGCCCTTTCCCCGTTCGCGTCAAGGAACCTATCTTCCTTTCCAGCCGGATCGTGTATTCATAGCCTATTGCTATGCCATTATGCCTTGACTTCTTCATCCTGTCCTTGCGCTTCGCGATTTCCCTCCAGAGCAGGAAGCATACGCAGGCGCTAAAAAACAGGGCTAGGGCGATGTTTTCTGGTCAATGCCCAGAAAAGTATATTGAGGAATTGAAAAGGCACAGAATGATAAACACGAGCCATCCCAACGCATTTTCGTATATCGGCACACGCTTCCTTCCCTTTTTCACGTACTTGAAGAACTCATCCACTATCTTATTCGTGCTCTTTATCGCCTTCTTTCCTATTGCGGCTCGCCGCTATGCCTACTGCAAGGACTATCGCGAAGATGTAGGCGACAGCGAAGCCAGCAAACTGTGCGATATCCATCAGGACACCTTCAAGACCTTCTGGGGCACCTCGTCGGCTTCCTCCAGCTTGGTCACCTGCTTGCCTATGCTATCAACCATCGCCCTGAGTATCGGGTCCAAAGGTGCCTCGGGGTGCTCCAGGTACCACTCCACAGCCTCGGCGTACTCGAT
>CAWBCT010000014.1:0-38374 GCA_963787445.1 uncultured archaeon
AGACGCAGGCAAGCCATATATATGTGAAAAATAAGATTGTTTGTGATAACCGTGGCCGAACCAGTCTCATTCAAAAAAGAAAGCTTCGGATGCGGGCGGGCAGCTCGCCGAAGCCGAGGAGAGCCGAGGCGCAACCCACGCTGAAGACAAAAAGCATACTTCTCGTTGAAGATGAGAGGGCAACCCGGAGCACCATCTCAACCCTCCTGATCCGGAGGCTAAGCAGGCTTCAAGGCCTGGAGGTCGACGTTGACGCGCCAAAGAGCCCCGAAGAGATAGAAAAATTTATCTCTTCCAGGAAGTACGACCTGATACTGCTGGACGGAAACCTGGGGCTGTTCGCTTTTAATGAAGAGACTGACGGCCCGAAGGTAGCCCGAAAGATAAGGGACGGGACCTACGCGGGCTTAATACAAAAACCGAGATCTGCACAATCACAACGGATGAAGCTGGCAAAAGAGTTTGGCAGCACCGTTACTGCGCTGGCCAAAACCACAATCAGCGAGCCCGGGCAGCTTGCCCTCCTAAAGGACATGCTCACGCTTGATAACGACCTGCAGCGGTTCAGGAGCGGGTACCTGGAAGACGCCATTTCCGGGCTTTCGGCGGAGCAGAAAGCAGGTTTCATCGCCATCCTGAAAAAGATAAGGTCGCTCAGTTTTGATTCTCCGAACACGGTGCCATTGCCTTCCTGGAAGGTCTACCAGACGACCTCATTTGAAAATGTGAAGAGCATTGTCAAAGAGGTGAGGTTCGGAAACGACAAGCATCAGGAGGCGGAGCGCGCTGAGAGGAATGTGGCGCTTTACTCAAGGCACGACATGTACTGGAACAAAAGGCGGTTTGCACAACGGGCCCTTGTCCAGGAGGTAGCCAGAAAAACGCTCGAGGGCGGAATCCTTCCCGGCACGATAGTTGATTACGTATGCGAAGTGGTTGCAATCGGAGCGCGTTTCTACCTGACCAGGATACCGGCGAAAAGGAGTTCAAAAATAAGGCGGTGCTGACCAGGTATGTCAACGAGTGCATGACTGCACTGGATGCGGGATACATACCTCTCGGATACGAACCGGATGGAAAATTTGGAGTTTACGCCCTCTCCGATACCTCTTTGCAATCGCAGCACATTGAACTTCCGAACGCCCCAGGAACTTTAACTGAGGAAAAAAGGGATTGATAAAATGGGTCCGACAAAAAGAAAACAGATAAGACCGGCGATAGGCAAAAACCCAGAGGCACTCCAACAACTGCTCAGGCGCGAATCGGACAGGGATAATGAAAGCGGTGCAACAAAGTGGTCCCTAAACGGCTACGAGCTGACCCCTGGCCTGTTCTTTGCAGGAAAGTTTTACCTCGAAAACAACGGCACGCGTCCCAGCCCGTTTTCATCCGAATAGCGGACAGGAAAGCGTCATAAAACTGTCCGCTAATTAGCAAACTTTTTAAATGCGCCTATCCTAGTAGCATTCGGCGACCATGGAGAGGCAAGCACAGCGTAGTGCAGCGATGCTAAAGCCCTTAGTTAGAACTCTGAAATATGCAGCCATATCATCCGTGATCGCCTTCACCCCTTTGCTGAGAGGCCAGGGTGCTGAGATCAAGAGCGTGGTAAACAACGAGCCATCGGCGGCGATGAGCATCATCGGAACGGTTTTCCTAGTTGCTGGAACTATAGGCGTCACGCGCCAGCTCAGCAAGGGAAAGAGGATCGAGAGCGAGACCTTCGGCTAATCCGAAAGCCATTTTAATTATAATACCCAGTTATAACTGTGATATTATGGTAGAGATTGGCGAGAGCCTTCCTGAGATGCAGTTTGTCGACACTGAGCTGAAGCCCGTGTCGTTGTCTTCGCTGAAGGGCAAGCCCGCGCTGGTCGCTTTCTATCCCGGCGCCTTCACCGGCGTCTGCACCAAGGAGATGTGCACGTTCAGGGACAGCATGGCAAAGCTCTCGGCGCTCAACGCGGCGATAGTTGGAATAAGCGTGGATTCGCCGTTCTCCAACGGCGAGTTCAAGAAGCAGAACGGGATAGGCTTTCCCCTCCTGAGCGACTACGACCGCGCAGGAGTCAGGAGGTTCGGCATAGAGCTCAACAACTTCGCAGGCCTGCAGGGCTTCACCGCGGCAAAGCGCGCAGTCTTCATAACCGATAGGAGCGGGGTGGTCAGGTTCAAGTGGGTCTCAGATGACCCGACAAAGGAGCCGGACTATGCGGTCCTGATGGCCGAGCTTCAGAAGGCTTCTGGCTAGAGCTGCGCGTGCGCGGCCTACGGACAGGCCTTTCGGGTTTCCCAAACGGCCATCGGTCTCTTTCGTATTGTTTCAGAAGCTCTTCGGGTGCCGCGTCTATGTTTTCAAGCGCGACGAGCTCGACGAGAGCGGGGTGCTCGTTTCCGTATTTAGACACCAGGATGCCAGAGTTGGCGGCAAATTTTTGGAAGAGCTGTTCGCTGTCGCCGGTGCAGATGATCGCCAGCCTTTGGAGCATGTAGTCGGAGCTCTTCCGATGGGCAGCCTTCAGCTCAAGGAATCTTGCCCTGACTTCGTTCAGCCTGCCCTGCAGGTCGGCGGGTTTTTCCAGCACTATCCGCTCCCTCATTAGCCTTGACAGTTCCGGGTGGGTTCTTCCGGAGATTCGTACCTTGCTCAGCACCTCGGGGCTGTTCTTCTCGTAGATGCCCGTGTAGGCAGACCTTGGGGCCTTTGCCGTTTTTCCGTTGGGCTGTGAACTGAGTTTAAAGTCCCCCTTACGGGTCTTGGGCCCTGACTTCGCCGGGACCTTCTCCCTGCGGATCTGCCTGAAGGAGCGGAGGATCCCCGCGATTGCCGGATCAGCACCTACGCACTGCGCAGCGCTCCCGGCTCTCTGCCTATGCATTATTGCTGCCATCATGAACACGGTCTTCTAGCGGTTGAATTGCAGGTTCACCTTTGTTTTTCCTGATTTATAAGCTATGCGGTTTCATTTTTCCAACGACAGCCTAGACAGTACGCTTAAATATCTTATTCAAAAATAGGGTTACGTGATCGGGATGAAGGAACTCGTTGTGCATCAGTCAAACCATGTGAAGCTGCGTTTGAGGACGCGCGAACATTACTTTGCGCCAAACCCTGACGATATCCGCGCAAGGCGCATGACCCGGGAGTTTGTCGACCAGCTCCGGGAAGCGGGAGGGGACATCAGGCCTTCCACATCCAATCCCCTCATCGGAAAGGTGGACTCGCGAAATTTTGCGCATGACTTGCGAAGAATGGCGAAGAGCGGACTTAGGGACATCGTTAAGCTGGTCCAGTCGGACACCCTGGACCTGCTCACGGAATAATCTGGCCTGCACGTTCTCGGATGGCAAAGCCTAACGTTTAAATATAGATACGTCTTAAGGTAATTCGGGAAGATTATATGGCAAAGAAAAAGAACACGAAAAAGAGTGTGAATCTTAGACAGGAGGAGCAGAAGATCGACAAGGAGCTCAAGAAGTCGGGATTCACCCATAGCAAGATAGTCGGCATAATAATAGCCGTGATAGGCATCCTGTTGGTGCTCTTCAACCTGGCTGGAATACTTATGGCGATAGTCGGCATAGTCCTGATCTACTTCGGGCTGAAGATGCTCGGCTTCAATGTCAAGCTTTAATTGGTAATAGTATGAACGCATGGGAAACAATAACTGGAATACTGGTCTTTCTAATTGGAATAGCGCTCTTCTGGCAGAGCTACAACACGTCTGTGTCGTGCAACTCTATCGGAGGGCAGATCTCCATGTTCTTCACCTCGCTGGTTGGAGGCACTGGAGCACAGATGTGCTACAACTCCGTCATAATCGAGGTCGGGAGCGTAATAGCCGCGATAATCGGCGTTGTAGTCATCTACGCCTCATTCAGGAAGACGCCGGCAAAGAGAAGATAAATGATTGTAATGGACCGCCACATGGGCCTCTGTGGAGGCCCCCAAGGTCCATACCTGTGATATGATGTCAAAGAAGTGCATTGTCTGCGGCAAGAGTCCGAAGAAAATGACTGCTAATCCTGCCTATCCCAACAAGTACATCTGCCTGGAGTGCCTCAACGGTTTCATGGTAAACATGACAACCCTAGAGGAGGAGCTCGATCCACTCGAGAACGCGCTGGCAAAGGGCGCGGCGGCGCTGAAGAAGGCCCTGGACAAGAGTTAGGAAAGAGTTTCTCCCTCGACAGAATTCGCATCCATGGGTATGGAAAAACATCCTTTTTAAGCCCGGGTCCGGCTTCAGCAAGCCTTTTAAAGGTGTAAGTTTACGATTATTATCGGGTAGAGAAGATGTCTACAAAAACAGCTCAAAAAGGCAATCAGGTGCTGAAGAACGCACTCAGAGCGGGTGTCGCCACAACCACTTTCGCGGTTGCGGCCATGATGGCAGGATGCAGCCAGTCGTCAGGAAGCTCGCAGCAGGTTGCCCGGGACTCCCCGTCCGCGCAGGCTAGCCAGGAAGAGGTCAGGGGCGTAATCGTAATAAACGAGTCGAACTACATGAGCATTTTCAGCTCTCTAAAGCTGATGGTTGCAGATGATAATAAGTGTGAGGTTGCCTACCGGCTTGAACAGCCAGCCAGAATGATGGATCCCAAGCTTGATCCGGGCATCAAGGAACCGTTTGTAAAGCCTATCGTAGAGGGCAAGGTAATCGGCGTGATAAGCACGCAGCCAGGACAGGATTGGCAACACCGCAAAGTGATAACCTACATGTTTGATCTGAAGAGGGATCCCCTTGTACAGAAGTTTTCTCGCTGGCAAGAGGTACAGGAGGGAAAACTGGAGAGGTCAGTCATAGACACTTGCACCGGCTACATAAACAACAAAGTTAAGGAAAAGAATGGGGACCTGGTCAACGGTCAGGTTCTTGCAGACGCAAACTAGCCCGTTGCAAAAATCAACATATTTTAGGTTAGTGGCAACCGGTGCCGTCCGGGATAAGTACGCTTAAATATCTGGCAAAATACAGGCTAAACGATGCAATGCAAGCGGTAACAGCACCCCATAAAAGTAAGGCAGTGGCACAGCAGAGGATACTGATTGACGGACCCGGAAGTGCTGGGAGCCTGGTCGAATTTGCACGGAGACACAACTCCCGGATACCATCCATCAAGGAGGTCATCTTCGCAATAAGGGATCCGAACGGACGCAAGGGATTTGTCGGTTCGAAGTTCTGGGCAAGCTGGGGAACAAACGAGAAGTTCACGAAGTTTGAGTACTGCATGATAGAGCCGTCTGAGGGCAGGATCGTAACGACCTCGCTGGAAACCTGGTCCATGCTTCGCCCAGGGCAAAAGGCGTTTGTCCGCGGCGTCATGGAGCTCAAAAAAGGAGACCTGGTTTTTATAGAGCTTGACAGCGGCGAGATGGGCTATTTCGGTCTCTCCGTCTCTTCCGGGCCCGGCAACACAACGATAACCTTCTACACCCTGCTCGAAAAGATCGGCAGGGATCTCAAACTTCTGAGGAGATAAATCAGCAGGCTTAAATATCTGGGAAATTAACGTTTTGTCATGGACAACGCCAGTTTGTTTGTACGAACTAAAGATAACAAGACCCTCGAGTTCAGGATCGATCCGGTGAGGATTGGGCTGAGGGGTGCGCAGCGTGCCCTGGAGTATCAGGACAAGGCAGCAGCAACTAGCGTTCTTATTACGGCGTTCAGGGGAGTGAAGCGCGGATCGAGGAGGCTGACCCTAAAGGAAACCACCTCGATGATGCAGTCAAGCAAGGAGGTCTCAATGGTCATCAAGCCATCCCACGTTAGACATAGGGCAAACCACTGATCGCACGGAGGTACTGGTCTCTCAAAGCAGAAGGTGAGCGTGAAGAGACCTGGCAAATTGGACAAGACTAAGAACCAGTTAGCAACTCCCGAACATTGTTGGAATATTTCCTAAAGCACGCATATATATCAGAAAATACAATGTCTATGTGTGGTGAAATGCCTTCAACAAAATCAACTCCTCAAAGCGACCCAAAAAATAACAAGAGACCCATAATAACCATATTACAGCAGTACGCAAGCAGGTCGGAAACAAAGCAAATTGCGACGACAAATGGGGGGAGGCTGCCTTCGGTAAGGGAGTTCATCCTCGCAATAAAGGGAAAGGAGCAGAACAAGCAGCTGAAGGAGCAGTGGTTCTGGACCTCGGACGACGGGCTGATGATCTCAAAGGAGTCAAAGATAGATTACAAGGAGGGCACGGTCGTTGAAGTGACGCAGGAGGAGTGGAGAGCTCTTCCATTTGAGCAAAGGGCCTACGCGTTGAGCGGGACCGGGCCGGTGGCAGTATACTTCTACCAAAACAGCAGGGAGGACCACTCGAGCACGCTGACCATGGACTCAAACAGGGGCGCGCTTGCAGCCAAGGTAGCTTACATCGAAATCTAAGTGATGGTTAGCAACTCTTGAATATTGTTGGGATGATGAGAGATTTCTGAATGGACACACATAAATATCTGAAAAATATTTGTTTATTAGTGAGAAGATGGCAAAAAGAATACGGAATTCGAATGCAGTTATGCTTAAGAGCCAATATGATGCAGTACCTTTATTCGAGGCACTTAGACTCGTCCCGAAAAATAAATTGCTGATAGATGTAAAACGCGCATCGGACTTGGTTGATAGATTGATGCTTATTGCAACGGGAACCGTCGTTGGTTTCGCGGAGGTGGATAAGCCTCTAGGCGCTCAGATCACATTCCACACATTTACTTTAGAGATCCCAAAGGAATATCAAGATGTGACTAATAAGGCAATACTTTTCGACCCCGGTCAGTATACCCTTGAGAAGTTAGGAGAAGGAGTGATAGCTAAAGGTGCAGAGCCGAAACTGATAGTGTTACCCAGGATGAAAGGGCAATACAAGCCCGATCCGGAGACCGGCATGCCAACAATCACACTAAGTGAAAAAGGTGACTGGCCAAGCCTATATCTAGACATTGATGCCGGTGCGTACGCGGGTCCGGTGGTTTGCGGAAGTGCTCCGGCAGTTACTGGGTTCGGTGCTTGGGGTACGACTATCTTCCTCCATGTATTTCATTCAGAGGGATTTGGAGCAACAGTCGTTGTCCCAAAAAGGCAAAAGGTTCCATCCAAATGAGAATATGGAGTTATGATGCAATAACATCATGTATTTCATTTTCCTGAAACAAAAACAGAACCACTTAAAGCATCTCATTTCGGAATTATGGAAAACAAGGCCTATTGGTGAGCCCATCCCTATTGCCAGCCAAAACAGGATGGTTTGACAGCCTTTTCCTCGTGCGGCATTTTTTCTATCATCAGCATGGAAGTGCCACCGATTTTATCAGCAGTATGGAATCCCAAAAATGACTTGGACAGAAAGCAAGAAGTAGTGGACAAAAGGCTGCACGACGACAAATACATGCCCTAAATAAGCCCTAATTAAGCGTTCTTTTTCCTTTCAGTAGATTTGTGTGCATAGACTAAAGATGCACTACAGCTCAAATGCAAGCAGAATAGAAAAATGGAGAAATAGTCTGGGTAAAACTAGAAGGATATTAGTATGTCTTATTTGAATCCTTATTTGTTCACTGATGCTTGCGATTGATAGATCGCAGACCCGACAGCCACAGCTTCTACGAAACTATCGCCCGAAGCTGATTTGATTTTAATCTCATTGCGCTTTGCAGCTACAAATGCCAAAGCCGCTTTACTTCCAGATGCTCTTGCACACTGTTCAGCATCATCAAGATAATAGTACTGCACCATCTCACTTATGCATTGATCTCGAGCATGATCGTCGTGTCTTGCAATTGCAGATTTGCATGCCTCTACTCTCTGTGCCTCATCTCTCTTGTCTAGCTGTGAAGCGACACCGGATAGTGCAATAATGCCAGTCGCCGCTGAAATGGAGAGGAGTAAGCCTGCCTCTTCACGGGCTGATCTCAAAAGACTACGGATCGTCGGGTTCTTTTTAGGCTGGACTTGAATTATGTTGTTTGCCATTTTCCCACAAATAATCTTGTCTTTTTCAGATATATACAAATATCGGCGACTTACCCTAATATGCTAGTGCATAGTAGAGCGTTTAGCCAAGATAAAGCTAGCAAAACTAGAATAGTCTTAGAGCTACTCTCGTTTGCACATCTTTTCTCCGTATATGTTTGAAACGCGTCCCTCTTTTCTTAACGTCTCGCTATGCCTTAGGTAGGCTCCGGTCGTCCCGCCAACACTAACAGCAAAAATCATTGCGCCAGTCAACTCTACGCCATTCTTTCTGAGTAGATGGCCTAGGGCTCCAACGCCTATGCCAAGAGCCAGAGAGCCCACATAAAACTTTGCTGCATCGTTCTTTAGGAAGCTCCCCGAAACATCGACTGATTTTAGTGCCATTTTCTCACAATTATTATTTCTTTTTAGATATATAAGGGCACTCAGATATGACTGATTTTGATTATTAGTCCCTCCTTGAAAACTTTACTGCCTCCCAGACAACGGCCGTGACGGCGAGCGTGGCCGCGGATGTCTTTATTGGATGCTCTTTGAAATCCTTCCTTGCGTCCGGATGTATCGCAACGCAGTAGAGAAGTATGCCGGCAGCTCCGATCACTGGCGGAAGCGCAGCCATCCCCGCTTTCCTGAGGAGCGGAGCAAGAGCTGTGCTCCCGTCCTTTCTTTTTGAGGCCTTGGATTTAACGTCCATTTTTCCACCTAACCCCTGGCGCTGTCCCTCTGCGCCTTTTTCAGCAGCTCCTCCTGCCTCTCCACATCAACGGCCGCGACGCCGAAGTCTATCGCAGCAATCATCCTGTGGATGGGGTCGCTGTTCTCGAGCGAGAGGTCCCTTTTTTCCTGCTCGATCAGGCTGTAGAACATCGAGAACCGTCCGTCCCTCAGGTTCTCCCGGTCGAGCTTTTTCAGCAGCCTGAGCGCCATCTCCGCGTCCTCGCTCTCGTTGATCATGAAAAGGAGGGGCCTGAACAACGGACATGGTCGTGCCGTAGTCGTGGGATCCGGTGTTGAGGAGCATTACGCACCGGAAAATCTCCTCGGACTCCTTCGGGTACTTCCTGGCCACATCCTCGATGAGGAAGCGCGTGACCGTGGAGGTGTTGCCGAGGCCCTCGACGGACCTGACCAGCTGTTTAAAATTGCTGCCCGGGTTGCCTCTTTCCACATTGCCCAGTGACCTGGTCGCCATCGTCCCACATTAGTTATCTGCAACTGCCGGCTGCGCGGTTATACCCTAAGCTCTCCGCTCAAGGTTTCAACAGTATCCGTGGCGCCGGCGAGGGTGAATAGCCTGCTCAGCTCTCCGCTGTCGTAGACATAGTGCTTGTTCGCACGGTCGCCCTCGAACGGGACCGTGTGCTGCGCGACAAAGTAGCCTGCGCGCGTGGGCTTCTCGCCCTCGTTGACCACGGTGTCCTGCCTAAGGCGTGTCACCCATGCCCCTCCCTCGCCTACCCTAGACTTGTAAAGCGTAACGCCATCCATCTTCGACAGGTCCTTACCGGAGATGCCGCTGTTTTCCTAATTATTGCCATTATCTCACAATTATTAATATGACTTTTCAGATATATACGGATGTCGACTTAGTACGCCTAGCGTGCTATGATGTGAAAGGATGTTTAGCTAAGAGACAGGATCGGTATCTCTTTTAGCAAAAAACATCCTCTACTTTTGTTTTTTACCTTGATGATATTTTTCTCATCATGTGTTTAGCAAATTCCATATAAACGTTGTTATCGGATTGGAGTACTTCCGGAGCATTTGTGAAAACCACTCCCTCGTTCCATTCAACTTTCCAAAAAACCCGGTAGCTTCTGCAACCATTAGCAGAGGTGTCTTTCTTGGCGAAGAGGGAGAGATAGTCAACATTTCCTACATACACACCAGCCACCTTTTGAAGGGCGTAATGGTAATTATTTGCATATACTTCGCCCTCCAGTGCCTGGAACGATCTGCACGATCTAGGCGCAATATAGCATTGCTGACCGGTATAAGCACGCACAAGCGCGACCCCGTTGTCTTTCTGCCGTTTAGGGTCCCGCATCAATATCGAGAAGGGATTGGTCTTCCTCAAAAACTCAGAGAATTTAGCAGGATTCTGGCTTTCAAAGAGGCTCCTGGCATGGATTCTGAGTTCAAAGCCGTAAAGCCTGCTTGCCGGAGATTTGCCCTCGAGTAACCTGGTCATCCTACCACAACCATTACCTGTTGGGTTTTCAGATATTTAAGGCTATTTATCTTTTTACGTCGTAGAACCTGCTTTCAGATGATAGTTATTCAGACTCTCAATTAATATTTTGTTTTGCACAGGAATTTATCGTCTATTTTCTCCTGACTTTTGCCAGGAATTCCTCAATCGCGATGGTGGATTCGTATCCGAACGAGGACCTGACCTCGGAAGCCCCGGGATGGAAGGTGGGATCGTAGCCGTTTTCGGGAACAAAAACCTCTCCCGTCAGGCTGTCGATGCCCACCCGCCTGGGTTCCTTAAGGTAGGGTGCATCCTTGGCGGAAGGTCCTGGTTAGCAGCGTAAACCCCTCTGTCGCAGTAGTGCCCCTCAGCAGGTCGCTAATCAGCTTCTTATTGACCCAGTCGCACGAACCTCCGTACAGGGTTATCTCCCGCGTACCCCAGAATTTTGCCTTTGACAAGACCCTGTCCACGTATTTTGAGGGTTCGACGTGGGCCAGGAAAGCGAGCCTTTCCTGCCGGTTGTAGCCAAGCACTGCAACACAGCCGGAGAGCTCGCTCGTGATAAGATATCGTGAGCTGGGAATCTCTGCTGAACCAATGGCGTAGGCAGCCTGGGGCACGTATATGGTTTGCGTTGGCTCTATCCGTCTGGATTTGGCCTCGAGCATTCTGATCATCTTCCCACACCGCTACCAGTGAGGATTTTCAGATATTTAAGTCTTAAAGTGACTAAAAAAAGGACAAGGATAAAAATAAGGGGCTGGATTGCTCCAGCCAAAGTGAAAATTACTTTCCGCCTATCTTGAACATCTTGGTTCCGCACTTGGGGCAGGTACCGGTCATAGCCTTTCGGCCATTCTTCATGGTAACTTCCTTCGCGCCCTTCATCTCCTGCTTCGCCTTGCATTTAACACAATATGCTTCCATGTTATCTCCAAATATACATTAATCATGCCTATTTATAAAGTCTTGGTAGGATCAGGGGAGTAGACGTCGGAACAGAGACGGTTTATTTGGAACCGCCATCGGTCTTCTTTCGGACATAATACAACATAGCCAAAGATCCGCCCAACCCCACAACAGCCAAACTGGCCGCATAGGGGGCTTCCTTGTCAAATTCGCCGGACGCCATGCCTTTTCCGTCTGCCTTGGCAGATGGTGCAAGAGTGAGAAATGCGGCTGCGACTAGCGGAACCCCTGCCTGTCTTAGGCCCCGTCCTACCGTCTTCAGCCAGTCCCTTCTCGTTAGTCTCTCCCCGAGCTTCTGGGCAGGCGTACTGGCCGCGCTGGCCCTGGCCCTTCCGGCCCTTAGCAACCTGATAAACTGTGAAGGTTGTTCTGTCCTTGTGTTCTTTGTTGCTGTTTCCATAAATTCATCTCCTTGATGGGATTAGGCTTTACAGATATATAGCGGTTCCTACGGCTATCCTAGGATTACTCATCTACGGAGCAGGGACCTGTGGTTTTCCGGGACCCTCCTTGAAGAGGTGGTTACGCCTGCGTAGGCCTTCTCCAGAAGGGCCTGCGCCTTTGCTGTGCCGTCCCCGTAATGCTCCAGGCGCATCTCACCCTTGTTGTATAAGACAGCGCCCTGCTCAGGCGAGTGCATCCTAAGACTAGGAATCAGGGAAAGCTCATCGCGGACCCTGTGGCAGATGTCCGTATGCGAGTCTCTTGAGCCGTTTGGACCGAATCTTATTATCTCCCTGGCTTCGTTCCTGTCCTGCAACAGCAAGACAATGAACATCATCGAGGTTCCGGGCCTGAGCGCGTACTCACCATCGGCCGGCACGCTCTGTACCTGGCCCAATGAGGTTGGCTTAATGCCATTAAAAAGTTGCTTGTGGCTTATCATGACTATCGGCCTGCCTGGAGTCTTGGCTAGCCCCGCTTTGCCCTTTCGAACACTGCGGAATCAAGTTTCTTCTCTCCGTGTTGTCGCAGCGCCGCCTTGACGAACATGGCAGGAGGCTCTATTGCTATCGCCGCAAGCGCAAAGTAAAAGCTATTCACAGCGGCATCCGGATTCCCGCAGGCAGCCTCGCCAGCCGAGCGGCCCAGGGCATAGAGCCCGAAACCGACGCTGGTCCAGTTGATGGCTTTTTCAGCCGCAGTAAACGTGACGGCCCCGTAACCCCTGGTTATCCCCTCCCAGTGCCCCTGAGCAGCTCTTCGCAGCGCACCGGTGAGTGCGGCAAAGGAGAGGCTGACCTTTGGTTCGGCGGTTTCAAGCGGCACTATGGTTCTCGATCTCATTTCAATACCAGTATTATTGCCTGTTTTCAGATATATACGCATTCCCCTAGCTGTTGGATGGATAACGAACCGATGCCAGGGCTCAGGCTTCCGGGAGATCCACCGGCTTCCACTCCTCGTCCCTGACCCAGCGCTCCAGTGCCAGCTCGGAGATCTTGCGCTCCCTCCGCAGCTCCTTGAGCTGGCAGACCAGCCCCGACGACCCGAGCAGCCCCATCCCGGCCAGGTAGGCAACGCCGGTAAGGACCACTGTTTCAGCATTTATCGGCTCCGTGAGAAAAAGTTTTGCCGCCAGGTGGCCGGTCATGCAGACGGAGGCGCCGATCATGGTCCAGCCAGAACTGAGAAATCCAAGTCTTATCACGTCCTGGGTGTGGCCGAAGGTCGAGTCGAAGGGCAGGTTAAACTGCCTGATTATCTCTTCGCGCGCGAGCCCCGTCCTTTTGACGGTTGCCCTGTAATGATCCACCATCAGGAGGTGATCGACCGGATTATCCAGCTGGCGGTACATGATGAGGTTGCCCGCCACGGACAAGGCGGTCCTCTTAATTTTCTGCTTCACCCTCTTCCCCTCAGAGTCTCCGCCACGGTTTTCTCCAGCGCTTTCTGGAACCGGATGGACCTCTGCTCATCGCCGCTCCTCTCCCGGTCGGCAATGTACTGCTCGGTCTGCCGGTTGCGCGCAAGCTCCTTGAAGTGTATCATCGCATGGCCGGAGAGGAGGGCTACAAAACTGGCGCCGGCGAAGTAGGCTGCATGCTTAGGATCGTGCCTTAGCAGGTTGGCAACTCCGATCGCGCCGCCCGATGCAAAAAGCGCGTAGGTGGTCAGCTGCACCACCAGCCTCCCGCTGCTGTGCTCGTTGTCGGTTACGCCGGTGGCCTCAAACCTGTTCTGCGGGGTGTATCTTGTCTTTGCCATGAGGGATTACCTAACTAATTGTGAGCACCATACTGGTTGGGAGGTGCACTCCTGACCAGTTCAGCGAACTCATCAGCTGCAAGATCTGATATTTCCAATACTTGCCTCCTGGTGAAGAGTGCTTCGCCTGTTGGTGCTGTTTTTATAGCACCGCCTGCTACAATATTAAAGTTCTTTTCAGCTAGCATGAGCTTTTCCTCTAGGCTAGCTACGTATTCCGGGTTGTCGTTTCTGAGTAATATCTCAAGTTGGAGTGCGAATTTTATTCTGAAATGATACTTTAGCTTGACAGCCCACATTGCGGAAACTTCCTTCCTGGTTAACGCTCCGTTTGCGACATAAGTTGAACTGAATATGCTTGCACCTAGAATGTCTCCTTGCTTGAAGCATTCATGTATGTCCTTCCTAAGCGATTGTTTTTTTATTTGCATAGCCCAGCAACTGAACTAATTGCTGTCGTATCAGATATTTATGCATATTGTGTGGCGGGTTTGACGCAGGCGGGATAGGGTCAAAATGCAGCCATCAACAAGGAATTTATAGACAAGGTTCCAAAGGAATTCAGAAAGTGTGTGCGATGCCGGCAATATACAAGGGCAAAAACCCGTACGTCTCGGTGGTGATACCGACCCTGAACGAGGAGGGAAACATAGGCATGGTGATAAAGGGCGTCAGGCAGGCGATGGACTCGTTCAGCTACGAGATCATCGTTGTTGACGGCTACTCGGAGGACAGGACGGCGGAGCTGGCGGCAAAGATGGGGGCGAGGATAGTTTATGATAGGAAAGGAAAGGGATCGGCGCTCCGGAAGGGGTTCAAGGCGGCGCGCGGAAAGATAATCATCTCGATGGACGCAGACCTCTCCAATGAGCCGAGGGAGCTGAGGCTGCTCATAGACAGCATCGAGATAGGGTATGACATAGCGATGGGGTCGCGGTTCATAACCGGCGGGGGGACAGAGGACATGCCGTTCCTGAGGAGAGTCGGCAACAAGTTCTTCGTCTTCCTGGTCAATGTTCTTTTCTCGGCCAACTACAGCGACATGTGCTACGGCTATCGCAGCTTCAGGAGGAACATAATCGGGAGCCTGGGCCTGGTGGAGGATGGTTTCGGGATAGAGACGGAGATAAACGTCAAGGCGGCAAAGCGCAGGCTGAAGGTCATCGAGATTCCGAGCAACGAGAAGAGGAGGGAGTATGGAAGCGGAAAGCTGCGCACGTTCAGCGACGGATACGTGATATTGAGCACGATACTCAGGAACGCTGTAGGATAGGGATGCTGAGCTCCTCGCCCTTCTTCCTCGCCTCTTCCAAAAGCACTGCAACAACCTCATCAATGCGCCTGTTCTTCTCCTTCATCAGCGCCGCCATTCCAGAGTTTTTTGAGCTGAAGTGGTTAACGGTAAGGCTGAGCGTTAACTCTCCCCTGTCTTCAGAGTATACAAACTCTATCTGCTTTGCAAAGCTCGGGAAGTTATCCAACTTCAGGCGGGCGAGATGATTATTTAGCGCCTTCAGGCTCACCCTCTCGCTGCCGTTTACAGAGCAGATCACTCTTGTATTAGAATTTGTCTCCACCGGAATTTTGCTAGGCCATATCGAGCCCTTACTTCTAGGAGAGTCCGTAGGTGTTTGGGCAGAATCGGATGCCTTGGTTCCATTGCCTATTCCTCGAGAAGCGTTCATTTCGGATCTCCTTCTTGCATCCACAACCTGCGCCGAATTGCCCAGGCTCTCAGCTGTTCTCACCGTTTTCGTGACTATCTCCCTCGACACCTGGATGGAAGCGGAGGCGGAGCTTTGGACGGGAGCGGTGACCGCCATTGAGTTTGTAATCACAGTCCTAATTGTGCTTAGTGCAAAGCCGGACCTTTCAAGGCTGATGTTGTTTATTTTATGTTTGCCGTGAAGATCGTGAAGAAGGGCAGAAAGATCCTTCAGCGCGGAGAGTCCCTGTTCTGCCGTGATGGTTTTGGGCACTGTGATTCCTTTCGTTCGGGTTTGCATGAATATTACTCATAAAGACATTCCATGCCAGATATATATGCAAAGCGGTGGCCGGAATTGTTACTGTCGACGCAATTTAAGCCCACAACTCTTAAATATCAGTAAATTTATCGTTATCACGATTGGATGCAAAAGATACCAGGGGTTAGAGCCCAAAGAGAAGGTGCGAGGCGCGCAATTTATGCTCTCGAAAAGAATACAGATAGATTGGGTACTATTTTAAGATACGGGACTAATGGAGTTTTTCGGGATCCTGAATTGGCAAGAATCATTAAAACTTCAAGGAGACTAGAGAGAGTTGGGAAAAGGGCGGAGAACCTTGCTGTCCAGAATGCCAGAAGTTAATCGTCCTGGATGCACATCTGGGCAAAGACCTTTGTGTCGTCGAACAAATTCTTGAGTATGCAGTACTCGTTCGGCTCGTGGGCGACCTCCACATGGGTTGACCAGACTGCGGCCTGGAATCCCTTCTTTCGGAACAGGGCTGCGCAGGTGCCGCCGCCTATTCCCACAATCATTGGTTTTATGTCCCTGCACGTTTTAAGCACGGATGAAAGGACGGTTACGACTTCTGAATCAGACCTGGTGTAGGGCGCAGAATCCTCCCTGTTGAAGACTTCCACATCTATCTTTACGTCCTTGTATGCGCTGCCGCTTGCGACCTTCTTTATGTCATTAAGAACTTCATCAAGCGTGTACTGGGGCAGGACCCGGCAGTCGAAGTAAAGGACCTCTGTGCCCGGCATGATGTTGACGCTGTCGACGTTCTTCTCGTGCCTGGTCATCTCAAAGGTTGATTTTTGCACTTCGAAGAGGGAGTTTTTCTCGGAGTATCTTCGGTGCAGGTACTCATCTATGTCTAAAACCAGTCTTGATGCGTAGCGATAGGCATTTACGCCATGGTCTGGAACGCTTGCATGCACCTGCTTCCCTTTCACGGTTATCTTAACCCAGAGAATCCCCTTTTCAGCAACCTCAATCACATCCCCTTTCTTGTTTCCAGAGTCTGGGACCAGGAGCAGATCCTCTTTTGAGAAAATATCCTCATTCAGTACTTTGCAGATCCCGTATCTGCTTCCCAACTCCTCATCGGCCACAAGTGCGATGCCAATGTTGTACTTTAACCTAAGCCCTGACTCCTTCAGTGCCTTCATGGCATAAATTGCAGAAATTACTCCCTGGCCGTTGTCCGAGCTCCCACGCCCATAGATCCTGTCTTCCTTGACCACGGCTTTGTACGGATCGGTCTTCCAAAGCGACAGGTCGCCTTCAGAAACCGTGTCGGTGTGGGCGATTATCCAGACGGTCTTCTTGCACTCCCCGTACTTTGCCACCAGGTTGGGGCGGACAAAGCCATTCGAGTCCCTATAGTCATAACGCTTCACATCCTTTGTAATCTTGCTTACCACAGACTCCAGGTACTCGACGCGCTTGAGCTCGCCTTCGCCGCCCGATTCAGGAGAGACGGATTTTATTCCTATCATCCTTGAAAAGGTCTCCAGGGCCTCTGGTTCGAGGCGGCCTATCTTCTCGTCTAAAATTGGGTTAACTGCCATTAAACGCACATCCCTTCAGGAGGATAAGTCTATTATTTGTGCCTATTATTTATTAGTATTGTGCAAGAAAGTAGTGCGTTTACATGAACCCTGCAAAAGAGGAGTTTATCCTTCTGCTCAAGGAGGCGATAGCCAAAAGCCTCACCACCATCACTGTCGAAGAGGACGAGCTGGCCTACTCCGTTTCACTCTCCTACGGCGCCGAGTGGGACATAAGCTCCTCCATCGCCCTGAGGCTCGCCCGGAAGGCGGGCGCGCAGCCGGCGGCCCTCGCAGATGCGATCGCAAAGCAGATGAGGGCGGGAGAGCTGGTCTCCGGTGTGAGAACGGTAAACGGCTACATAAATGCGGTGATAGACGAGAAGGGCCTCGCATCCTCGGTTATAGGGCAGGTCATAGATCGGAAGGTGTTTTACGGAGCTTCCAAAGTGGGGGCAGGCAGGAAGGTGATAATAGAGTTCCCGAGCGTGAACCCGAACAAGCCTTGGCACATCGGCCACCTTCGAAACGCTCTGCTCGGGGACTCGATCTCGAAAATTTACTCATCCTGCGGGTATGCGGTAGAGAAGGAGGACTACATAGACGACCTGGGCCTGCAGATGGCCGAGATACTCTGGGGCATAAACAACCTGGACCGGAAGCCCGACAAGAAGTACGATCAGTTTCTGGGGGAACTTTACGTTGAGATTAACAAAAAACTCAAGGAGCCGGGCGTCGAGGACTCGATAAATGCGACGCTTAAGCAGATGGAGGACCCGGCCAGCCCCGAACTTAAAAGCGTGCGCGCGATAGCGCAGAAGAGCGTCCTTGCGCAGTACCAGACCGCGTTCGAGTACGGGGTATACCATGATGTGCTGATCTGGGAGAGCGACATCGTCCGGGTGCACCTCCTCGAGCGCGCAATGAAGATGCTTGCGGAGGGCAACATAACCTCCAGGCCGGCCAACGGGAAGTATGCGGGCTGCATAGTGTTCAACCTCAAGGAGTCGGACTCGGAGGAGGAGCAGGAGGCGAAGGTGCTGATAAGGAGCAACGGGGTGGCGACGTACCTGGCAAAGGACATCGCCTTCCACCTGTGGAAGCTCGGGCTGATCGACTCAGCCTTCAGGTACAGCAAGTTCGTGGAGCAGCCGGATCACAGCCTGGCCTACACCTCCTCAATCGACGGCGAGGAGAGACCGTTCGGAGGAGCGGCGATCGCAATAAACGTGATCGGGGCGGCGCAGGCAGCGCCGCAGGCGATGCTCAAGAGCATACTCACCTTAGTGGCAGGGATCAAGCAGGACTCGCTTATCCATCTTTCCTACGGGGAGGTGGGGCTTGCGTCGGGCTCGCTCAGCGGGAGGGGCGGAGGGTGGATGGGAGAGGCCAGGAACTACACGGCGGATGACCTGCTGAGGGAGCTCCAGTCGGCTGCGCTGAGGATCGTGACGGAAAGCAAGAAGGCGGAATCCGGTCAGGATGCCGAAGAGATAGCGAAGAAGGTCGCGATCGCAGCGATAAAGTTCGAGTTCCTGAAGATAGAGCCGATAAAGAAGGTCACGTTCGACTGGGAGAGGGCGCTTGACTTCAACGCGAACAGCGGGCCCTACTGCATGTACATGTACGCAAGGGCGTCAAGGATACTTGAGAGGAGCGAAGCGACAGCCATAGCCATAAGCGACTCCGACATCTCCCACATGGGGAGGGCGCAGGACCTCACGCTGATAAAGAAACTTTCTGAGTGCCCTGACATGATCGAGAAGGCGTGCAGGGAGCTAAAGCCGAACGTCATAGCCGACTACGCGCTCGACCTGGCAATCTCGTTCGGCAAGTTCTACGAGCACATGGACGTGATAAAGTCGGGTGATGCGGTAAACCTCAGGCTGGCAATTGTTTGGGCCACGCGACAAGCAATATATAACATGTTGAACCTATTAGGTATCGAAACTTCTGAAAGAATGTGATGGGTCCGTAGCTCAGCTTGGATAGAGCGATGCCGTCCTAAGGCAAAGGCCGCGGGTTCAAATCCCGCCGGACCCGTAATTATTCTGTAATTTTTACGTTTTAGCAACTTTTGTCCCAGGCCCTGAACAACTTGCAGGCCACACGCCATGCTTTTCTGTGCACGAGTCTGTTTTTTGCCTTGCACGCCTTGCATTCGTCCTGCATCTTGAATATCTCCTGTTCGGTGCTTGGTTTTCCAGTTTTAACATTCCATGTCATGGCATTGTGTTTTTTACAAAGAGTCCAAACCATCAACGAGTCTTCAAGCGCCAAGAGCTCGCTGTCGCTCACGGTTACTGTGATTTTATGATCTTTCTGCGTCCCCATTTAACTTAATTAGTCGCAATGGCAAGCTGCTTTTTCTTTCCGGTTATGGCACCGACGATTTTCATGGCGGTTTTACGGGCGTCAAGTATTTCGATCTCAAGAGGTTTGCCTTTCTTGTCATAGTGCGTTATGATATTCTGCTTTTGCTCACCAAAGTCGAGTTTGCCTCTCCCTAGGACTAGCACAAGTATGTCAGTTTTCCTGTCGTATTTATATATCATATCTTACACTTCTTGCCTTATATGTAGTAATTACTACGATAAGATTTTTATGCTCTTCTACAATAACTCGCAACACGTGGCCATTAAGCCTTTTCTGGTAAATCCGTCGCTCACTATAACCTTTGGTTACGTTATCGGGCTTTACAATGGCATCATCAACCATTCTCCTGTCAATTTGGTACTTCCTCATCCGCTCCAGAGCATGACCGGTAAATTCTAACTGCATGCCTTTATAACGCGGTCAAAACTTAAAAACTGAGCGGTGCTATGTTTTTTAGCTTTGGTAGGGCGATGCCGTCCTAGGGCAAAGGCCGCGGGTTCAAATCCCGCCGGACCCGTTAACCTAACTCGTCCCTGGAAAAAATAGCTATGTCGAGCCTTAGCTTGTGCTTGCCCCTGTCCGAATCGTCCTGGGATTTTGCTGACTCGGCACTGATCGTAAAATCTCTTGATGGCGAGGTCCGGCTTAGGTAGTACCACTCCCCGTCTTCGCACCCCTCATTTATCCTGTGGTGGACCAGCTCTCCGCTGTTTCTCAGAAAATCCACAAGCATAAGGCTGAGCCCGTTCAACGGGTCCAGGTTGGTGGTGTTGTTCTTGACTATCCGGTAGGTGTGAACGCCGCGGAGGGCGAGCTTGAGAGGCTCGTCGGTCCCGCTGGACACCCCAAGCTGCTCGAAGCACGCACCCATAACCCTCGGGACAAAGCGCAGTGACTCGCTTGGCTGCCCTTCGATGACTCTTAGCGTCGCGCCCTCCAGGCTCCTGGGATTCGCTTCCGCAAACCGCTCAATCACGGAGATGAAAGTGGCGACGGGACTGGGCCTGCCTGAATCGACTGCAGCGGGTGCCTTTAGTTGCTTGTTCATTTGCATCAAGACCGTTTAAGGATAGGCAGGCTCTGTTGGTTTTTAAACATATAAATGTTTTACGAAAGAGCAGTCAATAGCTGAAGTACTCGTCAAGAGAGCCGATGAGGACGCGCAGATCCTTTGTCTCTTCGCGAAGGAGCCCCTCCCGGTTTATGTTCCAGACGTCCTGGTGCAAACGCGAACCCACGCTCAGGACGGGCGTGTAGCGGTTCAGCGGGCCGAACTTGCCGTTCATCAGGTTCATCACAATGGTCTCCCCCTCGCTCCTGTTCCCCTCCACCAGGTCAAGGTCCTTTTCCACTATGAGCTCCACAGCCCTGGTGCGCCTTAGCCCGTCGGAGATCCTCTCCAGGGATCTCAGCGCCCTCTCCGCCTCGGTCGCGTCGAGGTTCTTCAGCATGTGCCCCTTCCATTCGGCAGGGCTTATGACCGGGGCGAGCAGCTCGGCATCGACCCGCTGCTTCCTGAGCACGCGCCCGATCGCAGCGGTGAGAACGTCGTCCCTGGCGATCACTATTATTACCTTCGGCTCCCTTACCCTTAAGGACTCGATGCCTAACGCTCTCGATTGGGGCGATCCGGCCGCGGTTCTCTCGTTTGCCCTTGAAACAAACATCAGTACCGCAGAATTACGTGCTTTTTCAGATATTTATAAATTGTTATGCATCAATTATAGTGTGATTTCATGGTGGGGACGGAGAAGCAGGAAAAGAGGGTGAAGGAGCCGAGCGTCATAGTCAAGCCTCTGGGCTGGCTTGGCGGCCTCGACGGGATACACCTCTCGCTGATGGTCCTTGTCGTGATACTGATCGCACTGCTGCTCGCGGTCTCAGCATCGGGCAGGCAGCTGGGCAGCGGCCAGCTGAACTGCACCTACGGGAGCGTGAACGGAACCTGCATCGCGCCGCTGCACAACCAGTCGCAGGTGCTGCTTGCCGCGGGGAGGTTCATCGCCGGGTACACTTCCGTGAACTCCTCGCTCTCCCTGCTGCCCTACATCTCGGACATGGCGAACGCCAGCGTCTCCTACGGCCTGGAGAGCGGCGCCTGGAACGTGAAGGTGCCCGAGAAGAACCCGTACAGCCAGACAACCTTCTATCTCCAGCTCTCGGTCAATGACACGAACCTCTCGGTCCTGCCGTTCATCCAGTCCGCTTCGCCCTCCGGCAGCGACGGACAATTACGTTTCAGCCTACGGGACGGTGAAGCTCGCGGGCAAGAGCGCGTGCTCGGTCACCAGCCCGACCCAGGTGTACTGGTTCATCGACCCCTACGCCTCGGGCAGCATAGGCAGCCTTGCAAGCCTTCTAAGCCTGGAAAGCGCCCAGGGCAGCAGGATCGCGCCGCATCTGGAGATACTCTACACCCAGGCCTCGCAGGGGATGGCGGGCACCTACGGGCTCAACAACACGCATCCTCTTCGGCCAGTACCTCTTCTGCGCCTCCCAGCAGCCCAACTTCAGCGTCTTCGCGAGGACGGTGAACAGCACCTACAGCGGGCTGTACATGAGCCCTGGAACACTGCAGACCCTGGCTAACGACTCGAGCCTCAACCAGGGCGAGCTCTCATCCTGCATAACCGGCGCGGGCACTTTCATAAATAGGCAGGCGGTGCTGGCCCAGTACTACAACATAACCTCCACGCCGCTGGTGATCACAAACTGCCAGTACCAGTCCATCCCGCAGACAACGTCTCCAGCGCGCTCTGCGTGGCTAACACGACGCTGTGCTGATCGGGAAAGGCAGGCTGCACAGGAAAACGGCATGATACTCCTATGTGCAAAGTTGTGTAACCTATATAAACATGTCCGTTCATAATTAAGCGATTTTCTGCCGACGGGCAGCAACTACGATGACAACATGAAAACTTCAACCACTTCAGATTCCATAAAGGAGGTGCAGGACGCGGAGATAGAGGCCGTAAGGATGCTGGAAAGGGCCGCATCCTGGAGGGAGGGGCTGCTCGCCAAGGCGCACGCCGACGCGCAGAAGCTGCTCGCAGGCACGGAGGAGGAGATAAAGAGCCTCAGGGCCGAGTCCTCAAAGGTGATAGACAAGGAGGCGGGCGCGGTGAGGAAGGCGCTCATCGCCAAGGCTGAGAGGGAGGCCGCAGCCGCCTCGAAGAAGAAGCTCAACAAGCAGAAGGAGAAGAAGGCGATAGAGGAAGCGGTCTGGATGGCGCTTGAATAGTGCTGCCCGGAGTTCCCAGTCCAGATAAAGGTAAAAGGTAAAACTGATGTTCAAAACCGAGCCCATGAAGAAAGTGAGGATGATCTGCCTAGAGAAGCAGCGCGCGCAGGTCATCACCGCGATGCACAGGCTCGGGATGATAGACCTCAGGAAGAGCAAGGCGGCCGTGGGAGACGCGGGCGTGGACGCAGACCAGCTCAACATCCTGAACGAGAGGCTCGTCAGGATAAACGGCGCCATGGCGGTCCTGAGCAAGAGGCCGCCGAAGAAGGTGAGCCACCAGGACCTCAGTAGGATAATACACAGCGCGGCCTACACCAAGGCGCTGGATGAGATTTACAATGACAGCGACCGGCTGAAGCAGGTCGCGGAGAGGAAGGCTGAGCTCGCCGAGGCAAGGAGGGTGGCCCAGAGCCTCATAGGAATACACATAGACCTCTCCAAGCTGGAGAGCGAGAGGCTGGCCATAAGGGGCTTTGAGGCAGAGGCGGAGATACTAGGCAAGGTGATGGACGGATTCAGGAAGGCGGGAAGCGGGATCCGAGTAGCGCACAGCCCGGTGCGCAACAAGATGGCGCTGGTGGTCGTGGCCTGCGAGAAGGGCACGAACGCAGAGGAAGTGATAAAGGAGCACAAGCTGAAGGAGGTGGAGCTCAGGTCGAAGTATTTCAAGGGCAGCCCGGAGGAGTCGGTGCACACCATAGACGTCCTGATAAGCGGGAACGCGGAGGAGCACGCGGCGGCGAAGGCGAGGAAGGAGCAGCTGAGCGACAGGCACTACGCCCATCTCCTTGCGGCGAGCGAGGCGCTGCAGATAGAGATCACCAGGCTGAACGCGGCGCTCATCTTCAAGAAGACCGATTCGACGATCATAATAGAGGGGTGGATCCCCGAAAAGAACGTGCAAGAGTTCAAGAGCACGATGCAGAACGAGACCAGGGGGATGATGTACCTTGAGGAGATCGACGGGCATGACGAGCTTGCCCCGACCTTGACCAAGAGGCCCAAGTTCCTCAGGTCCTACGACTACCTGGTGGAGTTCCTCTCGGTCCCGAGGAGCGACGAGCTCGATCCCACCTGGATCTTCATCATAACCTTCCCGATCTTCTACGGCTTCATGGTCTCGGACGTCGGCTACGGGATCCTCTCCATGATACTCGCAACCTACATAAAGAGGATAACGGATCCGGAGGGGCTTGTCTACAACGCCTCCACCCTGTGGCAGCTGAACGGCGCTGCGGCGATAGTGTTCGGGTTCATAACCAACCAGTACTTCGGACTTCAGTTCAACCAGTACTTCACCACCTTCTCGGGCATCGACTGGTTCAAGAGCATCCCGACCCTGATGGTCATCGCGGTGCTGTTCGGAGTGGTGCAGATAGTACTTGGACTGGCCTTCGGGTTCTATAACAAGATGCACCACCATGAGAAGAAGCTCGCCATAAGCAAGCTCACCTCAATAGTCCTCATAATTGCTGGAACCATCGCAATCTGCGGCGGCCTGTTCGGCACGTTCAGCTACACGGTAAGCCTTGCGGCGGCGATCCTCGCCCTGCTGATGCTCGTGGCGACCATGGTGCTGGCAGGCCAGGAAGCGGGAGAGGTGCCCACGCTCATAGCCCACATCCTGAGCTACAGCAGGCTGATGGGCTTCGGCCTGGTGAGCATAATCATCGCCTTCCTGATAGACCTGGCCTTCACCCCCACGTTCGGAAGCGGGGGGATCTGGGGAATAATCACTTTCATACTTTACCTAGTAATCTTTTTAGTCTTGCACGTCATGAATATGATAGTCTCGATGTTCGAGGCGATGGTGCAGGCGGTAAGGCTGAACTTCGTGGAGTTCTTCACCAAGTTCTACCAGGGCGGCGGAGTGAAGTTCAAGCCGTTTTCATACAAGAGGGTTTATACTAAAGAATAAAAGTTGATAGAATGGCAATAACAATGGAAGCTGCGGTTGCAGCGATTGGAGCCGCAATAGCGATAGGAGTTAGCGCAGTAGCAACAGGATACGCGCAGGCAGCGATCGGAAGCTCGGGAATGGGCTTGCTAGCAGAGAGGCCGGAGGAGATGGGACGGGTGCTTCTGTTCATGGTGCTGCCGGAGACTCTGGTAATCTTCGGCTTCGTAATAGCTATCCTGATTGCCCTCGGTGCAGGCCTTATCTAAGGGTGCTGGTGCAAATCATGGCGCTAAACGACCTGAAGAAAGGGATAACCGACGAGGCCAGGGAGAAGGCGGCCAGGGCCGAAGCGGATGCGCGGACGGAGGCGAAGCGCATCCTCGATGAGGCCAGGGCCCAGGCCAAGCAGAGCATCGCGGAGGTCAAGGAGTCGCTGAAGGCGGCGGAGAAGTCCACCCTGGAACAGTCCCAGGGAGACGCGCAGTCCGAGGCGGCGGAGAGGGTCCAGAAGGCGGCCGACGAGGCGGTCGAGGCCGAGCTCAACCGGATAAAGAAGCAGATAGTCAAGGAGCTCGCGACCAGGCACATGGACGAACTCCTCAAGAACGCGCTCAAGCGGTTCAAGGACGTCGCGCCGGGAGAGGGCTTCACGGTGGAGATAACCAAGAAGTACGCGCCCCTGGTCAAGGGAGCGGCGAAGGTCGTCCCGGTCAAGGACGACGGGCACATCGTGCTCTACACCAGCGACCGGAAGGTCGTGCTTGACAGCAGCGCCGACACTGTGGTCGAGTCGAACATCCCAGGGATAAAGTCGATGCTCATCAAGAGCATGGAGCTGTAGGTGCAAGAGTGTTCGGCGGGAATCCACTGAAGTACGGCTACTCCAATACGAGGGTCAAGGCGATGGAGGCGAAGCTCCTGAGCGGAGAGACCATGCAGACAATAATCAACGCAAAGGACGTGGGCACGATCCTAACCAATCTTGTCCAGACGGATTACAACAAGGCGCTCCTGGGATTCGGCGGGGTGCAGATGAAGCAGTCGATGATAGACTTCGCCATGAGCCAGAACCTCGCCGAGCGGATGACCACGCTGGTAAAGGTAACGCCGAAATCCGACAGGGAGATAATAAGGACCCTGGTCAGAAGGTTTGGATTGTCGAACGTGAAGCTGGCGATTGAGGCGAAGAGCAGGGGCCTCGCCTACGAGGACGTCTCGAAATACGTGCTCAACTACGGCTCCTACGACCAGCACATAGTGAAGGAGGCGTTCAAGGAGGACAGCGTGGCGCACATGCTGGACAGGTTCCTGAAGGTTAGGAGCGCCTCGCACATAATAAGGGCGGGAGTGGCAGCCTACGCAAAGAAGAAGGACGTGTTCGAGGCGATAGCGGCGATAGACTCGGCCTATTATGAATCCTACTCAAAGCTCATCGAAGAAGTTGGCGACAGGAGCAAGCCCGCGGTGGAGATACTTAAGATGGAGATAGACGCGAAGAACATAATCACGCTCATAAGGGCCAAGGGAAGGAGGCTCCCATTCAAGGACGTCTCCGAGTACCTGATACAGAACGGAGGAACCTCGGAGAGCACGTTCAAGAAGAGCTATGAAGGCGCGGCGAGCGTGGAGGCCTTCGCGAAGGAGGTAAAGGCGCCGGGGATGAAGGAGGCGCTCGAGTCCTACAAGGCAAGCAAGCAGCTCATCGCCTTCGAGATTGGACTAAGGAACGCGATACTCATCAAGAGCATGAAAACCCTGAGGCACAGCGTGCTCTCGTTCGGGACAATCATCTCCTACGTATACTCAAAGGAGATTGAGGTTCTCACCCTGCGCATACTCGTCAAGAGCAAGGCCTACGGGCTGAGCAAGGACGAGGTTTCAAAACTGATAACATGGAAGCTAAACTGAAGAACAAGTACAAGATCGCGCTGGTAGGCGGGGAGCAGCTAGCCCTCGGCTTCCAGATCGCGGGAGTGAAGGACTCGTTCATAGTGGAGAGCGGCGCCGACTCAGAGCACGCCATAAGGGAGCTACTCAAGAGGGACGACATCGGACTGATAGTCATCACCACGACGGTCACCAGAAGCATAAAGGACAGGAAGATACTCAATGCAATAGACACGAGCCTCATGCCAATGTTCATAGAGGTTCCGGAGTACAAGGAGGAGTTCAAGCAGGACATGCTTAGAAAACTCATACTCAGGGCTATCGGCATAGACATAACAAAAATGAAAGGTAGTTGATATGGGAGCGATAAAAAGAATTTCAGGACCACTGGTAATAGCGAAGGAGATGCTTGGAAGCAACATGTACGACGTAGTGCACGTTGGGAAGTCCAAGCTGGTAGGGGAGATAATCCAGCTGCGCAAGAGCGACGCAGTCATCCAGGTTTATGAGGATACAACTGGACTCAAGCCGGGAGAGCCAGTCGAAAGTCACAGGTTCGCAGCTTTCAGTGGAACTCGGACCAGGCTTACTTGGAGGAATCTACGACGGAATCCAGAGGCCACTTTCAGTGATAGAGAAGAAGAGCGGGAGCTTCATCGGAAAGGGAATCACGGCAGACGCGCTGGACAGGAAGAAAAAGTGGAAGTTCAGTGCGACGCTGAAGAAGGGCGCGCACGTGGAAGAGGGAACGATACTCGGACACGTTCAGGAGACGGAGATCACAAAACACTACATCATGGTGCCGAAGGGCGTTGAAGGAAAGCTCACAATGATAAAGAGCGGCAACTTCACGGTCGACGACGTTGTGGCAAAGGTAGACAGCAAGAAGAAGTCGGTCAACATCACCATGGCGCAGAAGAGATCGGTTCGAGTTTCAGGAAAGTTCAAGAACAAGTTCGGAACAAACGAGCCGCTCATGACGGGAATGCGCGTAATCGACACGCTCTTCCCAGTCGCGAAGGGCGGAACAGCAGCAATTCCAGGGCCGTTCGGCGCAGGCAAAACCGTGGCTCAGCAGTCATTGGCAAAGTACTCGGACAGCGACATCGTAGTCTACATCGGATGCGGAGAGCGAGGAAACGAGATGACGGAAATTCTCACGGAGTTCCCTCACCTGAAGGACCCGAAGACAGGAAAGCCGCTTATGGAACGAACCGTGCTGATCGCAAACACGAGCAACATGCCGGTAGCAGCAAGAGAGGCAAGCATCTACACAGGAGTCACGATCGCAGAGTACTACAGGGACATGGGCTACAACGTGGCGGTCATGGCAGACTCAACATCCAGATGGGCAGAGGCCATGAGGGAAATCTCGGCAAGGCTTGAAGAGATGCCTGGAGAGGAAGGATATCCGGCTTACCTTTCAAAGAGGATTGCGGAGTACTACGAAAGGGGCGGAAAGGTGGAGAGCCTGAATGGCTCGCACGGCTCCATAACATTGGTAGGGGCGGTATCTCCTGCAGGAGGAGACATTTCAGAGCCGGTTTCGCAGGGTACGCTTAGAGTGGTAAAGACCTACTGGGCGCTAGACGCAGGGCTTGCGAACTCCAGGCACTTCCCGTCAATCAACTGGCTCAACAGCTACTCGCTCTACCTTGACGCGCTCGAACCGTGGTACATCAAGAACGTGGGAGAGGAGTACGTGAAGGACAAGAAGGAGGCGATGAAGCTGCTCCAGAGGGAGGCTGAACTGAAGGACATAGTCCAACTCGTAGGAGAGGACGCATTCCGGATGCAGAAAGAGTCCTTCTTACAATAGGAAGGATGCTCAGGGAGGACTTCCTGAGGCAGAGCGCCTTTGATGACACGGACGCCTACACCAGCATGAAGAAGCAGGCGGGAATGCTTGGCACGATACTTCACTTCTCAAGGGCTGCAAGCAACGCGGTCCAGAAGGGAGTGCAGCTGGACAAGGTCTCGAACGTCCCGGTAAGGGCGGAGATCTCAAGGATGAAGGGAATCTCTGAGAAGGAGTTCGAAGCGCACGAGAAGAAGCTCAAAGCGGGCATCACGAAGGCGTTCAACGACCTGATCGCGGAGGAGAGCCAGACGGCTTCCACTGCGGTGGTCGAGGCAAAGAAGAAGAGTTGATCACATGGCACTAGAAATAGAGTATAAAACAATAGAAAGGGTAGCGGGACCGCTGGTGGTTGTAGGGAAGGTAGGCAACGCCTCCTACAACGAGATAGTGAAGATAAAGCTGAAGAGCGGGGAGTTCAGGTTGGGCCAGGTGCTCGACACGAGCGACACCCAGGCAATAGTACAGGTGTTCGGGCCGACGAACGGGATCAACGTGGAGAACAGCTCGGTCAGCTTCCTTGGAGACACGTTCAGCGTAAGGGTTAGCGAGAAGATGCTCGGACGAATATTCGACGGCCAGGGAAGGCCAAAGGACAAAGGACCGGCGATAGTCAGCAACGAGAAGAGGGACATCAACGGCGCCCCAATCAACCCGGTATCGAGAGTCTACCCAAGCGACTTCATCCAGACAGGAATCTCAACCATAGACGGGCTCAACACCCTGGCAAGGGGCCAGAAGCTGCCAATCTTCTCCAGCTCCGGACTTCAGCACAACCAGCTGATGGCCCAGATCACCAGGCAGGCGAAGGTAAAGGGCAAGAACGAGTCGTTCGCAGTGGTGTTCGCAGGAATAGGAGTCACCTACGACGATGCAGACTACTTCATCAGGGAGTTCAGGAGGACGGGCGCAATAAAGAGGACGGTGGCTTTCATCAACCTTGCTGACGATCCAAGCATCGAGAGAATAATCACCCCTAGATTGGCTCTAACTACGGCAGAGTACCTTGCCTACGAGAAGGGAATGCACGTGCTGGTCATCCTAAACGACATGACCAACTATGCAGAGGCCCTGAGAGAGCTCGCAAGCGCAAGGGAGGAAGTTCCTGGAAGAAGAGGATACCCCGGATACATGTACACCGACTTCGCAAGCATCTACGAGAGGGCGGGAATCATCAAGGGCAAGAAAGGCAGCATAACGCAGCTCAACGTGGTTACGATGCCTAGCGACGACGTAACTCACCCGATTCCGGACCTGACAGGATACATCACAGAGGGACAGATCTTCATGAGCAGGGCGCTCAACAACAAGGGCATCTACCCGTCAGTCAACCCATTGGGATCCCTATCCAGGCTTATGAACAACGCCATAGGTAAGGACAAGACCAGAGAGGACCACAGGGGCTTCGCAGACCAGCTGTTCGGAGCCTACGCAAGGGCGCAGGACGCAAAGAGCCTGAGCTCCATAGTAGGTGCGGAGGCCCTGAGCGAGATAGACAGGAAGTACCTCAATTTCGGAGACGCGTTTGAGGACAGGTTCATAAGGCAGGGATTCGACGAGGACAGGAGCATAGAGAGGACCCTGGAGATAGGATGGGAACTCCTATCGATGCTTCCTGAGACCGAGCTCTCAAGAATCAAGGAGGAGTACGTGAAGAAGTACTACAAGAAGGCTGCGCCTTCCCATGAAAAGGAGCAGAAGGAAGAGGCTCCTGAGAAGAAGGCAAAGAAGTAATTGGATGGATAAATGGTAGAGAAGCTGAATCCGACGAGGATGAATCTGATAGAGACCAAGCGCAGGACGCGCACGGCCACTAGAGGATACGGCATCCTGAAGAGGAAGAGGGAGGCATTGGTCCTTGAGTTCCTCAAGCTGCTTAAGGAGTCTGGAAAGGGAAGGAGCAATCTCTACGATGAACTTCAGAAGGCTTATGGTACGGTAAGGACAGCCTCATCCTACGTTGGAAACTTCGAGCTAGAGACAGCCGCACAGCAAGTTAAGGCGGCAGAGGAGATTGGAATTTCGGTCAGCAACATCATGGGAGTAAAAATCCCAGAGACCATAAAGGGTGAGAAAGGAAATGGAATGGGACTTAACCTGCTTTCCACAAGCGTTGCGGTGGATGACATCAATAACAGCTTCAACGATGTGATAGACACGGTTATAGACGTTGCTCAGAGGGAGCAAGGGTTGAAGAGACTTGTAATCGAGGTCGAAAAGACAAAGAGGAGAGTTAATGCTCTTGACTACATAGTTATACCCAACCTGAAGTCCCAGTCGAAATATATCTCCCAAAGACTGGAGGAACTTGACCGCGATATGTTCTCCGCTTTGAAGCACGTAAAGAAGAAGCTGGATAAGGGATCTTGAAGGCCATCCTATGTTAATAATTTTTGTTAGGCATGGAGAAAGCGAACTGAATAAAAAAGGGAAACACCAGTTTTCAGATACCAAATTGTCAAAAGTTGGAATTAAACAGGCAGAATTAGTATCAAAGCGCCTTTTTGGAATAAAGGCAGATTTAATAATTTCAAGCAAATACCAGAGGGCAAAGCAAACTGCCCAGATAATAAATCGGAGACTAAAGAAGAAGGTTGTTTATACGGATTTATTTATTGAAAAGAAAGGTCCCACAGAGATAATAGGGCATCAACACGGCGGACCTGAAGAGATCAAATACCTATTAGAACGTGAAAAACATCTGAATGATCCAAAATGGCATTACTCTGACGAAGAAAATTTTTTCGATGTGAAGAAAAGGGCGCGCAAGGCCATCAACTACTTGTTGAAAACAGGGAAAAAATCAGTGATTGTGGTCAGTCATGGAACATTCATGAGAACATTGATGGCTGTAGGAATTTTTGGGGATGAGATATCCATAAAGGATTTGAAGAAGTTTGTCAGGGCGTACCCTATAGAAAATACTGCCATCACCGAATTTGAAATAAGTAAAGATGAAGGTTTGAAAGTGTTAACATTTAATGACTTTTTACACTTGAAGTAATTAGTTCTTTGTCTGTCCTGCGGAAAGGTTATATTTGTAGATATTAGTAATATTTACTCGCGGAGGTATTGTCTAATGGTAGGACGTCACCCTTACACGGTGAAGGCCTGGGTTCGATTCCCTGTACCTCCATTCTAGCTATCTAAAGAAAAGATGAATATAAGATTTAGTGAGTAGAATTTTGTATATGCCTGATTACAATAATTCATTTGATACTGAACAATGGAGAGACTTTGGGACCTTTAGCAGAGAATTTGATGTATATTTTAAACAGTTGACTGATCTACTCGGGTCAGAGTTCATAAGTTACTTGCAATCTTATGCACAAATGTCACCATTATCGGGTACAAGAAAGGTCTCAATTTCGTTTTCAGTAGATGCAAATATAGTATATGGAGAAGTACTTGCTATAATGAATAATAAACCATCTTTTCTATCAAGCTTTATTGGAAACCCAATACTTGAATTATATGCTTCTAATATGATAGAAGAGGAAGTACTAAGAGCCATAGACAGAGATTTGCCAACAGGATTAGATAAAAACAGAGCAAAAGGAGTGGCCTTAAACTTATTGATAAAGATTAGGAAAATAAATCTAGACAAAAATTTGGATGACATATATTATAAACATGCATATGATTTAATAGGAAATAAAGCAAAAAGTGGACCTACTGATGCCCAGTATCTTGGAGTTGCATTTTTACTCAAAACACATGGCGTGATAAGCAAGGATAAAATATTCAATAAACAATCTGAAGTAAAAGTGTGGAAACTTGGGACTGTTGGTCGTGTGTTAAGTGAGTTAACTAGCGGATCTTTATCAATATTTATTCTTGAAAATAGTGCTAATTTTATCTTTAATATTTTGTATTACATTCTTGGGGCTATAATAAAATTTATATCGTGGCTACTAGAGGGGTTAATTACATTTACAATTTCTTTGATATCAAGCGGAGCTGAATTTATACTAGACTTGCCAGACGAAATGAAACAAGCCATAGGAATAGGTGTTATTGCTATTGGATTTTTATACCTAATTTCTGAGGGTTTTAGAGGATTTGTTGATAGTGGAATAGAATATGTAAAAACTAAAGTTATTAGTCTGGTTGAAACAATTAAAAAAGAGCTAATAGTATTGATCACTGCAATAAAACAAATTTTTACGTGTTTATTTCCATTTGTTGAATTTACTTTAGAAGGTATAGGTTATATGTTTTATTCAGTAAATCAACTTAATCAGAGACTCACTGAATTAGAAAATATTTAGCAGGTTTAAATTTTATTTACTTTGGACTAGAAATATCCTATATTCTAAGAAAACGCTTTCTCAATCTGTGAGTAAAGCTCGTTTTTATCTGTGTAAATATACGTCTGCGTCGTCCCTATCTCACTGTGCCTTGCAAATTTGCTCGTCAGAACAACATTTCCATTAGTCGCCCTGGCGAAGTGAGTTATTGCATAATGGCGTAGACTGTGAGTAGTAAGCCTATGTAAACGTCTCACACGCCTTCCTTGAACTGATTCCTCACTTGTATCATAGACCTTGTCGAATCCGCATCTTGATAGGTAGTACCTAAAGCGATTCCGTGCATAATTCACGTCTATGTATAGCCTCTTGCTATGGTGACTTTTTACAGGATCAGTATAGAATAGATAGCCTTGGGCTTTATTTATTTGTTCAGTGTTGACCCTCATGTATTCCTGTAGCCTTAGGAGCAGTCCGGAGGGTATCCTTAACGTATTCATGGTTCTGGCCTTCTCAGTCTTAATTAGAAGCTCCCTTTTCTCAAAGCTTATGTCAGTCATATTGACCTTTATCGCCTCGCCTATCCTAAGTCCTAGCTGACCCTGGAACTCGAAAAGCAGGCGGAACTTCTCCTCTGTTATGGAGTTCAAGAATACGACAAGCTCTTCCTCCTCAAAGCCCTTGTTTATTGAGCCGTAGCGTGGATTCTTAAGTTTGCCTGCGAATCTCTTGGCAAAATGCTTTCCTATTACCTTCTGCAAGCTCTCTATCTTATGTTTTGATAGATAGGGCAAAAGTTCGTCTACTTCTTTTTTTAAGCGTTCAAGCTCCTTCTTGCTGGCAAATTTATCAAATGGGGTCTGTTTTCCCTGTTGCAAAAGTTGTTGTGTTTGTTGCATACAATCACTTTTCTACGTAGAATATATCTACATGAAGGTATTTAAATGTTTCTACGTAGAAATTAAAGGATGAGGTTTATATGTTTATATATTTATCTACGTAGAATTAGTTGTATTGAAAGTGACTAAGTATGGTGGAAACAATAGGGACTTATGAAATAAGAGTAAGTTCAACAACCTACAAAAAGAAATTGAAGACAGAGATTAGAAAGTATGAATATGGAAGCATTAGTATAAAGAATCCTGAATTAGCAGGATACATAGGCCAAACTGTAATTGTTAAAATTCAAAAATCCATGAAAGATGATAAAAAGATTAGGGTTTATGGTAAGGCTTTAGATAAAATTACATAGTGCTATTTATGGACAAAGAACATGTTAAAATAGAGATAACAAAGCTTATTGATAAATATAACCGAGAAAAAGACAAAAAGTATAATGAAGAAGCCACAAAAAACGATTTTATATTGCCGCTATTTAGGATATTGGGTTGGAATGTAGAAGATTCTAATGAAGTCTCAAAAGAAGAGAATATATCGGGTAAAAGAGTCGATTATGGATTTAGGATAGATGGTATACCAAAATTCTTTTTGGAGGCTAAAAGTCTAGATGAAGGTCATAGACCTCATACACAGCAGAGGGAACTATGCTTTTGTGCCGAGTGAGAAAGACAGCTTTGATGTTGGGGAGATACAACCAGACAAGAAGATTAAGGGTTGGTGGGATTACAAAGCGCTGCGAATTTATGAGATACAGACGGATGCGGACAAGGCGCATTTAGATAGATCCGTTGAAAAGGCAAGAAGGTTCAAGGCAGCACTTACAATAGTCACGAATAACTCAAAGGTAGAGGAGGAGATAATCAAACATGTAAATGGGAAGTTTGACTGCCTAAATATAGGAAAGGAAAACTAAGTTTCTAGCAGCTTTACGATGCCTAAGAAGTCCACACTCCCCAAAATAGCTATTTCTGGCTAGCTATTTAAGGCTTGTTCGCACGCTCCTCTTTGAATAAGCAGTTGAACCTCTCAAGAACTCTGTTTCTAAGGTTATAGGTGTTGGCAAACTCGGCGTAGGCGAACCATCCTTCAAGACTTTTTGCCGCATCTTGCAAAGCGATCTCTCCATAATCATATTTCTTCTTTAGCCTATCCATTCGTTTCCATATCCTTCTAGCGTTGCTCTTCTTAAGAAGCTTGTAATTACGAAAAACTCTGAAACCAAGCAGAGTAACTCCTTTTTCGAGTAGTATAATCCTTGATTTTTCGGGATGCAACTCTACCTTAAGGTTGGATTTCAAAAAGTTGTCGATTTTGCTTTTCCAATTTTCTATGGTTTTTCTATCTTTATGCAAGATTAAGAAATCATCCACATACCTGATGTAATACTTCACTTTCAGCTCGTGTTTCACGAATTGGTCAAGCTCGTTAAGATAAACGTTTGCCAAAAATTGAGAAGTCAGGTTGCCGATTGGCATTCCTCTGCCCACAACATCTGTCTTGTGATTTCCGAGTATAACTTCCATAAGCCAAATGACATCTTTGTCTTTTATCCGCCGCTTTATTATGCTAATCAGAACTTCATGATCAACTGTATCAAAATAATGTCGAATGTCTGCCTTTAACGCATATCCAGTGATGTTTGGCCTATCAAAAAGTTTACGTTGCCCCCCCCCCCACTGAAATCTCGCGAGGCGGGCATATTTTTCTCACAAACTTCTCAAATCTTCTTATGGCTATGTGGGTTCCCTTCCTTTTCTGGTTTGCGAAGGAATCGTATATGAAATGTCTTTCGAAGATGGGTGCTATGACATTACATAAAGCATGGTGAACTACTCTGTCTCTGAAGTGCGATGCACTTATCTTTCTAGTCTTAGGGTCTTTTATTATAAAAGTAGTTAGAGGACTCGGCGCGTATGTAAAAGTTCTTAACTCGTCTTGTAGTTTCATTAGGTTGTTCTCTAAATCTTCCTCAAACTCGATAACATAATCCTTAAGTGTTTTGCCCTTTCTTGCTTTTCTCCAAGCAAGTTGCAGATTCTCGTACGAATAGATTGTATTGTACAAGTTCGTATAGGTTATCAAGAGATTACCTTGTATATGCTTAGGTTGCAAGCAAGAACCATTGGAGCAACATTGGATGGATCGTTGTTCGCGTTGAGGTTGAACCGCCTCTCGTTGTTCCGCGCGTTGTTGTCCTCGTACACGTTGAGCGACAACGGCACAATGTTAACCCGTCTACTAAACGCCACTTTCGTGGCTGCACCGCGGCTTTACGGTTTCGGTTTCCACGTACTCTGTATCGCCGTTGAATTTCATGTCCAGCATGTCTTAAGACTACTGGCACTGTAGACGGATGTGTGGTTCCTAGGCTTGCACCCGTGAACGTGGGTTAGTCGTCCACGGTCCGGCAGGCATATCCACTGGATTGCCAACCAAACCTAGGCAAAGAGAATTAGACATTCACTCTTTTATCCTTAGCGCATCGACTAGCTTCCTAGTTATGGAAAAGTTTCCCGGGCCGAACAACACGCCTTCCGCTGCCTTAAGCTCCTCTGTAGAGCCACGCTTAAGCTCCATGAGTGCTTCGGCAGAAATCCCCGTAATCGTAACACTTTCAGACGTTGTTGAAGCTACTGCAATTTCCGGCGCGGCCCCTTCGGGGACCTTCCTAACCCCTACCACCACCGGAGCAACAACGGACGGACCGTCGTCCGCGACGAGGTAGAACCGCCTCTCGTCGTTCCGCGCGCCGTCGTCCTCGTACACGTCGAGCGACAACGGCTGTGTTCCTTTATAAAGATAAACTGTCTTCTCGATCTCGCCCTTGCCCTCCTTGAGGTTGCCCTTTTCATCGAATGTATGATAGCCGCCCTCTTCCAAGCACTTTCCGGCCAGATAGAACCACTTTCCCTTTAGTTGCTGTTTAAGCTCAGGGTTCTGGTCGACTATAACAAGCACTTCCTGTTTGGTGAACGGGCGCAGACCGTTGTCCTCCAAGATTCGCATTGATTTGGAGTGGTCAGCCTTTACGTTTGCGATAAAGACAGGTATTGTTGATGTCTTTACCTCTTTGAAAGTTGTCTGTGTCCTTTGTAGAGTGGCAGTCATTTTATCACTGTGATTTATTATGATTTTTCACCTATAAATAGCTTACTAGAAGAGTTGTCGTCGTAAGACACTCTGTCCTTTAAGCTCATCTCTATCGCCTTCGCTTCACTCAGACCCATGGGGACACGCACTACAGGCTTTAAAGGCGGAGATAATCAAGTATGCAAATGGAAAGTTTGATTGTATAAACATAACTAAGGAAAACTAAAATGCTTCTTAATCATAATCTATTCTGAAAAACAGACGTTTTTATTTCAAGTTGTGCTTATACCCATCTCTTTTAATGCATTTTCATACTCTGCTGCTTTTGTTTTCAATAGGGTAGAATATTCTAAGGCTTTGGGTGCATCAAAGCTCTCTTGAAATATCTTTGTTATGTCACCAACAGAACGAACAGTGTAATCTATAAAACTGTTAATTTTTAGTTCATGTTTCAACTTGGCTTCTAGCTTATTGAGCTTTCTTAGATCATCCTTTGGTATCTCTGCAAAGAACAGTTGGAAAGACGACTCAAATATGAATTTCTTTACTTCTATCTTCTTCCCCTCTTCTATTTCCAATTTCCCTGGCTTTAAGTCAGTACCCACTAGCTTACTGAACTCAGCAGGCAGTATATTTTTGTTGATTATGCCGATGTTTCCACTACCTAACTTGGTCTTAAAGATAAGCAAATCCATGCTTAGAAACTTAGAGAAATCAGTATCTTTGTGCCTTTCATAAAGTATGCTCCCTTTGGCTTTTAACTTCTCTAATTGTGCTTTCCAGTCTGCTTCTAGCTGAACTTTAAGCTCAGTAAGCAGCCACCGTTTTAATGTGTTTGGATTCTGCAGTTTTTTAGTCAGTCTATTTGCAGTTGTTATAAAGAATGTGCTGCGTGTTCCCATCCTAACGAAGCCAGCTTCCTGTAAGAATACAGGATAAGACCTCTTGATTACATCTTTTCCAGAAGCAATTGGTGGAGGATTTGCATAGCAGTATAAAAGGTAGGCATCCATTCCTTCAAGATGTTTGACTACATCTGATTCGCTGATTAGACCACGTTCTATAAGACGTGCGACTAGATTCATCCTAATTTTTTGGCTCTCGCCCATCATGCTATTCATATTTTTTACAAGCTGTAACTGTTCGTCACTTGTTTTCTTCTGCTCCTGATTTTGTTTGCTTAAATCCCCAACTTTTTGATTTAGCTCACCAATACTTGTTGCAGCACTTGTTACAGCTGAGCTAAATTGTTGATCTGATGCCTGTTTATCAAGGAATTGGAGGATGCCAGCTATGACTATAATCAGACCTATAATCCACAACGGAACTACTGTGGCGATAAAGGTAAGAAATGTTAATACACAACCCAATACGATTAGGAGTATGCTTACCGCGTGCTTACTGATGAAGTCTTTCGCACCCATTCTATCTTGCCTTGATTATTTTAAGTATGGTGAAGGCAGCAAAGTTTCTTTTTCTCTCCTCCATGACTATATTTTATCGTAAGTTATTATGTCTTCCTTTAAACCTGAACCTGCACTCTTGCTTCGGTCGGACTCGGGAATGCTCCCTACGACTTGACTATTAGATAACGATCAATGCGGAGTACTAAGGAATCAGTAAGAATATTGACTAAAACTATGGAAAACAGAAACATAAAGCCGACAAATATAAAACCAAACAAAGAGACTACTTGATACCCTAAACCCCTTCAATATTATCGACGTAGGAACTGAAAAGAATAACAAAAACACAAAGAAGACAACAAAGAAACACCAACAACATATTAGAATAAGGTACGAACCCCCTCCCACTTGCTGCGTACCTTGTCAGGCTTTCCCCGAGGGAAGTAGGAAGGTACGAAGGGGGTAGTAGAAGGGAATAGGTTCGTACCATCCGGCACGAAAAAGCATTAAAATTGCAGAATATGGATTAAAATTGCAAAACCGATTAAAAATGCAAAGCC
>CAWBCT010000015.1:0-13070 GCA_963787445.1 uncultured archaeon
AGTTGAACAGCATCATAAGCACCGGGAACTACACCACATACTTCACGAATGGAACCGCAGTTCTTTACAAAGCTAAGTGACTTTACTTATTTGCTTGTGCAGTTTTTTAAATTAATCCTCTAAACAACTTCCTTATTGGACCAATTCTTTCCGTTTTGGTTTGGTTGTCACTTGTATATACCACAACCTTCACAAACGCAACATCGATGTCGGGTTTGTCGCTGATGAGTAGAGCAGATCTTGGGCTAACCATCATGGACAGAGCATCTCCTTCGTTATTGCCTACTTTAAACCATCTCCCCACAATTGAATTGAATTGGTTAGGATTTTCATTAAATGCTGCTTCGATTTCTGATTTAGTTAGCAATCTACCCCCTCGGGACTCTGCAAACTCATTTGACTGCTTAAAATCTATGTGCATTCCGCGGGGCAACTCCCCTATTTCTATCTTTAATGCCCCAGAACTACTAATTTCTCTTCGAGCAATTGTTTTAGTTACCATATTACCACTAAATATTATTTATGGGTTTTATGATATATATGCTTAATCTTTAGGTTGTACTTTAGTACGTATTTGATGTCTTTTTCTTACAAATCCGGTCTGTTTTTAACGCTTAAATATCTGAAAAACGATAATTTAATACAGATATTAAATGGCAACTGTGGCACGCAGTAAGAGCATAATCATCGGCCCTGACGAAGGGGTAAACTTCGATGGCAGACAGACGCCAAGCGGAAGGCTGGCCGTGGAGAAGGCCGTAGAGGTCTACCGGAAGGGAAGAGGCGAGGTCATACTCTTCTCGGGTTTTGGAAACCAGCATGCTTTGGACAGGGTCAAGGTAACAGGTGCCATGGCATCAAAGCAGTACGCGATAGAGCTAGGGGTGAGACCAGAGGTCATATGGACTGATGAGCAGGGGAAAGACGCTCTGGGCGAGGCATATTTCTGCAAGCAGGTCGTTGCGCCTATGGGTTTCCGGAAGATCACACTGGTTGCCGGGCCGTGGCATATGGAGAGGACCGCCTACGTATTTGAGATGGCTTTCGGTTCAGGTTACGATATAACGCAGGTGACATCGGACCGGAACGGCTTCCGGGAGTCAGAGATTGCAGACTTGTTTAAGGCAGAGAAGGTCTCTTTGGAGCTGTTAAAATCTTACTTTAGGGAGTTTGAAGTACAGCCTGGGGACGAGGCGGGAATCAGAAAGGTATTCGAGAGGAAATATAAGATATACACGCCAAACCCGCAGCTCACAGAGGAGCAACAGAAGATGATCGCGGAGTTGGGGCCGTTAAGAAGGAGGGTGCCTTTGGTGAGGGAAAGTTCAGCTAGCTGGTAAGGCTAGTGCAGCTAATTTTGATTAAAGCATCAGGACCTTCATGAAGTTCTTCACGTCGAAGAGCTGCACATTGTCATTGCATGCGCTGATAAACTCCGGCTCCTTGCCAGGGTTTACCGACTCAAGCTGCCGTAGATCGTAGGCACCATTGTTCTGGCGTATGTTGGCGCCTAGGAAGTTCCAGTCTATCGCAGGATAGATGTTCCCGAAGTTGTCTAGAAACAGGACGCGCTTGAACGGCTTGTCCTCAAAGGCGCGCTTGCCCGTTTTTATGAAGTGCCTTAGCATCTTGAAGTACATCACCTGTGCGATGTCCAGGGCGTTTGTTGCCGGGCCCCTGCGCTTGGTGTACTCGCTAAGCTCGGTGAGCGAGAGCTCCTTGTCCGGCGCGAGGTTCGTCTGTTCATTGTAGTAATAGATGTCCGAGTTCTGGAACAGGTTTATGTGGAAGCGCTTGTAATCGATGAACGGCAGAACCTTCTTGGCCTCCTCGATGGTCTCGATCAGGTGGCCCTGGTTCGTCTTGGTCATGGTGTAGCCGAACATGAAGTGGAAGTTCTTGTATTTCGCCTCCATCTCGCGGAACGCAGCGCCGAGCTCTGTCGCGCGCTTGAAGTGGTCCGGGATGCCGCGCTGGATTGCGTCGATTGCGGGCGGGCCGTCGAGGCTGATGGTAACATAAGTGTAAGGGATCTTCAGCTGGGCTATTTCGTCAAACTTCCTTAGGTACAGCTCCTTGCCCATCAGGCTGTTTATCGTGGTGTTGTAGTACTTGATCTTGTTGTACTTCTGGAATATCTTCAGTATCTCTACGTGGTCAGACCTTAGGAACGGCTCGCCTCCGGAGAGGTCTATCCAGTTGAACTGCCCTGCGTTAGCCTTGGCAAAGTTCTCAATCTCCTCCAGCGTAAGCTCGTTCTGTGGGCGAAGCTGCCAGATGTTGCAGTGAGTGCACCGACTCTGGCACTTCTGGGTTATGCTGAACACTATCTTCTTCTTTGGCATGCTTGATTCCCTCCCACTAATAATCACTATTCTGGTTTATAAAGCTTTCAGGAGGCCCGGTTTAGGGCATTAGAAACAATTATATTGGTACTAAGCAAGATTAAGACAAATAGGTAGAAGCGGTTTTATGAAAGTTATCCAGATCGGCATCCAGCACGGGAGATACGACAAAAACCTGTATGAGAACACAAAGGACAACGATCAGGGCATCTCCATATCGCGTATCTCGATGGGGCGTTCATCGGCACTCGGCGGGGCGCTTCCCCTGACCTTCAGGACGTTGCTTAGGAGGTTCGGAGAGTATGACATAGTGCACAACCTTTCCGGGTACCCTTTTTTCCCTCTGAAAACAGGGCCGGTCTTTGCCTCAACTGCGCATGAGATGCAAGTGGTCCTGTACCCAGAGCTTACACCGTTGCTTACAAAGTCCTTCAAGGACCTCCTGTGGAACAAACTGATAGTCGACATCGGGCTCCACACGCAGCTTGCGTGCGATTACATATTCGCGAACTCGCAGCTCACTGGTGAAGGTCTCGTGAAGGCGGGCTTTCCCAGATCCAGAATATTCGTGACGCCGCTTGGGGTCGACAGGAGGTTCATGACACCGGTGAAAAAACACAAAGAAGGTAGGACATTTACAGTTGGTTCGTTGGGAGGCCTTAGCGTGCAGAAGAACGCGGCACTTGCCATAGCAGGCTTCAGGAAAGTGGAGGATCGCAACATAAGGATGGAAGTGTGGGGGAGGAACTACTACGGCGATGCCCTGGATGGGATGGTCGGCGATTCCCCGCAGATAAAGGTCATGGGTCCGGCACCTGAAGAGAGGCTTGTCAGCATCTACGACTCATTCGACGCGTTCATGTTTACTACGAGGTTTGACGGCTTTGGGCTGCCGATACTTGAAGCGAAGGCGCGCGGGCTTCCCGTGATAGTCTGGAAGCATGGGCATCTCTCACCCGAAGTAAAGCGATACTGCATCGAGGCTGAGGACGAAGAGCACATTGCACAGATAATAGAGGAGTTGAAGCAGAACGGCTACAACGAGAAGCAGAGAAAGAAGGCCATGGATGACGCAAGGAGCTTTACCTGGGAAAGAATGGCAGACCAGACGCTTAGGGCATACAAAAAGATGTACAGCGCGTGATTACTTTTGCCTTTCAGCATAGATGAAGCCGTGCTTGTCGTACGCCTTCATTACTTCCTTCCTGACGCTGAAGCCCTTTGAGCGAAGAGTCTTCTCGACTATCTCGGCGCAATTTGGCACCTCGCCGTGATATTCTATTTGAAGCAGGTATACCTCGCTAAGGTCTGCATTATTGAAGATGTAGGACTCGGCACCCTCGCAATCCGCCTTTATTGCGACCCTCTTCTTTCCTTTTAGAACCTCATTCAGAGGTATTACGGATACGCCCTTACCCTCCTTTATTTCTAATGGCGAAGTCCATGGGGTGCCTTGCGATTTCTCAGACACTGAGATCTCACCCTGCTTGTCCGAGATGGCGCTGTTAAAGAGCACTATCTTGTCGCCGTATGGGGAGAGCGCTATGTTCTTCTTCGCCTCCTGGTAGGTTGTGGTCATCATCTCGTAGGCATAGATCTTGTGCACGTTATCTGATGCCCCGAAGTATATTGCAGTGTCCCCAACATAGGCGCCTATGTCTATGATGGTTGTTCCGGGCTGAAGTTTTTTGTACATCCATAGGTACTGCTGCTCTATGAACACCTCTTTGAAGACAGAGTAGTCCAGGTAGTTTCTCCTGTATCCCAGGACCGTGAAGAACTGCTCCGTTATCATGTGGGGTATCGCCAGTGTTATGAAGTTGTATATGTTCTCAGCGTGCAGTTTGTCCTTCAAAGGCCTCGTCATTTCTTCACCAGTTTAGAGATCTTCCTTATGCTTTCGTTTATGTCATCGCCGTAGAATAACTCCATGTTTGCGTCTATCACCGACTTGGGCAGATTCCACCACTTCAGCTTCTTCAACGCATCCCTTGTCTTCTTGTCGAACCTGAAGTAAAGCAGCTTTGCGGGTGATCCGCCGTATACCCCGTAGTCCTCAAGCTTCTGCTTTGAGGTGACCAGGCTCTTCGCGCCCAGCACTACGCCGTCCCCTATGGTGCACCCTCCCAAGAGCATGACATCGCTGCCGATCCAGCAGTCGTTGCCTATGCTTATGTCGCCGACCACAAAAGATTGATCCGGCGAGAAGTTTACGGAGATCTCGCGGAACGGGTAGGTGGAGATTGAATCGGCCCTGTGTCCTGAAGACATCATTATGTCGAGCCGGTGGCCTATGCTCGTGTACTTTCCGATCTTCAGGGTCTGTCCCTTGTTCGCCACAACGCTTATTATGCCCGAATAGGTTCCCTCTCCAACCAGGACCCTGCATCTGGGCTTGTCCGAGAAGTACACGTAGGGCCAGCTGCCGTAGCGCACCTTGTAGCTCAGCGATTCTGAGAGTATGTGGGCTCTTCGCCTTACCGCGTCAAGGAGTTCTCTGTCGCTCATCTTATCAGGTATGAAGTAATCGTTTTATTGCTTTATATGGCTTTCAGTCGGCTTCAGCAGATGCCCAGACCGGCGTGACTTCTTGAACTTGTAATCGAAGAGTATCCTGCTCAGAAGCCCGCGCGCGTCCCCCGCCTCGCTCAGGCCGCCGAAGCTTCCGCTGATCTTCGAGCCTATCTTGAACTCTACGTACTTGCTAAGCGCCTCTGTGAGCATCAGTGAGAGCCAGGCGTCTTCGGCACAATTTATGAATATCTCATCGTATATTTTGCCCTTGGCGAAGGTGCTGGCGATGAACTTCCCGGACAGCACGAAGAAGTCCTCGGTACCGATGAACCTCTTTTCATTCTTCATGAACAGGAGAATGGCGTGGGGCTTGAACGGCCCATACAGAAGCACGTAGTCGACGCCGAACCTGCAGAGCGTTTCGTAGACTTTCTTCTTGAACGGACCCTCAAGAGTGTGAGGTGCTTAAGAAGCTGGGCATAATCTTAATCAGATGTATGTAATGGCAGTGGTGTTGCTCCGGCTCCGGGTTAATCCAGACAACATCGACCTTGTCTTCTTCGGTCTTTAGCAGTTCGTCCTTGAGGATCTTGGGGTCGTCTATCTGATACATGTCATCATTCGCCACTATTATCCACTTTGGCGAGTGGCGGTTGGCGGCGGCGACGCCCAGGTTCGTCTATGCGCATAGTTGAATAGCGGATCGCGGCCGCTCTCGACCATCACGATATGGAATCCGGCAAAGATCTCCTGAAGTTCTTGGCGTGCTCCCCGTTCCGGTCTATTACCCAGTACCACGGCTATGATGCTCTTGTCGCCCTCGAACTCTACTACCTTTAGGTTCATTGTGGGGTCTATCTTCTGGAACTCAATGAGCTCCTCGGTGGTTTTGAACTTGGAGTAGAAGGTGAATATGTCCTTCAGGGTCCTTGCTGGTGTGCGATTCCTCGTTTTCATCCATTACATCATCTGCCCTTGCTGCTTTCTTGTAAGATTTCAGTGTCTCCTTCACCACGTTCTCCCAGGTGAACCCGCAGCACGATCTCAAGCCCTTCTTTCTGAGCGGCTCGGCAGCTTCTTCTTGTCTTTCGACAGCTCGTAGACCTTCTTCGCCCACTCCTTCGAGTCTGTGGGTTTGTCAACCAGCAACGCGGCCCCGCCTGCAGCCTCAGGGGGGAACGAGGATGCCCTGGAGGTTATTACAGGTGTGCCACAGGCCATCGCCTCTATTATCGGGAACCCGAGGCCTTCGTATATAGAGGAGGGATCAACTGAAAGAAGGGCACAGCCGTAGAGAAGCTGGAGGTCCTTGCCGTACACCCAGGTAAGTCCGATAACGTCCTTTCCTTCCTCAAGCTTCAGCTCCTGAGCCTGGGCGCCAGCTTGACCATGTCGATGCGCGTCAATACCAATGGCATTGTGGAGTTGTACTTGTGTTTTAGTATGGACCACGCGCGCAGCATCGTGTCGGTGTTCTTGTTGGAGGCCATTCCTCCGCCAACATATATGACGTAGTCCGATGGTCCGAGCTTGTATCTCTTCCTTACGTACGCAGGACCTGTGCGTCTGTCCTTGGCGTTAAGCGGGTGGAGGCCTTTTTCGACCCCAAAGTATGTGACGTCGATGCGGTTCAGCGGGAAGCCGTACTTCTCGTGGACCTCGTGGCGGTGCGTGTCGGATACGGAGATTATGCGGTCTGCAAAGCGGGCAGCGGTCCTATAGTTCAACAGCCAGTAGGCGGTCTCCTTCAGAGAGAAGTTGAAGTACTCCGAGTGGAGGCCGTGGAAGGTTAAGACCAGGGCCACCTTGCGCAGTGACTTCGGCACCAGCGGCAGCGTGTAGGCCATGGAATGGTACACGTCTATCTTGTCCCGGTCCAGCAGGTCGGTAAACAGCTTGGTTCGCCAAAGGGGATAGGAAAGGTTTACCTTTCGCACCGTATAGTTGCCGGTGAAATTCAGCTTCGGGACCTGGTTCTTGTTCACGTATATGACGTACTCGTTCTCCTTGTCATTTTTTAGCAGATGCTCAGTGAGCTCGAAGGAGTACTTGACTATGCCGCTGCCCGGCTTGAAGAAGATTTTGCCGTATAGGCCAATTTTCATCTTATTCACATTCAACAAAGTGCGCAGAAAGGCGAGTGCGCCATAATCAAATAATAAGTATGAGGCAGTATTTATTAATTACTTCGCAATACCCGCAGTTCCGACGACTATGGTGGTTAAGTTTGTGTATAAAAAAGGTTTAGTTGCTAGTTATTATCATAAAAGTGTTGGACGATTCAAATGAACCTTCTTGTTACTGGCGGACTTGGATTCATAGGCTCCAATTTCATACAATACTGGTCAGAAAAGCACCGCAGGGACACCATAGTAAATCTGGACAAGGTGACCTATGCCGCAAACTTCAGGAACCTGGACGGTCTTGGGCTGGATTGACTACTCGTTTGTGAAGGGAGACATCTGCGACCAGAGAGTGGTGGACAGGCTGGTCAGGAACTCGGACGCGGTGGTAAACTTTGCAGCGGAGACGCATGTGGACAACTCGATTGCTAATCAGGGGCCGTTCATAAGTCAAACATTGTGGGTGTGTACAAAATACTACCTCGGTCAAAAAACACGGGACCAGGTTCCACCAGGTCTCCACCGACGAGGTGTACGGCTCTTTGGAGCTGAATTCAAAGAAAAAGTTCACAGAAAACTCCAGGTATGACCCTCGAAATCCGTACTCGGCTACGAAAGCGGCGGCGACGACCTGATTAATGCCTACTACAACACGTACAAGGTGCCGGTCTCGATATCCAACTGCAGCAACAACTACGGGCCGCGGAGTCACCGGAGAGTTCATACCGAAAGCCATCACAAATGCATTGAAAGATGAGAAGATACCGGTTTACGGGGACGGGAAACAGGTGAGGGACTGGATTTACGCCGCCGACCACTGCAGTGCCATAGACCTAATTCTAAAGAAGGGAGAGCTCGGCGAGACCTACCTTGTGTCAGCCGGGCAGGAGAGGCGCAACATTGACGTTGTTTTAATGATACTTAGGGAGCTGGGAAAGGGAAGGGACCTGGTCAAGTTTGTGAAGGACCGGCCTGGCCATGACCTGCGGTACGCTCTTGACGCAGGAAAGCTGAGGAGGGAGCTCGGATGGAGGTCCAGCGTCTCTTTTGAGAAGGGGCTTAAGCTGACTATAGATTATTACAGGGAATTGGGCAGCACAGGCGCGCAGACGGTAATCAGGAGTTCGCTATTACCTCGCAGGTAAGCAGGTTTACCAGCCTGCCTCCCTTTTGATACCAACTCATCTTCTTCTTTCCGTAATCCATTATCCAGGCTCCGACTATCAGGTAGTCGGGCATGTCCTTTCTGATGAACCGCTCGTGCTTTACGAGTATGTTCGCCTTTGGGATGTGGCGGCCTATCTCGCAGGATCGCATCATATGCATACTCTATCTGCTCGTTGGTTATCTCGCAGAAGTTAAGCAGCGTGGCGATCTTTGCCGGCGCCATCCAGATGGAAACGCGCTTCCCGTTCCTGTTCAGAGAGCCTATCAGCTTCCTGATCTCCCGCTTTCTCTGGTCGGCCTGTTTCTGGAGCCCCCTCATCGTCTTGAGATCGTATAATCCGGACTGCTTCTCCAGCAGCATGAACCTTTTCAGCGGGCCCTCCTTTCCGTGCTTCCTTAGGAGCACGCGGACCGAGCCGCCGAGCTGCTTCGGAAGGTACCTCACATCCACAATCTGAGCCCGCAGCTGTGCGCAAGCCTGGTAAACGCCCTGATGTTCCAGACGTAGTAGTGCTCGGCGTAGATGGTGTCTATCTGGAAGTTCTTGACGAAATCCCTCAGCCAGTGGACCTCTATGGAAATGGTTCCCGTCTCTCCCGCAAGCCTCTTCATCCCCAGCAGCATGTCCCGGGGATCTGGGATATGGGCAAACACGTTGTTCGCCATTACAAGGTCTGCAGTGCCGTACTTGGTCGCCATGGAATCAGCCAGCTCGCTGCCGAAGAAGCTGTTTATGGTCTTGTGACCGTTGCTGTTGGCAAGCCGGGCCATGTTCTTCGTGGGTTCCACACCTATGACCTGCTTGAATCCTCCATGTTTCTTGAGCAGTGCTATCTCTGTGCCGTCGTTGGAGCCCACCACCACCGCAAACTCTCTGCGCTTCAGGTTCTTCTTCATTACAGAAGCCAGCGCCTTGAGATGATCAACTCGGGGCGTTATCCTTGATACTGAATAGGTGTAGTGGCTGTTGAATAGTTCTGACCTATCCACCAGCTCGGCCTGCTGGAAAAATGTGCAGTCTTTGCACCAGTAGCACACCAGCGGGTAGCTCTTCACCCTCTTAAGCTGCTGCTTGGTGAGAAACCCGTTGGCATTCGGCATGCTGCCCAGGTCGAGCACCTTGACCAGATTCTTGCTGCCACATACTTTGCACGAGTAATCCAAAATATCACATCTATGCTTCAGTCTCTGCGTCCTGAAGCTTCGGCCAGCCTTTGTCCGAATCAGACAGTACAGGTTCGGCCGAAGAGGGCCAGGTTATTCCCAATGCGGGGTCATTCCACAGTATCCCCCTGCTGCACTCCTTTGAGTACTCCTTTGTCGTCCTATAAAGGATGGCCGTGTTGTCTTCAAGAGCCATGAAGCCATGCGCAAATCCTTCCGGGACCCACAGCATCCGGGGCTTGTCAGATGAAAGCCCCACTCCTATCCATTTTGAATATGTTGCAGAGCTTTTCCTGATATCAACCACGACGTCGAATATGCTTCCGGAGAGAACCGTAACCAGCTTTCCTTGCTGCGCCGGTTTCAGCTGGTAGTGCAGACCGCGCACCACATTTTTCCTTGACTTTGAGATGCTCTCCTGTGCAAAAGTCTGGGAAATGCCGTTGGCTTCAAACTCGGAGTGCTTATACATCTCGATAAATGAGCCCCTATTATCAGGATGCGAGTCGCAGTCCACCAGCAGCACATCAGGGATGCCCAGTTTGGTGAATTTAAGTGTCATCTACTCGTGCTCACTTTTGCGACTTTTGGTCGTACATCTTCTTTGCCAGCTCATTGGCTTTGAACAGGGACTCAAACGTCCCAGCATCAGTCCACTCGGATTCTATTATCTTGTAATCAAGCTTCCCTTCATTAAGGTACATATTTATGAGATCGGTCATCTCCAGCTCTCCGCGCGCAGATGGCTTCAGCTTCTTTATCCTGCCGAATGCAGTATCATCGATCAGATACATGCCGGTGAGCGCATAGTTCGACTTTGGCACCTTGGGCTTCTCCTCGAACGCAACAATCCTATTGCTTCCATCAAAGGCAGGAACACCAAAGCGCGCAGGGTTCTCCACCTGCTTGAGGAATACCATTGCACCCTTCTTTTTCTCGAATTCGGCGATGCTTGAGCGTATCATCTCAAACTCTGAATCGGTGAAATTGAATATGTTGTCACCCAGAATAACTACCACATTCTCTCCTTTGAACACGCCAGACGCAAGACTGAGCGCATGTGCTATGCCAAGAGAACCTTCCTGAACCTTGTAGGTGATATTGACCCCAAACTCGTGTCCGCTTCCCAGCAATCCTGCAAAACTTCCGGTGTGATCCTTTCCGGTAACCACAAGAAGGTCGGTTATCCCGAAACTTGCCAGCGCCTCTATGGCGTAGTAGATCATGGGTTTGTTGAATATGGGTAGAAGGTGCTTGTTGGTCACTTTTGTTATTGGACGCAGGCGCGTGCCTTCTCCTCCCGCAAGTACTACTCCTTTCATATTTACCCCCCAGAATACCTCATTTTTAGATTGGATTACGCTGATATTTAAACGTAATGCTCGTATAAATCCAACATGGACAAGCTGCTTGTTGTAGGGGGTAGCGGCCTTCTTGGAAGCAAGCTTTTGGAGCGCTGCAAAGGCACGTTTTCCGTGTTCTCCACCTATAAAACACACGCGTTGGAAGGCAAAGGCTCATTCATGCTGGACGTGACTGACAAGGAAGCAACCGCAAAGCTGATTGGGAAGATTAAGCCCGATTATGTCATAGATACGCATGCGCTGACGAATTTGGACTACTGCGAGATGCACAAGGAAGAGGCCTGGGAGGTCAACGTCGTGGGTGCGCAGAACATGGCCAAGGCGTGCAAAAAACTCGGTTCCAAATATGTCTTCCTCTCGACTGACTCGGTGTTTGATGGCAAAAAGAAAAGCTATGTGGAGGAGGACAGTACCAACCCGTTGAACTATTACGGGAAGACGAAACTTGCAGCCGAGCAGGCGATAGAAGCAACCTGCGAGGATTGTATCATAGCCAGAACCTCGGTCATTTACGGAAAAGGAGGCATGAACAAGGTGAACTTTGCTTCGTGGCTTATCGAGAAGCTATCCAAGGGCGAACGGGCAAATATCGTCGTTGATCAGTATAACAATCCTACCCTGGTTGATAACCTGGCTGACCTCCTGTTGAGGCTCATTGAGAAGGACGCAACGGGCCTGTTCCATGCCACTGGAAAGAATTGCATCAGCAGGTATGATTTTTCCTTGCAGATAGCAGACACCTTCGGCTTAAATAAGAAATTGATAAACTCCATCACCACATCGGAACTGAACCAGATAGCAAAAAGGCCGCTGAGGGTGGATATGTGCGTCACAAAGGCAGAGCAGACCTCGGGGCTAAAGATGCTCACTACTAATCAGGGTCTACGGGAGCTAAGGAAACAGAAGTAGGGACTTCCTGCGCACTATTTTCAAATGGTCTAGGCAGTCCTATGGCAAAACAGGTTGCCGCCGGCTTTGTCGACTATGTGCATATTGTCTATTGTGAAGCCAGAGTCCGTTATCTTCTTTAGGAGCTCTTTCCCGGCGCTGGGATTCTTTTGGATTATGTCTGAATTGTACTCCACCACCAGGTACCTGCACCGGGCAAGGGTGCTTTTTGCGCCGTTTATAGCATCAAGTTCAGAACCCTCAATGTCCATCTTTATTATGGTGATGTCCGAGTCCGTTATTAGGTTGTCTAGGGTGTTGGTCTTCACCGATTGAATTGGCTTGCGGCCGTCTGAAATGAGGGAGTTTGCGCCGGCCCATTCCTGATCACCATACAGATGGCGCGTGCTCTCCGTGGACGAGATTGCAGACGGGCTTAGCACAACATTCTTGCAGTTGTTTCTCTTTACATTTCTCTCTAGTATGGCCCTGGTAGAATCGTTTGGCTCAAATGAATACACTTTATTTGCCAGTTGGGACATTAGCACGGTAAAGTAGCCAATGTTTGCGCCGGCGTCTATGGCAACGCCCTTGTGCTTGTGAAGCGCATCTGAGATGAACTTCCGAGTATCAGGCTCGTAGATGCCACCGCTCCTTAACAAAGAAAGGCTATCGTGCTCGTCTACTTCAAGGGCCGCCCCATAATCTGTTGTTATTATTTTGCCTTTGGCTAAGCTGCTCACCCATTTTCTCCGCGCCTTTTCCACCATTGGGATATTGCCCAGCTTGGAACCTTCCAGTGAATTGTACAAGAAGTTGTAGATCTTTTGTGAAATGCTCATTTACTCACTTTCCCGTTGGCGTGGCTTTCGCCGTTGTAACACTCCGAGTCAAGCCGTAGCGTTCAATAATATATACTATGATGTTTTTATAATGTGGCGAGTGAGTCACCCTAGAAAATCGTGGTTAATTTGAACTTCATCCGGAGAAGCAGCAAGGTCATGCGTGAAGAAGGGATTGGCGGGTTCCTGCGCAATGTCTACGCCTATGTAACGTCCGTGGCGTATCAGGCCTACGAAGCACTTGTGCTAACCATTGCAACACCGCAGGTCATTGCCTCTTTCAAGGCCCAATCGGAAAGGGTTAGGGGTCTAAACGGGCTGGTGGATTTCTCATACAGATTCAGCTTCCTGGGCGTTTCGTTCAAACCAGTACAGCTGCACAGCGAGATAACTGAATTGCTTGGTATCCTTCAGAAGCGCAAAATTCACGCAATGCTTGAAATAGGCACGGATAGTGGCGGAACGCTATTTCTGTTCTCACACGTCTCAGCACCGGACGCAAAAATCATAAGCATCAACCTCCCGTGGAGCACGCTTAACGAGTACTGCATGCGATACCGCAACAGGCTCTACCGGAATTTTGCGACCCAGAGGCAGCGGATGAGCCTGCTTACCGAGAATTCTCACGGGCAGGCCACGCTGACGAAAGTGCGCAAACTTTTG
>CAWBCT010000016.1:0-15647 GCA_963787445.1 uncultured archaeon
TATCGTGCAGTTCCGCCAAGGAACTTGGTGACAGCACAATATTTCCAGGAGCACGTTGCTACGTAGGCTATACAGAGGATTTCATTTTTGTTCTAGATGATAATAACTCAACACACCCGTCTGAGGATAACTTTTCTGGATTGTTCCTAGAACATACGTATGTTTTCATGAACGGGCTGTTCAGGGGGGCTTCGGTGGGTGATGCGTATGAAAAGGCGCGGGAGTCGTTGTGGTCTAGCATATCCATAGCTGAAAGCAGCGGCAATAAAGGGATACTCAGCTGGCTGGTTTGGGACTACTACGCATTCGTGCTGAAGGGCGATGGCAGCGCAATGCTGTGAAAGGTTGGGTTAGACCTTCTCCACAGCGATATTCGCGGTCTCCCCTTCGATCTCGAACAGCTTCGCGTGGGGGGAGCAGCTTCAACCAGTACCGTCGCGTTCACGTCCTTCCTGATCTTCTTCATATTCTCTTTCATCATTCACCCGGGAATAGCGGCGAGCCGGTGTAGTGCACCCTTACCTTATCGGGCTTCCTCAGCTACATCTCCTTCCTGAGCATCTGGATGTGCCTCTCGAACTCCCTGATGAGCGCCTCGGCCTGGAGCTCCCTGTCGATCTGCGGGTCGATGTAGGCTATGCCGGCCCGGAAGGGAACGCTGTTGGGCTTGGAGGCCTTCTCGAGCAGGGTAAAGTGCTCCTTGGTCACCTCAACGGGCCCCTTGGAAGTATGGAGCATAAACACCCCCTTGGATGATATGCCAGCCTCGAGTGCCTTGGCATCGGCGGTCTTCAAGGCCTCGGCCACGGCAGGGCCTTCTCCTTGAAGGCGGGGCCGAGCTTCGCGAACATAGGGCGAATCTCCACCTCAAAGTCCTCGGTGCGCTTGACTTCGAGGTGCTTAAAATTAGTATAGTCTTCCACAAGCCTTGCGAACCGTTGCAGAGACTGCTCAGATTCCGCCTTGTGGACTTCAAGGGTTGCCTTCGATAAGGGTTGCCTCAACTTGATGTTCGCCTTCTCCCTGCTGCTCAATATGGCAGTGACCGAGTCCATCGCAAGATCAAATCCAGTCTCAACCTCTGTATTAATCATCTTCTTGCTAACTTTTGGCCAGTCATTCAGGAAGATGCTCTCTGCTGAGCCCTCTTTCTTGTAATATTTCAGATAAAGATACTCTGAAGTGAACGGGATGAACGGCGAATAGGCCGTGATCAGTGTATAAAGTAGGTAGTTAATTAGGTCCAGGGTCTTCTTTGCCTCTGACCTGCTCCCATCGATTATCCTCTTCTTGGCTATCTTGAGGTAGAATCTGCTCAAATCATTAAGGCAGAACTCGCCTAGAGCGTTATTCGCTACCTGAACTTCGTACTTCTCAAGAGACTCACTCGCCGTCTTCAGAGTAGAGTTTAGCCTCGACACAATCCAAACATCCTCCAAATTACTCTTATCATTAATTCTTGGCTTCTTGATCTTGTCTGCCTTGTAGTCTATCGCAGAGGCGTAATCCTCAAACAACTGGAAAACGTTATACAAAATGTTAATCTTCTTGCTCGCCTCCTTTATCTCATCCTTCTTGAACTGCAAATCAAGCCACTGCGTATGGCTGGAAACCCATAATCGATACGCATCCGCGCTGGTAAACGTCAAAAGTTCCTTCAATGAGATGTAATTGCCCCAACTCTTGTGCATCTCCCTTCCATCTTCAGCAAGTAGCATCCCGTCTATTACCACATTCTTGAAGGGGGTCTTCCCATAGACCATGACGCTGCTCTTCAGCAGTACAGAAAACCACCCTCTTAGTTGGTCCTTACCCTCAAGATGAATGCCGCAGGGAACAGCCTCTCGAACTCCTCCTTGCTCAGGCTTGCGACGAAGGCGATGCTCGCATCGAACCAGACGTCGGCAACATCGCTTATGCGGTGCATCTGGCCCTTGCACTTCGGGCAGTCCAGTAAGATTGTATCCACATGAGGCCTATGCAAATCATGCAGCTTTGCAACCGCATCCTTATTGTGAGCCTTCTCTGAAAGTTCATGGATAGACCCAATAACTTCAATGTGCTTGCACTCGCCGCACTCCCAGATCGGAATAGGAGTTCCCCAGTATCTCTGCCTGGAGAAACACCAGTCAGGAGAGTTCTGGAGCACGTCTTCCATCCAGGCTTGTGCCTCGGCAGGGTGCCACGAGACCTTACGGTTCTCACTGATAATCTTCTTCTTGACCTTCTGCACGTTCAGGAACCACTGACGAGTGCCAAGCATGATGAGTTTGGTATTGCACCTCCAGCAGTGTGGATAACTGTGTACTACAGTGCCCTTATCCAAAAGTGCTCCAGTAGTGGTTAAGTATGACAGAACCTTCTCATTCGCCTCTCCGGGAACTGTTATGCCTTCCAAGGTGCCTGCATCAGAAGTATAGTGTGCATGCATATCAAGAGGGACAAAGATCGGCAGCTTGTTCTTCTTGCCTGCAACATAGTCCTCAGCTCCGTGGCCAGGCGCTATGTGGACGAGGCCGCTTCCTTCAGTAGAGGAGACAAGTCCTTCCTCAAAGATGACCTTATGGAACTTCCTGAACTCCTTCTGCTTTGGTATCTGGTCCTCAAGAGGGCTCAGATACTTTATCCCTTCAAGTTCGCTACCGTAGAACTCACTTTCAACGACAGCGCTCTCTCCAAGGACATCAACAACCGCATCAAGACGGCTTTGGGCAATTATGAGTGACTTGCTGCCAACTGTTGCCTTCACATAACGTCCTTTGGGGTTTACTGCCACGGCTATGTTGGCAGGTATGGTCCATGGTGTGGTGGTCCAGATGAGCAGGTAGGTGTTGTCATCTATCTTTATCTTTGGCCTTGACGCCTTCGTATCCACCTTGAATGCGACAAATATGGCAGGATCCTTCTCATCCGAGTAGGAGACCTCGAGGGTTCCCTGTGCAAGGACTGTCTCGCAGTGCGTGCAGTAGAGCATGGACTTGAGATCCGAGTAAAGAAGTCCTTTCTCGTACTCTTTCTTCAGTATCGACCATCCTGCCTCTATGAACTCCCTTTTGTATGCAAAGTACGCATTGTCAAAGTCAAGGGACATGCCGAAGCGCAGATAGTCCCTTTTCATATTGGGGATGAGGGCGTCGACGAACTCCTTGCAGCGCTTGATGAAGCTCTCGACCCCGATTCCGGTCTCGATATCCCTCTTGGAGGTTATCTTGAGCTCCCTCTCCACCTTATTTTCGATAGGAAGGCCATGAACGTCGTAGCCGGCGCGATCGTGGACATCCCAACCGTTCATGCGGCGGTACCTGAGGAGTATGTCCTTAACGTCCTTTACCCAGATTTGGCCAGGATGAAGCTCTCCTGAGGCGTAAGGTGGGCCATCGAGGAAGTAGAAGGGCTTCTTGCCCTTGTTCTTGGCGCGTGTTTTCTCGAGGATGCTGTTCTCGCTCCAGTACTTGAGAACCTCCTCTTCGTTCTTATTAAGGTCGAACACGTAGACACCAATGAATAAGAATATAGGCGATGTGAAGCTCTTAAAGGTTTTGTCTGTAAATTACAAACAACAAATCAAAGACTTTAAATAGTTAGAAAACGACAGAGCATTATGGCTGACATCTTTGATAAGGAGAAAAGGAGCAAAATAATGTCATCTGTACGGTCACGAAATACAAAACCAGAAATATTAGTTAAAAAGTCACTCAGAGGGCTTGGGTTTCTTTATCAGCCAAAAATTAAAGGGAACCCAGATTTTATAAATAAAAAAATGAAGATTGCTATTTTTGTAAACGGGTGCTTTTGGCATAAGTGCAAACTTTGTTACAGGCCCCCTAAGACCAATAAAGCATACTGGTCATTAAAAATTTCTAAAACTGTCAAGAGAGATAGGATAAATACTCAAAAACTTAGAAAAGTGGGTTACAAAGTTATTGTAATATGGGAACATCAAATAGGCGGCAAAAATTTAGTAGAAATTAAACATTTGTTTTTCAATATCAAAAATAGGGCATAATTATTTATAATACAAAGAACATGGTGATATTATGGTTAAAAATGATACAAATAATGTAAAGAAACTTACGGCGATAGACTTGTTTAGCGGGCCAGGCGGCTTTAGCAATGGTCTTGAAAAAGCCGGATTTGAAGTGTTAACGGGTATTGACTTTGATAAAGATGCTGTAGAGACATATAATTTGAATCATAAAAACCCGGCTATGCTTGCTGATTTGACGGACTTGGATCCCAAAGAAATACAAAAATTCATAGGTACGAAAAAACTTGACGTTATTGTTGGGAGTCCGCCTTGCCAAGGATTCAGCGTTGCTGGTAGAAGATACGCAGAGGATCCAAGAAATAAATTGTACAAAGAATTTGTCCGTGTAGTTAGCTTTTTTAAACCGAAAATAGTTGTTTTAGAAAACGTTTATGGACTTATTGAAATGAGAAAGAAAGATGGAAGGAAAGTTGTTGAGGACATTATTAAGGATTTTGAGGAATTAGGTTACAATATTGAGGTCAAAGTTTTAAATGCTGCAGATTATGGTGTTCCGCAGAGAAGAAGAAGAGCAATATTTATTGCAAATAACTTGAAGCTAGAAAATATTTTTCCAGAAAGTACTCATCAAGATATTGGATTCTTACAAAAAACACTAGTCAACCGCCGAAGCCACGTAACTGTAGACGACTCAATTTCAGATCTTCTAGATAAAGAAATTCCTAAACTGAACCATGTTGCAGCAAAAACAAGCAAAGAGGATTTGGCAAGAATAAAACTTCTTAAAGAAGGCCAATGGGCAGCAGATTTGCCATCAGAGTTACAACCCAAAAAGTGTAAACCACATAATGGAGGTGGGGAATGGTTTTATGGAAGATGCAGAAGAATGCATGGAAAGGAAACAGCAAGAACAATTACTGCGGTTGCTCCACTTTATCATCCGCGATTTAATAGAAAGCTCACAGTAAGAGAAAATGCCAGGCTACAATCATTTGATGATAATTTCATATTTACCGGGAATATAGGTTCAATGTATAGACAAGTTGGAAATGCTGTGCCGCCGCTTTTAGCACGGAGAATTGGAGAGTCAATAGCTCAAATGTTAATGGGCAATAAAGCAAGAAAAAGAGTCAGACTACCAAATACGTGGAAGAAAAAACTAGAAGTTTTAGAATTAACTGTCAAATAGTATACTTGGATTTATCTTGAATTGCAACTGATTTGCTGATTTTCTTCCACCATCACCACCTTTCCTTTGCATGCCTATTTGACCTATATTAAGACTTCCTTTTGGGCTTATTTCTACTTCCCCCCGTTCAAATATGCTTATAGCCTTGTTTATATCTGTCAAAGCCCACTTAGTTTCATGCTTTTCTTTGTTGTACAATGTAACAAGCATCCAACCAGCAGGATATTCGTCATTGCCACGAATTATGTCAGTTACTACTAGCATTTTATTGGCTCGAAAAAATGCAACAACCATGTTTGCATCTGTTCTATCAAATTCATTAAGAAATAGTCTGCGTTTTTTCTTATCTTTTAGGCTTCTATACTTTTCTTTTGTGATGATTCCCAATTTTAGTAGCTGCACAGCAGGCGCTTTCGCCAGTAAATCGTTTAAGCAATTCAGTTACATCGTCAGGCATGGCCCACATTTTCTTGTATTTGTCAACCCAGCGTTTGTCTACCTGATTAAAACTTGCATCTGAATTTGCTTTTTTGACTGAAAGATTTTCTACAGAAAATCCTTTTTTCAATTTAACTATAATTTTAACTTGTAAATCAGTCTTGTGATGGCCAGGTATAACATATGCATCCACATCTTCTATTTCATCAAGTTTGTAGTTCATTCTTAAAAGCCATTTTCTTGCTTCTTTGTCTGTTTTCCAGGCATTAAATTTCTTTGCAACCTCACGCTCGTTTGCAAAACCGCCTTTTGCGGTCTCAGAGCCTATTCTAACCAAATCTGTCATGCTTTAACATTAAAAGCAAATCTATAAAACTCTGTCTAATAATGTTTTTATGGATTTTTCCACAGCCATAACATTATCTTCTTAGTAAGCCCGCAAGAAATCTTCTACTCTCACCGATCTTCATCTTAACTCCACCCTCCTCGTCTTCCTCCTCCTCTTTTGAGGTAGTTCCGCTCTGCTCAGGGAATCCTTTCTGCAAGTCGTTTCTGTTCAACACCAGCCCATCCCAGACCGCTAGGGCTCCGGGATCCCTTCTAAGTGCTGACTCGGCGAAGACTCTAAGTAGGTCTAATTTTTCTATCGGGGCTTTTTCGTCCGAGACGAGAGGAGTCCTAGTCGCTTGCGCTCTCGCTCTAGTTTTGGCTTCGGCTACCATTTCCCCGATTCAATAACTCATTCCAAATATTTATACTTTCTGTACAGCTAACTGTGTCCAATAAATCGGTTGTCCACTATTCAATAAAAAGTCGTGGGTCATAAAAACCCACGACACACGTATTGTTTTGGCGACAATATGTGTGAGAGTAATAGAAACTGGAAAATGTATAACAGTAAGTTGGTAAACAGAGGAAGGATGGTAACCCTCCTTCTAGAACCTTCTTTGGTCGAACCCCATTCTGTCGACGACCTAAACCGTAAGAAGAAGGGGAGGCCATTCGTCTTCTCAGCCGCGCTCATACGCGCAGTACTTGCGGTGAAATGTGCCCTCCATCTGGGATATCGTCAATTAGAAGGACTTGTAAACGATGTCTGCAAGAAATTAGACGTCAAAGTTCCAAATTTCAGAACTATCTGGTGGCGTTTCGACAAATCCAAAATTGAACCGATTAAACGTCTAACACCACATAAGAGTCGTGCCATCATGGCAATTGACGCCACAGGTCTGCGTCCAGTGAACGATGGTGAGTATCGTGCGATGAAGTACGATAAAAGACGCGAGTGGATCAAGATGCATGCGCTATTTGACGTCGAGAACAAAGAGTTTGTGAATATATCCATAACTGGTGGGAGAATAAACGACTGCCTGGAGTTTGAGAAGGTGATCAAACCGGTGGCCCATGACGTCTCGGAGATTCTCGCAGACAAGGGGTACGACACTAGTAACATATTCGAGATTTGTAGGAAGGGAAATATCGTAGCAAAAATACCCGTGAAATTGAACTCGACGAACTCCAGTTCAACCTCCCGTTCTAGACGGGACGCAGTAGTAGATCAACTTGGGTTCCAGATAAGGCCGGGTTCGAATAAATTGAACATTGGTTTGACGGAGGAAAAGAGGCTGGAAAACCAGAATGAATGGAAATCTAGGGTGGGATACGGAAGAAGATCCCTAATTGAGTCATCATTTTCGGCGTATAAACGCATATTCGGAGAATATGTTTTCTCGAGGAAGAAACGTAACATCAGAAAAGAGATTGTGGTAAAACTGAACCTGTTCAATCTCTTTTCGGTAATGAGGTGATTTATTGGACACAGTTTCTTGCACAGCAGACTTAAATATCTCAAATGAGTTATCTCATTGGGGAAATGGTAACCGAGATAAGAACTAAAACGAGAGCGCCAGCGACTAGGACTCCTCTCGTCTCGGAAGAAAAAGCCCCAATAGAAAAATTAGACCTACTCAGAGTCTTCGCCGAGTCAGCACTTAGAAGGGACCCCGGCGCCCTAGCGGTCTGGGACGGGCTTGTACTGAATAGGAACGACCTACAGAAAGGGTTCCCTTAGCAGGTAGGTACAACCTCTAAAGAAGAAGAGGAAGACGAAGATAGCAGTGCTGTTAAATCTAAGTCTGCTGGAAAAGGTCAAAATCCTTTATTAATCTCCGAAGACGATAGTTTCACACACAAGGATTCTAGTATAGTATTAGTTTGTTAGTTATCTATCCATTGATTTATGCACCTTTTTATCCTTTTCTACATAGTTTTTAACTATGTCGGCTATCGATACCCGCAAGATTAAGAGTATAAGGGAATTGCTAGCAAAAGCAAAATGGTTGGAGGGAAAAACTCTCCAACAAATAAGTAAAGAAATAACCAAGACTGATAAGGCATCTAGGGTCACAACCAAGGGCAATGCGGGTTATGTCATTGAGGAAGGATATTTTGGTATAAAGAAGAATAGTGAGCAGAAAGCAGACATAGGACACTTGGGTGTTGAAGTTAAGACCTGCCCTCTGCAATATAATAGGGCTAGAACAAAACTTTCAGTAAAAGAACCATTGTCCCTCAACATCATTAATTATTATGAAGAAGCAAAGCACACTAATCTAACCGAGTCATCGATGTACAAGAAGAATAGAAAAATCCTCTTCGTTTGTTATATTCATGACGAAAAAGGGCCCAGATCAAAGTACAAGGTCAAGTACGTTTTCTTATGGCAGATGACACCCGAAGTGATAGATGAGTTAGAACCTGACTACCAAAAGATACTCTATATGATTAATTCGGGAAAAGCCCACCAAATACATCAAGGACAGAATGAATACCTTACCCTCTGTCCAAAGCATAACGGAGACTATAGCAATCCCATTGATATGAAATCAAAGGCTAAACAACCCTATAGCAAAGTATTGGCTGAAGGAGGGCATTCAGACTCAAGGTTAGATACATGAATCTAATAGTGAGCAGACATCTGGGTATAGAATTAAAGAAAGGTGGATGGGAAATATAATCATGCACCAATAATTTTAGTTGCCTTATCAAAAATGTTTGTTAAATTTCCACCTAAATCATGCTCCCATATCCTAATCACATTCCAACCGAGTTTTCTCAGTTCTTTGCTGCCATTTCTATCTCTAAACCTGTTTGCCTTAATCTTAGGTATCCAGTATTTCCTATTTGATTTCGGTTCTTTGTAACATTTTGGACAACCATGCCAAAAACAACCATCTATGAATATGGCTATCCTCTTTTTCGGAAATGCTATATCTACAATCTTCGATCCCACACGATAATTCTTTCTGTATCTATATCCATTTCTAAAGAGCATATTTCGAAACAAAAGTTCTGGTTTTGTGTCGTACCTACCAATTTTTGACATTATCTTGCTTCTTGTAGCTTTGGAGAACTTATCCGGCATGTTGTGCACTTCTATGGTTTATGCTAAAGATTGTGCGCTTATAACTTCATCCTGAACTTTGATTCCAGCCTCCTTGATAATCGCCTTTGCTACTGCATATGATAGTTTTGCTGGAACAGAGTTTCCTACTAATTTATACTTAACAGTTGGATTGCTCCCCAAAAAAGAATAATTTATTGGATAGCATTGCAGTGAAGCTGCTTCACGTATAGTAGGTTTTCTATAAATTACCTTTTTACCTTTCTTGGCTTCTAATACCATGGTCTCTCTAGATGCATTGAATTGAGTGGCCATCACCGTTCTCGAAGGCCTATCCAAATCATCAGGAAATTTCATATTGCCGTAGTATGGATGTTCCACTTTTTGTTTCCTATTTCTAGCGGCTTCCTCTTCACTCATGACCGAATATTTTCCAAAGTGGTCTTCGGAGTTCCTTTTCCTCAATTTTAATATTATAATTTGGATTTTCGACTAAAGAAGAGGTTTTTGGCCTACCCAAAGGATTAGGGTATGATTCTATAACATGTCTCATTGAAATCCATTTTTGATATCTATCGCCGAAAAGATTAACAGTAGGATTTTCTGAATGTGTCTGTATCGGATTAGGGTACACTCCGGAGAATAGACGTAACCTCTTTTGAGGGGCACCGAAATCTGCAGAATTAAAAATCTGTAATTTGGGTATATCGAAATACCCTTCTTTGTTTATTCCTATATCCTTTAGCTTGAATCGGTTTGGAAGAGCTTGCATAAGTCTAGGCACATTTTCCATAATCCACCATCGTGGTTTCAGAGAGTCTAAAAATAGTACAAATATCTCGATACCAATATAAGCCCCTTCTTGAAATCTCCACCACCACCCTTCTTCGGATCCGGAGAACTCGGTGCACGGCGGCCCTCCGATAATAACATCTGCATGTGGAACATCAGAAGCATCAAGAGTCAGAACATCCGCCTTTATTGTTTCAGTATCTGGATTATTGAACTTAAAAGTATCAACTGCAGGGCCCCAATTATCTGTCGCATATATCACATCAAAACCAGCCTGCTTAAATCCTTCTGAAAATCCACCGGCACCAGCAAAGAAATCTACAACTGTCAATTTTTTATTCATCCAATCACATCATATTTGAACATCAAGTTATATAAAAGCACTATGTTGCATAATTATTACTTTATTACATTAATACTAAAAGTATTTAATACCATGCATCGTACTAAATACCATGACTAAAATTCTGTCGAGAACGACTATACTTATAGATAAAGAATTGTGGAAACGCTTCAAGATAAAAGCGATTAGGGAAGGCGTTTACTGCTTCGGGACTACTCGAAAGACTCATCAAAAAGGAAGTAGAAAGCTGATGAGTTCATTAAATAATAACCTTGAGGATATAGGATGGTTGCATTCTACCGCAATAATGTAAATGATTTTCTAAAAGACGGGAAAGCTAGCGTGCTTGGGGCCCTTGCGTCTGGGCAAGCATCTAACAGTTTTGAGACAAGACCTGAGCAAGAAGTTTCATGGGAAGAAGAAATAGAGATGCTTGAAAAAACCCTATCAGCTCTTAATCATAATTATGGCCCGCTAAGCTGGGGATTGCTTCTAGAATATACGATACCTCGACGTCCAAAGAGAATAGATGCTGTGATTTTAGCAGGGAGCGTAATATTTATACTGGAATTCAAGAATACCATTTCTAACAAATATAAACATGCTGATAAACTTCAAGTGGAAGATTATTGTCTAGATCTTGAAGATTTCCATAAAGAATCCACAGGTAGGACCATAGTCCCAGTGCTGATTGTGCCTGACGCCGCATATGAAAATAGCCCGATTCCTAATGGCCACGGTGTCAACAATGTTCTTTTAGCAAACAGAAATAATTTAGGAGAGATTTTGTGGGTAACTTTTCAAAAACTCAACGGTGGAACGCAAATTAATCTTGAGTTGTGGAGCAATAGTATCTATTCACCAACACCAACAATAATAGCGGCTGCGCAGTACATGTATGCCACACACAATGTATCTAATATAACAAGGAACGACGCTGGACACGAGAATCTTAAAAAGACTTCAGATGTGATTATTTCGGCAATACACGACGCAAAGGCGAATAACAAAAAGCTAATATGCTTCATCACTGGGGTACCAGGATCTGGAAAGACATTAGCGGGCCTGAACATTGTGCATAATTTTAGCCTTCATGGTGGCAGTGACCTAGGGATATTTTTATCCGGTAATGGCCCCCTAGTAGAGGTATTGCAAACTGCTCTTGTAGAGGATGCCCATTCAAGAAGAAAAATACCATTACGTAAGGCTAGGCACGAAGCTGAAACATTCATACAAGGTATGCATGGATGGATTAAACATTACGATACTGCGGAAAAGTGCGAGCCATTGGAGCATGTGGTAATATTCGATGAGGCCCAAAGGGCATGGAAGGCAGGCAGGAGAGGTAGATTTCAAGGAGCGCGTAGTGCATCTGAACCAGAGCTCATTTTAAACATAATGGACAGGCAAAAGGATTGGGCTGTCATAGTAGCCTTGGTGGGATTAGGCCAAGAAATAAATAAAGGCGAAGGGGGATTGAGGGAATGGGGAACTCTTCTAAGTACCAAATTCACTGATTGGAAAATTTATATTTCTCCTGAATTGAAAGTAGGAAACCGTAATTCAATAGGTGATACTTTATTTGACTCTGTGCCAACCGGACGCGAAGTCATAGAAAATGGCGATTTACATCTTGACGTCTCCGTAAGGTCCTACCGTGCTGAAAAACTTTCACAATGGTGCGAATATGTCTTGAACAACGAAAACGAAAAAGCAAAAGAGGTATTAGAGGCGAGCTTAAAATCATACCCAATAAAACTTACGAGAGACTTGGACAAAGCGCGGAGCTGGCTAAAAATTCAATGCAGAGGGCTAAGACTCTCAGGCCTACTGGCCACTTCAGAAGCTAGAAGACTTAGACCGTATGGTGTCTTCGTAGATATGCATGTCGATGCAAGCAAATGGTTCTTAGGCGCTAAAGATGATGTGAGATCTTCATCCTTTTTAGAGCTTGTAGGCAAAGAATATCTCGTACAAGGTCTAGAATTGGATTGGACAGGCCTGTGTTGGGACGCTGATTTCAGGAGAGACGGGAATAATTGGGGATTTTATAGTTTCAGGGGCACCAAGTGGCAAAAAATAAAATCAGAGATAAGCAAGAGATATCTTTTAAATAAATACAGAGTTCTACTTACGCGAGCCAGAGAAGGTATGATTATATGGGTTCCAAAAGGCGACGAGGATGATAGCACAAGAAATCCATTATTTTATGATGCTATTGCAGATTATCTAAAACAATGCGGTGTGGAAGAAATATTATAGCTCAAGCTAATTATTCCTTCAATGCCTTTCCATTATTCACCCAGAAACAGCTGGCTATTTGTATAGCGTTGCCATAGCGCATTTTGTTAACCCTCTGCTATTATTGGGAGCTCGAAATTTGAACCAATATGACACAAAACCTTTAAGAGCTTCACATCGCCTATATTCTTATTCATTGGTGTCTACGTGTTCGACCTTAACAAGAACGAAGAGGAGGTTCTCCGCTACTGGAGCGAGAACAGCATCCTCGAGAAGACACGCGCCAAGAACAAGGGCAAGAAGCCCTTCTACTTCCTAGACGGCCCTCCCTACGCCTCCGGCGAGCTTCATCCTGGTCAGATCTGGGTGAAGGATGTCAAGGATATACTTCTCCGCTACCGTCGCATGAACGGGTGGGATGTCCACGACCGCGCCGGATACGATGTCCATGGCCTTCCCATTGAGAATAAGGTGGAGAAAGAGCTGAAATTAGGCTCCAAGAAGGAGATCGAGAGCATCATTGGGGTGGAGAACTTCATCAAGCGCTGCAAGGAGTTTGTTGATGCTCTTATACCTAACATGAAAAGGGATTATGAGCGCTTTGGCGTTTCCCTCGACCTTGATAATCCTTATTATGCCTACAAGCGCGATTTTATTGAGTCCGGATGGACAATATTGAAAAAAACGTATGAAAAAGGATTGTTGTACCAAGACCTCAAGTCGATGCTTTACTGTACTCACTGCGAAACGGTTCTGGCGCAGGGAACCCTTGAAGTGTCTTACTCTGACGAGAAGGACCCCGCCATATTTGTTGCATTTAAAGTTGATGCGAAAGCCTCTAAGCCAACGATAAAGATCGATGAAAACACCTATCTGCTAATCTGGACCACAACCCCCTGGACCATACCTGCCAACATTGCAGTTGCTGTTAATCCTAAAGTGCGTTATGTGAAGGCAAGAATAAGCAACAAATCACTGATAATCGCGCAAAGCCGCCTTGATGCCGTTGTTGATGTCCTTGGAGAGAGTGCAGTCGTTGAGAGCGAGTTTTATGGCAGCGAACTTGAGGGAATAAAGTACCTGAGCCCTCTTGAGGACCAGATACCTAAGCAGAAGGAGTTCAGGAAGTTTCACAAGGTCATCTTTGAAGAGGGCATTGTTTCATCCACTGAGGGGAGCGGTCTTGTCCACATAGCGCCCGGCCACGGCGCAGAGGACTACGCTGCTGGAAAGAAGAACAAACTTCCGATTTTCGTGCCCCTTGACATGCATGCTCACTACACCTCTGATGCAGGAACCCTGGAAGGTATAGCTGTTCCTGGCGAGGCGAACGAGAAGGTCCTTTCTTACCTAAAGACGACTGGCGCTCTTCTTGATGTAGGCACCGTAGTTCACAGTTATCCTCACTGCTGGAGGTGCAATAACAAACTAATCATGATTGGCACACACCAATGGTTCCTTAACGTCCAGAAGGTCAAGAAGAAGATAATCAGGGAGAACCGCAAGGTCTCATGGCATCCCGTAGAAGCGCAGGCCTGGATGGAGGATGTACTTCAGAACTCTCCGGATTGGTGCTTCTCTCGTCAAAGGTACTGGGGGACCCCGATACCGATCTGGGAGTGTGAGAAGTGCAAGCACATTGAGGTTATCGGATCTGTTGAGGAGCTTTCACAAAAGGCGCACAACAAAGAGGCAGTAGCAAAGCTGCATGACCTTCATAGACCTTACGTAGATGCGATATTACTAGACTGTCCTAAGTGCAAGGGCTCCATGCGCCGCATCAACGATGTGGCGGACGTGTGGTTCGATGCAAGCATAGCATTTGTCGCAAGCCTGAGCAAGGAGGAGTTTGACAGGCTGTTTCCTGCGGCGTTCATACTTGAAGGCAAGGACCAACTAAGGGGATGGTTCTCTGTTCTACTTAAGAGCAGTGTAATGGTCTACGGCAAGACGCCGTTCAAGAATGTGGTCATAGACGGCATGTTACTCGCGGAGGATGGCAGGGAGATGCACAAGAGTTTGGGCAATTATATCTCACTGAAGGAGTTACTCACACTTACTAGCGCAGATGCGTACCGACTTTGGGTTTCAAGCCACACCCAGTGGTTGGACCTTCAGTTCAAGAAGGATGAGATAAAGGAAGCGAGCAAGAAGATTAATATTTTGTATAACGTTTTCCAGCTGTTTGAGGATTATGCCTCTGCCATAGATTATAAGGCAAACCAGATCAAGAAGCCTAGAATTAATGAGAAGAGTAATCTGGAGGATGTTTGGATTGTATCGAGACTTAATTCTACCCTCAAGGCTGCTACCGAATCTCTTGAGAAGTATGAGGTTCAGGTTGCGAACAACGCACTTGGGGAGTTCTGCCTCAACGATCTGAGCCGATTTTATCTAAAGATAGCCAAGAAAAGGATAATCGATGGGAGCAGGTCAGAGGCAAAGAAGACCCTTGACTTGATAAATTACCTACTTTACACGTTAATTTCTGCGTACTCTCCTTTCATACCGTTCACTTCAGAGTATCTTTATCTGAAGTATTACAAGAAGGAGGGCTCAACAGAGAGTATCTTCCTGAATGATTGGCCGAAGACGAACAAGAAGCTGATTAATGTTGAAGTTGAGGCTGGCTTTGAGTTGGCAATGGACTCAGTAACTGCGATACTCAGCAGCCGTGAGAAGGCGAACATTAAACTGAGGCAGCCATTATCGAAGGCAACCCTCGAAGTTCACAAAGCAGAGGCCGAACAGTCCCTTCAGAGGTTCGCAAGGATCGTGGAGGACTACACTAACCTCAAGCATCTCGAAGTCAAGCGAACCGAGAGTTTCGAGGTGGAGATCCGCCGATGTTTGCGAAACTAGGCCCAGCCTTCAAGGACAAGGCTGGGGCTGTTGCTGAGGCCTTAAAGACCGCGGACGCTAAGGCGCTTGAGGCGGGCATAGAGAAGAAGGGGACGTTTAGCTTGCATACGGCTAAGGGCCCAGTTGAGGTCAGTTCCGAGCACTTTACCCTGCTCGAGAAGGCCTCCAAGCCCAACAGCGTTCCCTTCCGCGCTGGCATAGCCTACATCGACCCGCAGATCGACAAGGAGCTCCAGTCCGAGGCTCTCATCAGGGAGTTCGAGAGGCACATCCAGCTCCTCCGCAAGGAGATGCAGTTGAGAAAGCCCGATAGGGTAAGGGTTCACTACACCGGCTCGCCGCTGCTCGCCGGGTTGGTGAAGGAGAATATGGTTAAGATCAAGAAGGACGT
>CAWBCT010000017.1:0-5524 GCA_963787445.1 uncultured archaeon
AAAGCCTCTTGTCCTATATAATTTGCTGGAGAATGATAGCGGGGAGGTAGACGTCCATGAAACCGCAAGAAGGTTCAGAAATGTTGCTATATCTGAACCCAACCAGCTCGAAGCCTTTGTCAAGGCTCAACTACCTAGCTTAGCCAAGTGGGAGATAGAGAAGCTCACGAAGATAATCCGAGAGCATTACGTCAGCACTTACAAGCATAGCGCAACCCCTAAGTATGGTCATCTCAACAAGGGCTTTGATGAATGGCAGATACAGAACTTCTTTAGAGTTATTGACAAGCCTAAGTATCGCTTGCTCTTTAGCTTCATGGCTAACCTCGGTTTCAGGATAGGGGAAGTCATTAAGATTAATGTGAATCAGATAGACTTTAAGACTAGAGAGCTTAAGCTTAGAAGCGAGAAGTCGTCTAGGCTAGATTCACTCATAGTCCCTGTCCAGCTATTCAAGGAGACCGTAGACTTCATTAGGGCTAATCAGGAAGCCATAGAAAAGGCTGAGGGCTACCTCTTCTTCAGGGAAAGTGCGTATAGCTCACGCAAAGAGCCTTATTTGGAACAGAACTACGTCCGCAAGGTATTCAGGGAGTATGTCATAGAAGCGAACCTAGACGAAATCTATGATGTTAGTAGCGAATCCAACCGCAACAGGAAGACTAGGCACTTGCATTTGCTTACAACCCACAGCTTAAGGCACTTTGCGATTACACGCTTTGCTAGAAGCACTAATGGTAATGTAGTTCTAGCGAGCAAATTCGCAAGGCACAGCGACCCTAACACAACCTTACGTTATATTCACACAGACAAGCACGAGCTTTACGAAGCCATAGACAACATAAACACAGGTGATATTGATGCTCTAAAAAAGAGGTTGATAAAATGAAAAACATAAATACAAAACCCAGAATATTAGTGTTGGAATGGGAAGGCAAAAGACATGAGTTTGATATGACTAAAGATAGAGAGTCAAAGCTCTTTACGAAAATTTCCAGAATTATCTCCGTAGGTATCAAACGTATTTAAACGTAGAATTACGTATGGATTACACATATAGAGGAAATAAAGGAACAAAAGGAAAGACATATATACTTATTCCTTTATATTATAATCTTGACGGATAATGGTGATAATAAATGGGAAGAACAAGAACAGATGTACCGGCATGGTGTGCTTTTCTAACAGTAGGTCAACTGCTTGAGCAGAACCGCAAAGTCACGTTGACGCATGTAGATAAAGCCACGCTTAAGATATACGACATAGGTAGGGGGTATGAGCACAAGGTGCTCTCAGCTCTTAGGTGGCTTGACCTTATAGACGATAAAGGAGATGTGACAGATAAGTTAAAGGGCTTGAGAGTAGTAGGCGACGAGTTTCAACTTAGACTGCAGAAAGTAGCGACTGAGGCGTACGCAGACCTCGTTAGCATGACACCCCCCGATTCGTCCACTAAGGAACAGCTGATAAACTACTTCATAAACAAGCACCAATACCCGCACGGACGGGCTGTGATAGCCACAAATTTTCTGATAAACTTGTGGAAGTTTGCCGGTCTAGCTCTATCAGCAGACTTGACAAAGTCATCTGAGAAGACGATGTCGGAGACGGAGCCCAAGACGCAATCCATGGCTCGATCTTCTCGTCGCTACGCCCCCCGTGCTGTTAAGTCCCAGGTAGGTTCATCAACACCCGACCTGCAAAGACAGGACAACACGGTGATAATGCTTGTGGAAGGAAGGCGTCACGACTTCAACTTACAGAGTTCCATAGATAAGGTCATATTCGAAGCTCTCTCCAGAGAGCTTCTTAAGAGCTGGGGCAAACAAGCAACTCAGAGCACAGATGATACTGAAGAGGATAATCTTAAGGACGACAAAGCATGATTAGTGGAGAATAAGAAAGAGAGGATACTCGGCGTCCTTGCACGACGCCGAACTTGATGGATTCCTCCGCCCTATGAACAGGTCATGAGCTGTGAGGGTTCTGCTACTACATGCCGTCGATTTCCTTAGGGTTATCTAACATCCAAGTTATATTAACCTTTCTCTGGATGTTTAAATAGCTTATACCGACTTAGGTAAGCTATATAGATGTTAATATTTACTCTATTATCATATAATGATTCTACAGGCGGAGGAGGTCTCTCCCTAGGTTCCTAACGGAATTCCGTCTGTATTTTACACATTATATGGGTATTGTTATGTCTTCTCCTCAAAACATGGGAAAGGTAATGGTCTATATAGATGGGTCTAATCTTTTTCACGGAATTGGGGATTATTATTTTAACAAAAAGACAGCACCCAAGAAAATCAATTACGAGAAATTACGTGATTTGGTAGTAGATAAAAGAGACTATCTTAGAGTAAATCATTATGGGTCTTATCACCCTTCTTTTCCTGCGAATCAAATTGGCTTTTTTACCTCTCTTGAGGAACTTGGCGGATTTGAGGTTAGGAAGTTCCCATTGAAAGTACCCACCACCCCTCTAAAGATTAAATGTCCTAGCTGTAAGGCCAGATTCGAAGACATCACTTGTAAGGCGTGCTCAAAACCCTTCCAGATATTCAAACCTGAAGAAAAAGGTGTTGATGTAGCAATAGCTATAGATATGATATCACATGCCGCAAAAAACATATACGATACCGCCGTCCTCATCGGTGGAGACAAAGATCATCTTGGTGTAGTCACCACTGTAAAGAATGAATTTGGAAAGCGAGTGGAAATAGCTAATTTTACAAACCGAACAAGCGTAGAACTGCGTAGGAAAGCAGACAAATTTATTCCCCTAGAAAATTATATGTCTCAACTAGAGATGTAAACTGAAAAGTGAACCATATCCACTTTTATATACCGTCACTAAAATACAATAGGTTCAAACATGCAACGTCAAAAATCGCTACTCAAGCCTTTAAGCGTTAGTGATAACACGCTAAATGCGAACCTCGGCTCACGCCTCGGTGCTCGTTTGGAGGGGGTCGCTAGGATGCAAGCTCAAGCCATCCAAATCCAGCAAGCCCGACCCCAGCTAGGGTCGGGTTCAGCGACGTCTGGCGTTCAAATCCCGGCAACCCCAAACCTTTCTTTTATTGACCCCGTTCTAATAATCTCAAGATAGGTCTCCCGGGCCTTTTCCAAGTCCCTCTTCCTCACCTTCTCGCCTTTTGTGTGGGCAAACCTATACTCTCCCGGCCCGAAGATGGCGCAGGGGGCCTTCCTCGCCCAGAAGAACAGCTCTGCGAAGTAAGGCGCCACTTCTACCCCGGCCACTGCCGATGCGGGTGCCGTAGGCTCGAAAGAGTACTCGATGGTTAGTTTGCAACCCCGAATCGCATCTCTTACCCTGCTAATCACCTTTTTGTTCTCCTGGGCCGTCCTCAGTTCAACCAACGCCTCCGCATAGTCCGGAACGACGTTGGGTGCAACGCCTCCGGAGATCCTGCCAACGTTGAGCGTTGTCCTGCCCAAAACCGGGCTTCGCGGGAACGTCATGGCGTTTAACCTAGCAATGTCCTCCACAAGGGAGTTTATGGCCGAAACCCCCGCCTCAGGCGTGGCGCCCGGCGCTGCCCTGCCCCGGGCCCGGAGATGCATCCCCACCAAACCCCTCTGGGCGGTGAAGAACTGCAGCCCCGTCGGTTCGCCGACTATCACCAGCCTGGGAGTTGCCAGTCGTAGGGCTTTGCGGACGCCGCTGAATCTGCCCTCCTCATCAACATCCAGCAGTATGCCGAAGTTGTCGAGCCCTTCCCTGGCCGCATCCTCGCAGGCGCAGACCATCGAGGCAATACTCCCCTTTGCGTCGCACGCGCCCCTTCCAAACAGGTATTTGCTGTTCTCCTTCACTGTAAGAGCTCCGGGAACCGTATCCATGTGCGTAGTAAGAAGCACATCGGGTCTGCCTTTCGAAGCCAACAGGTTGAACGAGTTGCCAATCTTTTGCTTCCGGACAACAAAGTTCTTGCTCAGACGTTTGAACAAGAACTGGCCCACATCCTGCTCGTCTCCGGAATAGGAAGGGATGTTCAGCAACCTGCGCGCCAATCGTACTGTTTCCATGCTCTAGCCTCACCGCAGGCAGATCCCCAGGTAGATCCTTTCTGGATATTCAGGATCCTGAACAGGTTTGCCCTTTGCTGTCCCGATGCCCATGGAAGTCTTCTGATCTGTGGCTTCAAGAATCCTGAATCCAAAGCCGGTGAACAGGCCCATCGAGGCCCCGTTCCTCCGGTCGGTCCTCAAGACAACCAGCTCATTCCCCTGTGCGCCGGCCCTTTCCACATAGCCTTCGCACAGCGCCCTGCCGATGCCCCCCATTCTCATCCGCGCCTCCACGGCTATCTCGTCCATGTAGCTGGCCTTCTTTGTGCCCAGGTAGGGCACGAGGAATGCGAACTTGTCCGTTGGAAGTGTGTACCCCCAGGTGAACCCGGCAACGCCCGACGAACCTGCTGATACCAGTGCTATTGGATTCGGCTGGGAGACGGCGTAGCCTAGGTCCTTTAGTATGTCGGACTCGCTCCAGAAATCAACAAGCTTTAGATTGGAGCCGCACTTTTTGCAGTTTGGAGTACTGCACCGTGACTCGTCCAGCCCGTACGGGCTGCCGCAGCTTGAGCACTTCTTGTACTCATTCCAGGGCGGCTCGGCAAAGGCAGAGCGGTACACCGCTATAATTCGGGGTATGTCGCAGGCCGTGCACTCTCTCACTGAAGCCCTGAGCGCTTGCTCCCGCTCCTTGGTCCCTTTCTCGGTTGTGGTTCTATTGGCCATTTTATTCACCATTAAGATCATAAGGATAAGCCGTCCCGTAGGGGTAATTTTCACCGGATCGCGACCATAGGTTACCAATCCGAGCGACCTGAGTATCTGTGCATTGAGTCTAAGAGTAGAAACGGGAGTATTGTTGGTCTCTGAAAGAGACTGCAGCAGGTACGTTATGTTGCAATTGGACCTGGTGTTGGATAGAATAAGAAGTTGATTCTGGTTCAGCGCCCTGCGTAGGACTAGCTGCAGCGTCCCCCGCTGCTTATTACCAAATATCCTCTGTTCGCATCTGGAACAGAGGAATCGTGCTGGACCGGGATCACCTCACCTTACCTGTAATTATTCTGCCCTGCCACATATATATGCATTTTGTGCAGGTAAACCTGACGTGATATTTACAATGTCGTTAAAGACACTATTTTTTCGCCGGCAGGACGACAACCCCAGACCCGCACTTTATTTTAATTCCTTTAGAATAGCCCCAAGCTCCTTGACCGAGATTGTGAAGTAGTCGCCCGACACGTAGTTCGCGATATCCTATAGTTTCTGCTGCGTGCGGCGTTGTCCAGCTCTTTCCACGATATCTTCTTTGCCCGTATCAGGGACTCAAACTGTATTATCAACTTCACCTTCCGGACCAATTCATCCCTTCCCGGAGCATTCTTGTCGACCACCCTGAGGAACTTTATTGCCTCCTCGTACTCCCCGCCGCGTATGAGACCCCTGAAGTACTTGAGCTGCTCAAGGCTCATGCCGC
>CAWBCT010000018.1:0-21312 GCA_963787445.1 uncultured archaeon
TCAGCGGCAAGATAGGAGTCGTCGTCGGGCCGGTAGACGCTCTCCGGGGTCTTCAGGTTGAGCTCAAGGTACTTCGGCAAGGCATCACGCAACGTTTTATAATTGTGCAACCACTCTATATTCCTATGTCAAAAGCTAGCGGCACGCCGAGCGAGATGCCCACGTGGATTCAGTGCCAGGAGCTGCTGGTGAAGTGCAAGAACGAGCTCATCCTGGAGGCTATTGACGCCTTGCATAGGGAGATAGCAGCGAACAGGATGGAGGTCAACGGCGAGATAGTGAAGATAGAGGGGAAAGCGAACGACATAGACAAGGACCTCTTCATAATAAGCAACCTGCTCGAGCAGGAGCCGAAGATACGCGAGCAGTACGGCAAGTACATAAGCGACGCCGAGCACGGAAGGATAAGCGACCCGGCGATGATGGAGCGCGTGCAGGAGCTCAGGAAGTTCCTGCTCTCCCTGACGGAGATCCACCTGCTCATGAGGTTCGCGCGCTCGTTTGATGAGTGGATGTCGGACTTCGGCGGGACCATGGAGCTAAGCGATCTGGCCGAGATAGTGGCGAAGACGGCGAAGCACAACGTGGAAAGGGTTGAGGCCCTTGAGTTCATAGTAAATGACAAGGCCTTCATGAAGAACGAGGCGCTTTCGGAGAAGGAGTTTGAAGCGATCAAGACAGCATTCAGGATGTGCAGGCAATGAACAGGATAGGATTCCACGTGTCGGCTGCGGGCGGGGTCAGCAACGCATTCGACAACGCCAGGGAGATCGGCTGCAACGCGATGCAGATCTTCCTGAGCAGCCCTCAGATGTGGGATGTCAGCCCGATAAGCAAGGAGGAGAAGGCACGCTTCATAGAAAAGGATAAGTCGAGCGACATAAAGCCGGTCGTTGTCCACATGCCGTATCTCCCAAACCTTTCTTCGCCAAAAGCCGACACCTACAAGAAGTCGGTAAGCACGCTCAAGGAGATAGCGAAGAGCTGCAGCGCGCTTGGGATAGGAAACGTGGTGATGCACCTGGGCAGCCATCTGGGGGAAGGCAAAGAGATCGGAATGAAAAACGTAGTCGCAGCCGTAAACTCTGCGCTTAATGAGGTGGACGATGTTTGCATGCTGCTCGAGGATCAGGCAGGCCAGACCAACACTGTCGGCACAAATATGGAAGACCTTGGCGAGATATACAAGCAGTTGAGCAAGAGGAATGCGGGAATCTGCCTTGACACCTGCCATCTTTGGGGAGCCGGGTACGACATAGGCGACCACGAGGTCCTCAAAAAGATAGACAAGACGTTAGGATTCAAGAACGTGAAGCTGATACACCTGAATGACTCAAAATTCGGCATTGGCTTAGGCAAGGACAGGCACGAGCGGATTGGAGAAGGAGAGATAGGGGCCAAGCGCATAGCAAGCTTCCTCTCCTACAAGGGAATCGATAGCATCCCTCTGATTATGGAGACGCCGCACGAGACCACTGAGAGCCAGATAAAGGAGCTGGCGTTGGTAAAGCGACTCCTGAAGTAAATAAAGGGTGAAAAATTAGGTGACAATATGACCATTAGTGTAAACCATGAAAAAAATATATTTGAAAAAGGTGACATAAAAATCGTCAGCAGATTGAAGATGACAAGAATGCCAGACGGAGATCATGCTTGGCGCTGGAAAAATCAGCTGATAAAACGAAAAATGCCAATCTCAGGAGGCATGAATCCTCACGCCGTGATAATAGGCGAGAGTGGTTCCGGCAAGAGCAACGCTTGCAAGGCTTTGATACTTAGCTTGCTTGATGAAAAATGCAACTTCATCGTCCTAGATCCTCACAACGAGTACGTTGGCATGGCGGATATGATTAAGGCAAATGTATACAATTGCGCCAATGGAGGCATAAACATTTTTGAAACAGATGGAATGTCATTTGTAGAAAAAAGTACTGAACTCACAATGATGTTCACAAAACACATGAGACTAGGCCATTATCAGAGCTCTGTGTTGTATAAGTGTCTTAGGTACATGTACGAACATAATGAAAAGGCGTCAGAGCCAACTAAGTATAGTCTCAGAAAAGTGATGGATGGCTTCTTGGCTAAGGCGGATAAGAGAGAGGCTAGTGCAATAAATACAATTAGCCAACGACTAGCGATGCTTCATGGCAATACTATAAGTTACTGTTTGAAAATCGAGGAGATTCTGAATTCGAATAATGTATTGGCATTGTCAGAATTACATACTTCCGAGTCGCAAGCCGTATTCATAGAGGGTTTTCTACGAAAGGTCTATTCAACAATGCTTTCAACGCGCAGACCGAAAGGTAAAACAACTTACATAGTTGTTGAGGAGGCAGGTAAGTTGGGGGAGTGTGAGATACTCAAAAGATTAATTTCTGAAGGCCGTAAGTATGGAATTGGTATAATAGCGGTGGCTCAGAGCGCGAAGAGCTTGGATCGTGAGGTGAGGATAAATGCGGCACTATTCATTTCCTTCTATCAGCGCGAACCTGAAGAACTGAACTACGTAGCTAACTTCATATCAGGCGGCAATGAAGGCAAGCGTTTCATAGAGGTCAAAAAGGCGTTGAGAAGCCTGTCGAATGACCATGCCTTGGTTCTTTCCCATGGCATGCTCGAACCGGTCATTGCAAATTTTGCCCCAGTTAGATACCAAAAAGGGAATCTTGGTTATAGTATAGCTGAATTTACAAAAATACCAATCAGCAAAGGAGAGCTGTGTCGCAAGCTTTACTCCCAAGGTTTCAACTTCAGAGAAGCGGAGGCCACTATCGAGAGGCTTACTATAGAGGCGAAGCTCAGGAACTATGTTTTAGAAGGATGCGGTGAGTTCGACGGAAAATGGTATGTCAGTAATCCAACGTATACGCCAGAGCACGATGTGATGGTTGAAATAATAAGCAGGAAGCTCACAAAGGTTGGCATCAGCAACAGAATTCACAACAAGGCCGGTGGGCCCGATGTAATTGGATATACAAAAGAGGGCAAGGTGGCTTTTGAATACGAAACTGGTAAAAATGCGAAAAGCCAATTCGCAGATGAACTTGCACGAAGGAAAGCACAGGATTATCGGGCTATTATTGTAATTGTGAACTCAGAAAAACTGCATAACTATCTCCATTATAAAAAGGAGAAATCGGTCAGGGTAATCACGGAGAGGGAATTCCTAGCCTAAGCGCCCAGTCAATTTTTATTCCTTTAAGCCCATTCCTAATCATGGAATCCATAGAGCTAGGCAAGTCAGGCGTGAAACTGCCAGTATTGGGAATGGGAACGTGGAAGCTCGGCGCGGACTACGCGGGCTCGGTCCAGGTGCTCAAGCGGGGAATAGAGCTGGGAATACATTTCGTGGACACGGCTGAGCTCTACGGCAATGAGGTCATCGTGGGCGAGGCGATAAAGGGGAGCGGGGTCTTCCTGGCCACGAAGGTCTCCCCCGGCCATTTCAAGGAGAAGGACGTGCTTGCCGCCTGCGACGAGAGCCTGAAGCGGCTCGGCACGAAGCACATAGACCTGTACCAGCTCCACTGGCCAAACCACAACGTCCCCATAAAGGAGACGATGCGAGCTATGGAGAGGCTCGTGGACGAGGGGAAGATAAGGCACATCGGAGTGAGCAACTTCTCCGTGGCGGAGTTCGAGGAGGCCAGGGCGGCGATGCACAGGCACGAGATCGTCTCCAACCAGATAGAGTACAGCGTGATCGTGCGGGAGGTGGGGGACGCATTTATGGAGTTTGCGAAGAGGAATAAGGTGGCGGTGATAGCCTACAGCCCGTTCGGGCACGGCGCGCTGTACGACGAGCGGTACGGGGGCGCGCACGCGCTGCTGGACGAGATAGGGAAGAGGCACGGGAAGACGGCGAGCCAGGTGGCGCTGAACTGGCTGATGGAGAAGGGGGACGTCTCGGTGATCCCCAAGGCCTCGAGCCTGCACCACCTGGAGGAAAATCTTGGAGCCGTGGGCTGGAAGCTCAAGCCGGATGACATCAAACAGATCAACGAGATCGGCCAGCTCAAGGAGCCGCTCTCCAACCGGATGAACACCCCGGTGGCTAGGAAGATGTCGGGCTTCTGGTCCAAGGTGATGGGCAGGATGGAGAGCAGAGGAATTGCCAAGAAGCCCGGGCAGGAAAAGGATTAAGAAGACGCCCAAGCCATACTAAACGATGGCAATCTCAGACATCACCATAGGCATAATACTCGCGTTCATCGCGATGGTCTCCTGGGGATTCGGCGACTTCTTCATACAGAAATCAACCATAAAGATCGGCGACTGGGAGACTCTCTTCTTCATCTCAATCATAGGCGTAATCATCGTCACGCCGTTCATCTGGAGCAGCGTGCCGGCTCTTTTCGCAAACCTCCCCGATCTGCTGCTTTTGCTGGTGGTCTCGGTGCTTCTTCTAGCGGCCGCGCTTTTTGACTTCGAGTCGCTCAGGCAGGGCAAGATAGCCATAATAGAGCCGATCTACGCGCTGGAGATCCCCGTTGCAGGACTGCTTGCATTCCTCATCCTGAACGAGACGGTGACCTTGCTCCAGCTTGGCCTGATAATAGGCATAGTGGTAGGGCTGGTGCTGGTCTCGCTGAGAAAATTCAACATAAAGGCAAAGCACCTGGTGGAAAGGGGCGTGATTCTCGCGGTGATAGGCACCATCTTCATGGGAATGGTGAACTTCGGGTTCGGCGTGGGCTCCAGAGCCACAAGCGCGCTCCTGACCAACTGGTTTGCCGATCTATTTCTGGCGGTCATCACCGTCGCCTACATCCTATACAAGAAGAGGCACGGGATGGTACTCTTCCACTTCAAGCACAACAAGAAGGTGATCTTCAGGATGTCGATACTGGACAAGATCGCCTGGGTCTCCTTCGCGGGCGCGATGGTTCTGGCACCCATAGTCATCGTGGTGCCCCTCTCGGAGAGCTACATAATACTCACCGTGCTGCTTGGAGTCATCATAAACAGGGAGAAGATCAACAGGCACCAGACGATTGGGCTTGTAATTGGAGTAGGATGTGCGATACTTCTTGCGGCAAGCATCATCTGATAAAAACTAGACCTTCTCCACAGCGATATTCGCGGTCTCTTCCTCGATCTCGAACGGCTTCGCATGGGGGGAAGAGGCTTCAACGATGGAGGTCGCGTTCACGTCCTTCCTGATCTTCTTAATATTCTCTTTAATCAGTTTCACCAATAGCGGCGAGCCGGTGTACTGCACCCTTACCTTATCGGGCTTGCGCAGCTCCATCTCCTTCCTGATCATCTGGACGTGCCTCTCGAACTCCCTGATGAGCGCCTCGGCCTGGAGCTCCCTGTCGATCTGCGGGTCGATGTAGGCTATGCCGGCACGGAAGGGCACGGCGTTGGGCTTGGAGGCCTTCTCGAGCAGGGTAAAGTGCTCCTTGGTCACCTCAACGGGCCCCTTGGAAGTATGCAGCATAAACACCCCCTTGGAAGATATGCCAGCCTCGAGTGCCTTGGCATCGGCGGTCTTGAGCGCCTCGGCCACAGCCGAAGCCTTCTCCTTGAAGGAGGGGCCAAGCTTCGCGAACATCGGGCGAATCTCCACCTCGAAGTCCTCGGTGCGCTTGACTTCGAGGTGCTTCAAATTAGTATAGTCTTCCACAAGCCTTGCGAACCGTTGCAGAGACTGCTCAGATTCCGCCTTGTGGACTTCAAGGGTTGCCTTCGATAAGGGTTGCCTCAACTTGATGTTCGCCTTCTCCCTGCTGCTCAATATGGCAGTGACCGAGTCCATCGCAAGGTCAAATCCGACCTCAACTTCGGTATTAATCAGCTTCTTGTTCACCTTAGGCCAGTCATTCAGGAAGATGCTCTCTGCTGAGCCCTCTTTCTTGTAATATTTCAGATAAAGATACTCTGAAGTGAACGGGATGAACGGCGAATAGGCCGTGATCAGTGTATAAAGTAGGTAGTTAATTAGGTCCAGGGTCTTCTTTGCCTCTGACCTGCTCCCATCGATTATCCTCTTCTTGGCTATCTTGAGGTAGAATCTGCTCAAATCATTAAGGCAGAACTCGCCTAGAGCATTATTCGCTACCTGGACCTCGTACTTCTCAAGAGACTCACTCGCCGTCTTCAGAGTAGAGTTTAGCCTCGACACAATCCAAACATCCTCCAAATTACTCTTATCATTAATTCTTGGCTTCTTGATCTTGTCTGCCTTGTAGTCTATCGCAGAGGCGTAATCCTCAAACAACTGGAAAACGTTATACAAAATGTTAATCTTCTTGCTCGCCTCCTTTATCTCATCCTTCTTGAACTGCAAATCAAGCCACTGCGTATGGCTGGAAACCCATAATCGATACGCATCCGCGCTGGTAAACGTCAAAAGTTCCTTCAATGAGATGTAATTGCCCCAACTCTTGTGCATCTCCCTTCCATCTTCAGCAAGTAGCATCCCGTCTATTACCACATTCTTGAAGGGGGTCTTCCCATAGACCATGACGCTGCTCTTCAGTAATACAGAAAACCACCCCCTTAGTTGATCCTTACCCTCTAAGATGAAGGCAGCAGGGAACAGCCTGTCAAACTCCTCCTTGCTCAGGCTTGCCACGAAGGCGATGCTCGCATCGAACCACACGTCGGCCACATCGCTGATGCGGCGCATGATGCTGTTACACTTAGGACAATCGAGTAAGATTGCATCTACGTGAGGCCTGTGAAGGTCATGAAGTTTTGCCACTGCCTCCTTATTGTGGGCCTTCTCAGATAACTCATGAACAGATCCGATAACCTCGATGTGCTTGCACTTCTCGCACTCCCAGATCGGAATAGGAGTTCCCCAATATCTTTGACGAGAGAAACACCAGTCAGGCGAGTTCTGGAGCACATCTTCCATCCAAGATTGCGCTTCGGCAGGGTGCCAAGAAACCTTTCGGTTCTCCTTAATTATCTTCTTTTTGACCTTCTGGACGTTCAGGAACCACTGACGTGTGCCAATCATGATTAATTTGGTATTGCATCTCCAACAATGAGGATAACTGTGAACTACATTGCCCACATCAAGAAGGGCTCCCGTAGTCTTTAAGTATGACAATACCTTCTCATTTGCCTCACCAGGAACAGCGATGCCTTCCAAGGTTCCTGCATCAGAAGTATAGTGTGCATGTGAGTCTAGAGGCACGAAGATTGGTAGTTTGTTCTTCTTGCCCGCCGCATAGTCCTCTGCTCCGTGACCAGGCGCTATGTGGACAAGGCCGCTTCCTTCAGTTGATGAGACCAGGCCCTCTTCAAAGATGACCTTGTGAAACTTCCTGAACTCCTTCTGCTTTGGTATCTGGTCCTCAAGAGGGCTCAGATACTTTATCCCTTCAAGTTCGCTACCGTAGAACTCACTTTCAACGACAGCGCTCTCTCCAAGGACATCAACAACCGCATCAAGACGGCTTTGGGCAATTATGAGTGACTTGCTGCCAACTGTTGCCTTCACATAACGTCCTTTGGGGTTTACTGCCACGGCTATGTTGGCAGGTATGGTCCATGGTGTGGTGGTCCAGATGAGCAGGTAGGTGTTATCATCTATCTTTATCTTTGGCCTTGACGCCTTCGTATCCACCTTGAATGCGACAAATATGGCAGGATCCTTCTCATCCGAGTAGGAGACCTCGAGGGTTCCCTGCGCAAGGACTGTCTCGCAGTGCGTGCAGTAGAGCATGGACTTGAGATCCGAGTAAAGAAGTCCTTTCTCGTACTCTTTCTTCAGTATCGACCATCCTGCCTCTATGAACTCCCTTTTGTATGCAAAGTACGCATTGTCAAAGTCAAGGGACATGCCGAAGCGCAGATAGTCCCTTTTCATATTGGGGATGAGGGCGTCGACGAACTCCTTGCAGCGCTTGATGAAGCTCTCGACCCCGATTCCGGTCTCGATATCCCTCTTGGAGGTTATCTTGAGCTCCCTCTCCACCTTATTTTCAATAGGAAGGCCATGGACGTCGTAGCCGGCGCGGTCGTGGACATCCCAACCGTTCATGCGGCGGTACCTGAGGAGTATGTCCTTAACGTCCTTTACCCAGATTTGGCCAGGATGAAGCTCTCCTGAGGCGTAAGGTGGGCCATCTAGGAAGTAGAAGGGCTTCTTGCCCTTGTTCTTGGCGCGTGTCTTCTCGAGGATGCTGTTCTCGCTCCAGTACTTGAGAACCTCCTCTTCGTTCTTATTAAGGTCGAACACGTAGACACCAATGAATAAGAATATAGGCGATGTGAAGCTCTTAAAGGTTTTGTGTGCGTGTTTTACACCCTTAAAATTTACTGTGGGGCTTTGCATTTTTAATCCAATTTTCGACCTATTAAAATTGCAAAGCGATGAATAAAATTGCAGACTTATAAAACCACCTTATTAAAGTTGGGTTCTATCCCCAACTCATACATCTCCTGAATTAATACGGTTATGTTGTATGCTATTATCTTGCACAATAATTCATTAATTTGTGATGTTTTGTTCCTTGATTTGAGGACATCTCCGAGTTTCTTCTTCATAGATGCGAATGTACTCTCAACATTGCTTCTCATGTGATAGTGATTCATGAACTCCTCCTTGTTATAGGCAAAATAATGGAACATCTTGCGCCAGATATGGTTGCCGCCCTGCGGTTTGCTTGTGGAATTCTCCTTAAACGGTATGTATGCAGTGCCCCCTAAATCATCTACAAAGGCGATATTTTTCCTGCTCAAATACGCCTTATCTCCATAGGCTTCCTTAACACTAAACCCATTGTCGGATGTTTCCTGTATAAGTGGTATGAACTGCGGGGAATCTGCACCATCCTCATCAGTGATCCTTGCAGACGTTATTATGTTGGTTCTTACACCTATGCAGACGTGAGCCTTTAACCACTTGTGTTTCTTCTTTGTGTTGTGCTTTTCCTTGCAGTACTCGTTGAATTGCGTAGTCCTAAATCCTGTCGAATCTACAGCGAAATCTATCTCTATTGCCTTTAATGGCGATGCGGTTATCGTAATCAGATTGTGCAGTATGGGTGTTAAGTCCTCCCTGTTAAGAAGTGTAGACGGAAGATTGAAGTTGGGTATCGTGTCTATGTACCCTTTCTCCTTGGAAACGCCGAACAGGGAGTTTACCCTCCTGCTCGACATCTGCGTGTATACCTTCTTTATCGCAACAAAAAGCCCCGTATTGAAGCCTATTCGTGGCCTTCCGTGTATTTTAGGCGGTTTTGGGTCTTCCACCTCTCTTGACCAAATCGGCAAGCAATTCCTCGAATAGCTTGCCTTCTTTGGTCTGCGCCTGATTATAGGTGCTCCATGCCTGTTTGTATGTGAGGCGTATCTTTTCTATCTCTGTGCCGGCAGGTTTTAGCTTTTCTATGTCAAGATAGTACCTTACAGCATATGCATGCTTGCAAGTGGCGTTATGCATTTCCGAATCAGGGCAGTCACAGGTAAAGTCCTCTGAGACCCTATGAAATCCGTATCCTGACTGGGATCTAACAATCCAGCCGTCTTCTGTTTCCTTTACGGCCTTTTGCCTTGCCAGCGCAAGCCCCCTACGTTGTCTTTTATCCATACTATCACTCTATTAACACTTATTAATAATTATTAACACAGTAAGGTATAAATACCTTTCTATTAATAACCATTAATGAAATTTAAGGGATTAAATGGCCAAGAAACTTATATTAGATGTCGACGAAGAAACCTGGAAGGAAGTGCTAAAGTACAAAATAGATCAAGGCCTTAAGAATAACAATGAAGCCGTAGTAAAGTTAGTAAAATCAGGTTTGAAGAATAAGAATAAGTAGAGAAGTATTGAATAACTAAGATGGGCGACATGGCAACAGATAACAGGATTTCACAAAAAATCGAGGATAATCCATTCCAAGTTAATGAGTTAAGTCAGCACAATACGACGTTATCAAAGATACAGGATTTAAAACCGGATAAAAAGTGGTCTTTTAATAATATTGAGAGAAGCGACACTAGTTACTTAACTCATAGCTATCATAGATATCCTGCAAAGTTTATCCCTCAAATTGTTCATAAATTAATAGATACTTACGCTCCGGATAAGAGTCAAATAATATGTGATCCATTTGGAGGCTGCGGCACAACACTTGTAGAAGCTAAGGTATTGGGATACAAAAGCATAGGCTTCGATATTAATCCTATTGCAAAGCTTATTACACAAACAAAGACCACACCGATTAATCCTAAAACCCTTCAAAAACAGAGGACTAAATTCTTACAAGCGTATGAACTTGCTAGTCCTATATCCCATATTCATCACCAACGAATTGAATACTGGTTTGATAGCGACATCGTAAAGGAACTCGATAAGATATATTTTGTAATTAGGAAAATCAAAAACCCGAACGTAAGACGTTTTTTCCTTTGCGCATTTTCCCATAATCTTAAAAACTGCTCCAGATGGTTAATGAAGAGCATAAAACCTACTATAGACAAAGACAAAGTATTTCCAGAACCAAAAGAGACCTTTTTACATCACCTTGACTCCATGATTAAAAAGAACGAAAAGTTTTATGCAAAACTCAAAGAGTCTGATAATTTATATTTACCATCAAAGATGTATCGCAGAGATTCAACTAAAAAGCTTCCAGTTATACCCGACTCTATAGATTTAATTGTTACTTCACCGCCATATGTTACGTCTTATGAGTATGCTGATTTACACCAGCTTTCTCTTTTATGGTTTGGGGACGATCCTAAAAACTTTAAAAAATGGCACAAATTTAGTAATGATTTTCTAAATTTCCGTAAAAGTTTCATAGGTACAACCTCTAGAAAAGCAAAAGAAGGTAGTTATAATAGTCAAATCGCTGAGAAGATTATAGGGGATTTAATAAAAGTGGACAAACCAATCGCATCTGATGTGGCTAACTACTTTTTAGACATGAAAAAGGCATTTACCGAGATGTATCGAATACTAAAAGTTGGTGGAAAAGCATGTATAATTATAGGCAATACAGAGTTAAGAAATATTAAGATCCAAAACGCACAAGTTGCCATAGAACAAATGCAGTTTATAGGATTCAAAAAGGTTGAATTTATTAAAAGGAAAATCTCTAATAAGGTGATAACCCCTTGGCGTGACTCGAATACCGGCAAGTTTACCGGTAAAGGAAATCCTTCTAGAAAAAGAGTATATGCTTACGAATACATATTGATAATGGAAAAAATCCAAAATCAATAAACAACTAATGTTATCTTTATGATATAAATATGCAAAGGAATAAATATCCTTATGTTATATATATGGTATTAGTGAATGAATGGTAAAAGTCAAAGTCGAAGAAGAAACAAGTGAAAACCGATTTAAACGTATCGCTACTTCCAGAACCGTAAGGATACTAAATGACGTAAGACTTCTTGGAAATTGTTCAAATAAAGGAAATTATAGCTATACTAGGGAAGAAGTTGACAAAATATTCTCCACCATAGAGAAAGAAGTTAAACGGGTCAAAATGATGTTTGACGCTCCAAAGACTGAATTCTCGCTAAAATAATGTGATTTAATAACTCATTACCAACTAACAAAAAGTGATAAGGTTTTAATTTCGCTTTACGAAGTTAGCAAAGCGAATAAACCAGGAAGAAAAATTAGTTTAGAAGACGTCGCGGTTCACGCCTGGAAAAAATATCCTACGGATTTCTGTATGAGGGGTTATCCTGAATACCCAAACATGAGAGACCTAGAGCGTATGTTATCAAAATTAAGGAGTGAAAATCAGATTAAAGGTAACGTCTATAATTATGTAGTCTTACCTGCAGGCTTGAAAAATTTAAATCAGTTGCTTACTGGTGTTACTCAAATTAGTAGTTCTGTAGAAAACTCCGTTGCGGTAAGGAGAGATATACAACATGAGATAAATAGAATACTCAACACAAAGGTCTTTGAATTTTACCAGAAGACCCAAAGCATTGAACCAGTAGAATCAGATTTCTTTGAATTCTTAGGCATAAGCCCAAGATTGCTTTCTCCTGGTGCTCAAATCACGACACTTCCAAAATATAGTCTTTGGGTTGATGAAGTTTTACCGTTCTGTGAAACAAACTAAAAACGTGACCAAAATTTGGAAATAATTGTTAAATTATGGAAGATTCTTTTAAACCAATTTAAACAGCTAATTCCTGGTGAGAAAAATGGCTAAGATTCCTATAGTTGAAAAATTAGCGATGCACGTGCATCGACAATACATATTAAAAGAAGCAGAGCATTTTAGAGATCATAAGAAGGGAATACCCGAATGGATTAAAAATTCTGATGATTCGTACGTTAGACATGAGGACTCCGAGAAAGCAAACTATTCAGGACTCCCGATAATATTGAATTTCAGTAAAAATGAAGTATTATGCTTAGATTTCGGAGGATCAAATGGGGACGATGTTATAACTCACGTTCCATACTATGGCAGTCCCGATGCAGCAAAACAAGGAAAAACATTAAAACGAGAAGTAAGCGGTGGACATGGTAATGGTGGAAAGTACTATGGACTATCGCAATTTAACGAGTGTCAAGTAATTAACTACTTTGATGGAAAATTAACAATGCTTACACTTAAAAAGGACGGAGATGAAGTAAATTATAAAAATTATTCAGTCGACCCTATGTGGCTAATACGATTTCTTTATTTGGATAATTGGCTTTATTTCGACCAACAAGAAAAGATTCTTGAAGCAATCAAGTCTGGAAAGTTAAACCTGTTTTGTTGGAGAGGCATTAATCCAAAAGAGAAAATAAATAATCCAAGAGATTTGAATAGGCTCCTGGAGGCTGTAACTAAAAATCCGCAAGCAAGATCAGCATTGAGTACTAGAATAATTGATGTTCTACTAAACGGTAGCCTTTACTACCACCAATTAACTCCAATAAAGATGAACCCTGATCCATCTAAAAGTCCACGAGAATTTATATTACCAAATCAGCTAGGAAAATTTGCTTTCAATAAAACCCAGACTTCTACACTTAAAGTCAGTTTTTCTATCGAACCTCTCACAGGAGAAAGTAGTTCACTAAATATTCTAGAAATATTTTCTAATGGTAAACCTATAGCATTCTATAATATTTCCTCAATTTTGTTCGATAAGGGAGTTTCTAGAATAATGTATGCCGAGATAGATTGCCCCGAACTTAAGGAATATAACTGTGTAAGCAATGACCGAGTGGAGCTGGTTAATAATCCCGTTAGCGAGTTGTTTCTAAATTGGTGTACAGGTAAGCTGCAAGAAGTACTAACTGAACAAACTGACAAAGAAATGAAACGTGAACAGGACGAAAACTTAGATAAAGTATCAGAATTTATCGATCAAATTGTTAAAGACTTGCAAACTTTGCTAGAAGAAGAGGTTCTAACCCAAGTTTATAGTAAAAACAGCACCACTCATTCTGTTGTTCCTACTCCCACAGATGAACCTGGCGGATTTGGAACAAATCATAAAATACGAAAGAAGGGAGGTGGCAAAAGAACTGGGAAACTAGTAGAAAAGGATAGCCCGGCAATACAGAAACCGAATAAATCGCACATTCGAGTTTTTATATCAAATCGCGATCCTGATCCACTAAGCCCAACAGGTGCAAAATACGATATGATAGAGAGGCAACCCGTGCTTAACCAAAGGCAACAAGATGTCCCATATGGATATTGGTGGATAAATAGTCAAAAGGAATATCTCAAAAAAATGAAAATCGAACAACCCGCGGCAAAGGCTGTTTATTGTTTCTTAATAAAAGAGGTGTTCCTTTCTAGTACATACAGGAAAAAGTACCAAGACGAACCTGTAGATCACGTTACTCCAGATGCACTAGACGATTTAGACTTTAATTTGATAGATCGAGTCTTTAATAAAGTTGTTAGCAGACTTAGCATCAATATAACAGAGGTAAATATATCTGAAAAATTACGCCAGGCGATTAGAAATAAAGATAGATTTACAGTACCTGAACTCTCAGACGAGTTAAATATCGATCAGACTACTATAAACAGTTTTATTGCACAAAATCAAGATGACATATCTAAAATGTTCAAAATTGTAAAAGGTAAAAATCCATATACTAATATAGGTCCACAAATAAACATCTATACTAAAAAATAATAGTATTTTACTCGGATAGCTGATCTTATGGGAGAATTGGAAGATCTTAAAGAAAAAATCCTTAAAGGATACGAAGGCCAATTTGTCTTCTTTCAGATTGAAGGCCCTTTAGAAGACATTGGGCATAGTGTGGCTCCTTGGGCTGGGGAAGATTACAAGGAATTTCTTGTTATAGCTAAGAAATTAGGTGCTAAACAAATCTATTACTCTGAAGCTTTTGAAGATGAAGGCGAACATGGTGAGGATATAGCGGAGCTAGATTTAGGATTTCTTTTTGATGATACCTTACATTTATTCCATGCTTATGCAGATTGGTATGAACCAGATGAGGGTTTGGTTGAGAATCAAGAAAATTCCAAAGAAAGCCTTGAAAAACATATAGAAAATACGCCAGTAGAAGAATTAGCTAACGAGATTTTAGATTATGCTAAAAAAGAGAACATTTCTATAGAACATGTCAGTAATAATTTGTATAGAACGACGCATGCAACCCCTATAATGGACGCTTTTTTGGCTGAAAAGAAGATAGATAGATTTAGATCGCTTCTCACAAGTAAAACAAGGGTTAAATTGGATAGGGTAACAGAATTTATAGAAAGTAGAGCATTACAGAAAATACACTCAGAAGAAAAAGAAACTATACCCCCATTAACTAAAGAGTGTGTTGAATGGGCAAAGCAAAATGGCTTCAATAAATTAACACGAGCAAATCTTAACGCATTTTTGTCAGAGAAAGACCAGAAGATAAGCTCTCACAGTCAAGATATTTTATACACAAGAGTAAATTCTGAACTTAAGAAGAAATAGGATAAGGTATTTAGATAAGTTCGATTCTAAGAGATTCTGGGGAGAAAGACCGTGGGGGTTCTTGTCAATCTGGCCATATGTGGCTTCTACTTGCTAGTCTTTGGAGCGGCAGCCTCCGGTATATACGAGACTTACCACCAACGAGGCAATAAGAAGATTATTAAGGACTTAGGGAAAAACGAATGTACGGGAGAGTAAAGGAGAGGAATAGATTCGTACCGTATTGGGCGACAACTAGAAAATTTAAAGACCAGCGATAATTAGAACAATGACTATTGTAATTACTAATGAAATTACGTATGCAAGACAGAATGTGAAGACGGTTATTTGTGATTTGAGTCTAAGAATCTTATCGGCAATTAGTCCAACAACAAGTCCTAGAAGACCTATTGCAAAGCCTCTAAACCTAGAACTTTTCTCATCTAAAGCGTAAGACAGGAGAAGTAAGCCAACAGCAATATATGAAAGGAGAAAAACAGCATATCCGATTAAGCTATTTGCTCCAGAATGAGTAAATATTACAGCTGCTACATAACCAATTATCAAACCAATAAAAAAGAATGGTATTGATATTCGTGTTGGATTATCTGCCTTTGTTGCATCTGCAACAACGGTTTTGGTAGTTATGTCTTTTTTTACTTTGTTTGCTTTTTTGGTGGTTCCCATCTGCATCAGTTTATGAGTGATTTATTGTAAGCGGTGCCAGATTCGGATATTCATCTCCAACATAAGTTAATGAGAATGTTATAAAAATCGGATAATTATTGTTATTTTGGAACTTGAAAGTATTTATTCCTCGCAGTACTGGAACGTAATGATAGAATGTCGAATTATAAGCAGGTGTATCGGCAAAACCGGATATGCCTCTTTCTACGTCGCCAGAAGTCAAATAGTGTGTGGGACAACCGCCATAACAATATACGGATTGTGAGGCATTAGAATTGGATTCAAATCCATAAGTAAATATGGGCGCTGTAGTTGATTGTATATATAACACCAAATAGCCGTCATATGGCGCATTAAACGTTATGTTGTAATCTCCGCTTATAGTATAGTTATTGTAAGTATCATATGAATAGTTGTAGAATACAAGATTGCTCTGATAACCGGGAACAGTTATTGTATAATTTTGGTATAGATTATCAATGTAAGGGGTTGCTATGGTCGTTGTGCTAAGTATAGTCGTACTTGGATTGAGGTTGGCGCCATTGGAAGAACCAATTTGTGTGGATTTTGTTATGTATAAGTACCCCAATATCAATGCCAATGCTACATAAGAAATGATATTTGATTTGCCGTTTGGTTTTTTCGCCATTTGAGTTACCCTTTTCATAGCGTATTTAAATTTCCCATTACCTACTTAATTTCTTATGATTCTTATATGTTCGCTTTGTCTAGAAATAGAAATTTGTAGAATACGAGATTTGAACAAGCCTTAACCCGTCTGGCTTACGCTCTTCACGCTATCTTACCTCCTTCTAAGACTCATAAACGATCTTCGTCTGCTTTCAACAGCCTTACCTTTAACACCACCCTCTTCGTCTTCCTCTTCTTCCCCTTGCGTAGTAGCACTTCCTTGATTTGAGAACCCCTTCTGCAGGTCGTTCCTGTTCAGTACCAGCCCATCCCAGATGGCTAAGGCTCCAGGATCCCTCCTTAGGGCTGACTCGGCGAAGACTCTAAGTAGGTCTAATTTTTCTATCGGGGCACTTTCCGGAGTGACGAGAGGAGTCCTAGTCGCTGGCGCTCTCGTTTTGGTTCTGACTTCAGCTACCATTTCCTCGATTAAATAACTCATTCCAAATATTTATACATTCTGTACAGTTGGATCTTTATCAAAGGAAAAGGTGTGATACACACAATATCAATATTGGTCGCAACTGATTAATAACCTTTTTGTTTAGGTATTCGCATCGGGTGTTTTGGTGAAGAAGTGTCTGGTTTCTACGACTATTGTGTTTGACAAGGATCATAAGAATGTAATATTGCTCAATCATAAGAAACTTGAGGTATGGATGCCACCTGGAGGCCATATTGAACTAGGAGAACTGCCATCTGAAGCGGCGTTGAGGGAGGCAATGGAAGAGACCGGTCTAAAAGTGAAGCTACTATACACAAAGAAACAGGTCGTAAAGGGAGACGGGAACGCTATAGAGGTCCAGAGTCCATTCGTAGTACTTAACGAGAACGTAGAGTACAAGGACGAGCCCCATCTGCATTTCGATATGGTCTACATAGCTGAAGCAGAGAGCAAGAACGCTGCTATGAGCCATGAATCTACAGACATGGGATGGTTTGACAGGAAATCAATACAACAGTTGAAGATGTTCCCTAATGTCCGTTCAGTGCTAGAGGCTGCCTTCAAGGAGTTCGGCAGCAAAGAATAAAGTATATGGTTTTATTGCTATAGTTTCTATCTGGTATTATGAAGTTCAAGAACGAGTTCACCTACCGTAAGTTCCTTGAGGAAGGGAAAGAGACGGAATTCGATAGGCATTTCGATAATAGCGTGGCCAAGATTCGTAGTGGAACGCTCGGGAAGACCTTCCCAATTTACATAAACGGTAAAGAAGTCCGCACAAAAGAGGAATTAGTCGAGTATTCTCCTATTAACGGCTCCTTGATCGGCAGATTCCAGAAAGGTGATAGAAACACAGCCATAGAGGCCATCTCAGCCGCCAAGGCAGCCTTCCACTCATGGTCAACCACTAACTACAAAGACAGGATCAAAATCCTCAGAAACGCTGCCTCCATAATCTCCACCAAGAAGTTCGAGCTCGCCGCCATCCTCAGCATAGAGAATGGGAAGACGCGCTACGAGTCTATCGGAGAGGTGGACGAGGCGATAGACTTCATCAACTACTACTGCATAGAGATGGAGCGTAACAAGGGTTTCATCAGGAGGTCAAAGCTTATCGGCACTAAAGAAACCGTAAAAGCCGGTTTCCAGGGGGCTCCTGGCCAGAAGGAGAAGGCCACCATACTATTCAAGCCCTACGGGGTCTTCGGGGTGATCGCACCCTTCAACTTCCCAGTCTCCATCTCAACGGGCATGAGCGTGGGGGCCATGCTCACGGGCAACACAGTGGTGTTCAAGCCCTCCTGCACGGACAACGTGTCCATGCTTACCGGCCTCAAGCTTTACGAGATCTTCAAGGAGGCAGGGCTTCCGGACGGGGTGTTTAACTACGTAACAGGTCCAGGCTCAGAAGTGGGTGACGCCTTACTAACCAGCCCGGACGTCGCTGGCATCGCCTTCACCGGCTCCCGCGAGACCGGCCTGTCCATGATCGCCAAGTCCTACGCCCTCAGGCAGCAGAAGGTCTTCATAGTCGAGATGGGCGGGAAGAATGCCGCTATTGTTACTAAAAACGCCAACCTCGACGATGCGGCCTCGGGCATAAGCAGCGCGGCCTTCGGCTTCAGCGGGCAGAAGTGCAGCGCCTGCTCGCGCGTCTACGTGCACGAGTCCGTGAAGGAGGAGTTCGTGAGCAAGCTGCTGGAGAGGACCAGGTCATTGAAGATAGGGGATCCTTTAATCAAGGGCAACTACATCGGCCCGCTCATAAGCGTGAAGGCGCTGGAGAGGTACAAGGAGACGGTTACGCAGCTCAGGAAGGAGCACATAATGACAGGAGGCAATCTGGTGGAGACGGGCGTGGAGGGCCTTTACGTGGAGCCGGTGGTCGCAGAGGCAGAGCACGGCAACCCGCTGTTCAAGAAGGAGCTCTTCCTGCCAATATTGCTGGTTGACACTTACAAGAAGCTTGAGGATGCCATAAGGATGGCCAACGACTCCGAGTACGGGCTCACGGCCGGACTGTACAGCAAGAAGACATCGGAGATCAAGCAGTTCCTAAACTCCATAGAAGCGGGCACGGTTTACGTTAATAGGGCCGTAAGCGCCACAACGGGTGCGATAGTGGGCTTCCACACCTTCGTGGGCTGGAAGGGCAGCGGGCTCACCGGGAAGGGCACCGGGAGCAGGGAGTACCTCCAGCAGTTCATGCGCGAGCAGAGTCAGGCGGTGGTGAAGTAGGACTTGGATTGGACATATAGTAAGATTTTGCATAAAGTCGTTCTTTTGGCAATTTTCTTGCGTCTCTAAGCGTATCTCGCACCTTCCTGCGGAAAGCAGGCTTGTACTTTTCAAGATAGGAGTTAAGCCTCCTTGAGTCAAGACCTGGAAGTATGTTCTGCCATAGCTCATCCCTTATGGCGCCTCCGAAGTAGAGCATGTCTATTATTGTCTTTTCCAAATCAGACACAGGAACCCAGAATCCATCTCGCTTTACAAGTCCATACCCAAAGAATAGTTCTGGCTTCATCCGGTATACCAGATAATTAGCACCTAAAAACGTCCGTAGACCCATTCGGACATTCTTTGGCGTGATTACTATCGGATTTGTCCCTTGCATGGAGAGACCCCTTATTCTAAGAGCGTCCTCCAACCCGTAATATGAGGGAGAGAAAGCGAAGCATAGGACGACCATGTCTTGATGGAACGTGTATATGCCCCTGGTTATCTTTGCTATAAGCCCCCGTTTGAGGAGGTTATGGATGAGGAGCCTGCGGTAACCCGCGCTAAGACCCTTTATGATCTTGAGTTCGTTGACGTTGAATACGGGTTTGGTAGTGCTAGAAAACTCCTCTTTGATATTCTGAAGGTATCTCACTCTATCCCCCATTATCGTGTCTTTCATATCCTTAAGGGACGGAACAGGTCCGTTATAGACAATACTCTGAAGCTCCTTTTCGTTTACAGGTTCTTTGAGATGTTCTATGAACTTCTTCAGAGGCCTCCTAATGAGTTCCTTCTTACCCGAATAGGCAATCAACTGATATATATCGTAAATGTCTCTTGCATATTTTCTACTCTCGTATGCATCAATCTTCTCAAGTATGTACTGCTCAGCAGTAAGTGTGCGTAATTTCAGTGTTGTCCCATTATTCGTCCTCAAATTCCCTGAAGCTTCCATTTTCCTTGTCTTCTGGACACTTGATGTCTACGCTCAGTTTTGACTTTGAATTGGAGATATAAATTCTCAGAGATCTGTTTGTCGCAGATATTTTATCGGTGTAGATTCCGAGCCTTTGGAGGTTCGCTGCGATTGAGTTCTTAATTATCTTGATGCTCCTTTCCGATGCAACGTAAAGATCTATGTCAAATGAGAATCTGTTTCCTGGACAGCATTGCCAGATTCCCGTTCTCCTCCATGGAGCACAAAACTGTTGTCTATAGCGAATATTGTGTTGATAAACAAGTCCTGAAGCTCAGCCAGATCTATGAACTCTTGGTTCTTCAAGTTAAGGCTATCGGAATTTTCATATTACCACAGTTATACTATAATATAATTATAGTAGGATATAAATATCTATCTTTTTTATTTACAATAGTTATATTATAATATAATTTAGGTAAATATCAAAGGCTTTGAAGCGGGATGAGAAGACTTATATCGTTTTGACTTGCTTTAATACTGAATGATATGCGCGCTTAACGAAACTTATCTACGATCACACAAAGTTTGATACAGTTGAGATACTTGCTAAAGGTAAGAAACTCCGAGTCTGCCTGGCTGATTCTCCAACCAAGAACATGGTCGGATTAATGCACAGGCCAAAGATGGTGAGCCGATGGGATGCTCTTTACACCGGACAGGGAGGCAAGGCACGGGATCTGGATGCTGAACATGAAGTTCCCGATAGACATCCTCTGGCTTGACGGCTCAGGGAAGGTAGTTGACATTGCCCAGAATGCAAAACCATGCAAATCGATATTCAGCTGTCCCACTTACAGGCCAAAGAGCGACGCAAGGTACGTTTTGGAGCTGCCTTCCGGCAACGCCAAGCGGTTTGGGCTTAGAGAAGGGGCCAAGGTGGACTTGACAACAATTAATAATCTTTAAGTCGGGTGTTATTCATGCCAAAAGCAAAAAGGATTCAGAAGCAGCCGTTCGGAAGACTGGGCAGATGGCTGTTCGTGATACTCTTCATTGAGCTGCTGGTCATCTGGGCGAGGGCAGGCATCGCCATATACTACCTTTCGGGCACTACAATACCGGTGCACTACGGCCTGAATGGCGCCCCCAACGGCTACGGCAACAGCGGCGTGTTCTACATCCTCGCAGTGGCGTTCAGCATAGCCCCGGTCCTCATAATGCTCATCTCCTACTACCGCTTCAAGCTGATAAACGACTACCCGTACCTGATAAACATGCCCGCCTTCTACGCGAGCATCATGAAGGTCTCTGAAAGTAGGAAGGGCTACTGGATAAACCGCTACTTTGAGCTTGATACTGGCGCTGGGAGTGGTAGTCGCGCTGGTCTTCTACGCTGCTGGTTCAGCTGACCAACGCAGCCCAGACAGGCTATGCCAGCCCCGCGTTCGTCACCTGGTTCCCG
>CAWBCT010000019.1:0-10375 GCA_963787445.1 uncultured archaeon
ACGCAGACATACCCCTCAAAGTTCGGGAGGAGATAATACTCGTTCTTGATGGAGAGCCCATAACTTGGAATGCAGCGTATATAGAGATAAAGAATGATACTGCGAATTCAGATAAGATACTCAGTAAGCTTACGGAGATGGAGTTGATATGAGCAAACAAATATCCAAAGAGGTAAAGGAGTTAGTAATTGCAAGGCTTGAGGTTATGTCAAGCAGCATGAGAATCTCTATAGGCTCCTATGGAACATTTTCCAAAGAGGATCTTAAGAAGCACGTTGAAGCGGAGGACCCAATCGGTAAAAAAGTGATAGAGGTGCAGATGTCCTTCCTGCGCTCGATAAAAGACGGCAAGCTCTATATTCAGAGTTAACTAGATGGGATGCGTTATGGAACGTCGCATGCTCGTAACCCTCCCTGACTACGACATGACAACGCACTATCTTTCTGTTTGGGGTAGAAAATCGATAAATGCTGCAGAGGAACATAACATTCAAGTAACCACATTGGAGAAGGAGAAGGTAAATAGGAAGAATGTCGAAAGTTACCTTTCTGGATTCAAGTTCAATGTAGTATTCCTCAATGGGCATGGAAGCCCTCAGCTTGTAACAGGCCATCTGGAAGAGCCGGTTATAATTCTCGGTAAAAATGAAGCTGCACTTAAGGGTACGATAACTTACGCAGTATCGTGCAGTTCCGCCAAGGAACTTGGTGACAGCACAATACTTGCAGGAGCACGTTGCTACGTAGGCTATACAGAGGATTTCATTTTTGTTCTAGATGATAATAACTCAACACACCCGTCTGAGGATAAGCTTGCTGGATTGTTCCTAGAACATACGTATGTTTTCATGAACGGGCTGTTCAGGGGGGCTTCGGTGGGTGATGCGTATGAAAAGGCGCGGGAGTCGTTGTGGTCTAGCATATCCATAGCTGAAAGCAGCGGCAATAAAGGGATACTCAGCTGGCTGGTTTGGGACTACTACGCATTCGTGCTGAAGGGCGATGGCAGCGCAATGCTGTGAAAGGTTGGGTTAGACCTTCTCCACAGCTATGTTCGCGGTCTCCCCTTCGATCTCGAACAGCTTCGCGTTGGGAGAGGCCGCTTCAACCAGTACAGTCGCGTTCACGTCCTTCTTGATCTTAACCATATTCTCCTTCACCAACCCGGCGAGCAGCGGCGAGCCGGTGTAGTGAACCCTTACCCTATCGGGCTTTCTCAACTGCATCTCCTTGCGGAGGAGCTGGATGTGCCTCTCGAACTCCCTGATGAGAGCCTCGGACTGGAGCTCCTTGTCGATCTGCGGGTCGATGTAGGCTATGCCAGCGCGGAAGGGAACGCTGTTGGGCTTGGAGGCCTTCTCGAGCAGGGTAAAGTGCTCCTTGGTCACCTCAACGGGCCCCTTGGAAGTATGGAGCGTAAACACCCCCCTGGTTGAGATGCCAGCCTCGAGCGCCTTGGCGTCGGCACCCTTCAAGGCCTCAGCAACGGCCGAGGCCTTATCCTTGAAGGAGGGGCCAAGCTTCGCGAACATAGGGCGGATCTCCACCTCAAAGTCCTCGGTGCGCTTGACTTCGAGGTGCTTCAAATTAGTATAGTCTTCCACAAGCCTTGCGAACCGTTGCAGAGACTGCTCAGATTCCGCCTTGTGGACTTCAAGGGTTGCCTTCGATAAGGGTTGCCTCAACTTGATGTTCGCCTTCTCCCTGCTGCTCAATATGGCAGTGACCGAGTCCATCGCAAGATCAAATCCAGTCTCAACCTCTGTATTAATCATCTTCTTGCTAACTTTTGGCCAGTCATTCAGGAAGATGCTCTCTGCTGAGCCCTCTTTCTTGTAATATTTCAGATAAAGATACTCTGAAGTGAACGGGATGAACGGCGAATAGGCCGTGATCAGTGTATAAAGTAGGTAGTTAATTAGGTCCAGGGTCTTCTTTGCCTCTGACCTGCTCCCATCGATTATCCTCTTCTTGGCTATCTTGAGGTAGAATCTGCTCAAATCATTAAGGCAGAACTCGCCTAGAGCGTTATTCGCTACCTGAACTTCGTACTTCTCAAGAGACTCACTCGCCGTCTTCAGAGTAGAGTTTAGCCTCGACACAATCCAAACATCCTCCAAATTACTCTTATCATTAATTCTTGGCTTCTTGATCTTGTCTGCCTTGTAGTCTATCGCAGAGGCGTAATCCTCAAACAACTGGAAAACGTTATACAAAATGTTAATCTTCTTGCTCGCCTCCTTTATCTCATCCTTCTTGAACTGCAAATCAAGCCACTGCGTATGGCTGGAAACCCATAATCGATACGCATCCGCGCTGGTAAACGTCAAAAGTTCCTTCAATGAGATGTAATTGCCCCAACTCTTGTGCATCTCCCTTCCATCTTCAGCAAGTAGCATCCCGTCTATTACCACATTCTTGAAGGGGGTCTTCCCATAGACCATGACGCTGCTCTTCAGTAGTACAGAGAACCACCCCCTTAGTTGGTCCTTACCCTCAAGATGAAGGCAGCAGGGAACAGCCTCTCGAACTCCTCCTTGCTCAGGCTTGCCACGAAGGCGATGCTCGCATCGAACCAGACATCGGCCACATCGCTTATGCGGCGCATATGCCCTTGCACTTAGGGCAATCGAGTAAGATTGCATCTACATGAGGCCTATGAAGGTCATGAAGTTTTGCCACTGCCTCCTTATTGTGGGCCTTCTCTGATAACTCATGAACAGATCCGATAACCTCAATGTGCTTGCACTTGCTCGCACTCCCAGATCGGAATAGGAGTTCCCCAATATCTTTGCCTGGAGAAACACCAGTCAGGCGAGTTCTGGAGCACATCTCCATCCAAGATTGCGCTTCGGCAGGGTGCCAAGAGACCTTTCGGTTCTCCTTAATTATCTTCTTCTTGACCTTCTGCACGTTCAGGAACCACTGACGAGTGCCAATCATGATTAGTTTGGTATTGCATCTCCAACAATGAGGATAACTGTGAACTACATTGCCCACATCAAAAGGGCTCCCGTAGTCTTTAAGTATGACAATACCTTCTCATTTGCCTCACCAGGAACAGCGATGCCTTCCAAGGTTCCTGCATCAGAAGTATAGTGTGCATGTAAGTCAAGAGGCACAAGATTGGTAGTTTGTTCTTCTTGCCTGCCGCATAGTCCTCTGCGCCGTGACCAGGCGCTATGTGGACAAGGCCGCTTCCTTCAGTTGAGGAGACCAGGCCCTCTTCAAAGATGACCTTGTGAAACTTCCTGAACTCCTTCTGCTTTGGTATCTGGTCCTCAAGAGGGCTCAGATACTTTATCCCTTCAAGTTCGCTACCGTAGAACTCACTTTCAACGACAGCGCTCTCTCCAAGGACATCAACAACCGCATCAAGACGGCTTTGGGCAATTATGAGTGACTTGCTGCCAACTGTTGCCTTCACATAACGTCCTTTGGGGTTTACTGCCACGGCTATGTTGGCAGGTATGGTCCATGGTGTGGTGGTCCAGATGAGCAGGTAGGTGTTGTCATCTATCTTTATCTTTGGCCTTGACGCCTTCGCATCCACCTTGAATGCGACAAATATGGCCGGGTCCTTCTCATCCGAGTAGGAGACCTCGAGGGTTCCCTGCGCAAGGACTGTCTCGCAGTGCGTGCAGTAGAGCATGGACTTGAGATCCGAGTAAAGAAGTCCTTTCTCGTACTCTTTCTTAAGTATCGACCATCCTGCCTCTATGAACTCCCTTTTGTATGCAAAGTACGCATTGTCAAAGTCAAGGGACATGCCGAAGCGCAGATAGTCTCTTTTCATATTAGGTATAAGGGCGTCGACGAACTCTTTGCAGCGCTTGATGAAGCTCTCGACCCCGATTCCGGTCTCGATATCCCTCTTGGAGGTTATCTTAAGCTCCCTCTCCACCTTATTTTCGATAGGAAGGCCATGGACGTCGTAGCCGGCGCGGTCATGGACATCCCAACCGTTGAGGCGCCTATACCTCAGAAGGATGTCCTTGACATCCTTTACCCAGATTTGACCAGGATGAAGCTCGCCGGAGGCGTAAGGGGGCCGTCTAGGAAGTAGAAGGGTTTCTTGCCCTTGTTCTTGGCGCGTGTCTTCTCGAGGATGCCGTTCTCGCTCCAGTACTTAAGAACCTCCTCTTCGTTCTTATTAAGGTCGAACACGTAGACACCAATGAATAAGAATATAGGCGATGTGAAGCTCTTAAAGGTTTTGTGTTCTAGAGACTAATGACTAAAAGATGGAAGTGAACCAGATGCACGTTGAAGTACATTATAGAAAGGGTGAAAGTAACAAAAAGTTCAATCAGATAGTTGGAGTTGTTTCGTCCGCATTAAGTGAACTTGAAGGGAATGAACGCATTAGCAGAATTATTAACCAAATTAACCGAAAAATAAACTAAAAATGTCAGGAAGCTTGGCAGGATGGAGATAAATTATACAATATCTTTGGTGACCGTTTTGGATACCGATTTGACATCTATAATTGGAAAAAATAAGACAGCAATTGAGATTGAGGAAAGTGAGGTAAAGTATATCTGGAGAGACTACGTAAAATTGGTAATGGGTTACAGAAAGGGATACGTAGTTAATGCGGTATTAATTTGTCCATTGAGTTATCATGAGCAGAAAATGAAGACAGGGGTTCCGATTTACTCCACTGCAAAAAAGATTTCCGAATTTATGAGTGATCTTTTGTGGATGAAGAATCTTGTAATTATAGGATATAGAAAAGGAGATAAAAAATAGAAAGCGTGACCTAGTATGGATGTTTTATCTAAGAAACAACGAAGTTACTGTATGTCAATGATAAAATCAAAAAACACAAAACCAGAAATTTTAGTAAAAAATATGCTTAAGGGATTGTACTTTGGTTATCAACCAGATATTTATGGGAGACCAGATTTCGCATCAAAAAAAAAAGAATTGCAATTTTTATTGATGGGTGTTTCTGGCATAAATGTTGAACATGTTTCCAAAAACCATCATCTAACCAAAAATTTTGGTTAAACAAAATAAATAAAAATGTGGGAAGAGACAGGAAAGTAGGCAAAAATTTGAGATCTGAAGGATGGACTGTGATTAGAATAAGTGAGTGCCAGGTTAAGAATAGTATAAATACACTACAATTGAAAGATTTAATTGGGGTAAACTCTAATGACAATTAAAATATTGGATTTGTTTGCTGGTGCCGGAGGTTTGTCGCTTGGTTTTTTCGCCATTTGAGTTACCTTTTTCATAGCGTATTTAAATTTCCCATTACCTACTTAATTTCTTATGATTCTTATATGTTCGCTTTGTCTAGAAATAGAAATTTGTAGAATACGAGATTTAACAAGCCTTAACCCGTCTGGCTTACGCTCTTCACGCTATCTTACCTCCTTCTAAGACTCATAAACGATCTTCGTCTGCTTTCAACAGCCTTACCTTTAACACCACCCTCTTCGTCTTCCTCTTCTTCCCCTTGCGTAGTAGCACTTCCTTGATTTGAGAACCCCTTCTGCAGGTCGTTCCTGTTCAGTACCAGCCCATCCCAGATGGCTAAGGCTCCAGGATCCCTCCTTAGGGCTGACTCGGCGAAGACTCTAAGTAGGTCTAATTTTTTTATCGGGGCACTTTCCGGAGTGACGAGAGGAGTCCTAGTCGCTGGCGCTCTCGTTTTGGTTCTGACTTCAGCTACCATTTCCTCGATTAAATAACTCATTCCAAATATTTATACATTCTGTACAGTTGGATCTTTATCAAAGGAAAAGGTGTGATACACACAATATCAATATTGGTCGCAACTGATTAATAACCTTTTTGTTTAGGTATTCGCATCGGGTGTTTTGGTGAAGAAGTGTCTGGTTTCTACGACTATTGTGTTTGACAAGGATCATAAGAATGTAATATTGCTCAATCATAAGAAACTTGAGGTATGGATGCCACCTGGAGGCCATATTGAACTAGGAGAACTGCCACCTAAAGCGGCGTCGAGGGAGGAAATGAAAGAGACGGTCGAAAAGTGAAGCTACTATACACAAAGAACAAGGTTAAAGGGAGACGGGAACGAGAGAGGTCCAGAACCACGTAGGACATTAACGAGAACGTAGAGGAAAAGGACGAGCCCCATCTGCATTTCGATATGGTCTACATAGCTGAAGCAGAGAGCAAAAACGCCGCTATGAGCCATGAATGACAGACATGGGATGGTTTGACAGGAAATGAATACAACAGTTGAAGATGTTCCCTAATGTCCGTTCAGTGCTGAGGCTGCCTTCAAGGAGTTCGGCAGCAAAGAATAAAGTATATGGTTTTATTGCTATAGTTTCTATCTGGTATTATGAAGTTCAAGAACGAGTTCACCTACCGTAAGTTCCTTGAGGAAGGGAAAGAGACGGAATTCGATAGGCATTTCGATAATAGCGTGGCCAAGATACAAGTGGGACGCTCGGGAAGACCTTCCCAATTTACATAAACGGTAAAGAAGTCCGCACAAAAGAGGAATTAGTCGAGTATTCTCCTATTAACGGCTCCTTGATCGGCAGATTCCAGAAAGGTGATAGAAACACAGCCATAGAGGCCATCTCAGCCGCCAAGGCAGCCTTCCACTCATGGTCAACCACTAACTACAAAGACAGGATCAAAATCCTCAGAAACGCTGCCTCCATAATCTCCACCAAGAAGTTCGAGCTCGCCGCCATCCTCAGCATAGAGAATGGGAAGACGCGCTACGAGTCTATCGGAGAGGTGGACGAGGCGATAGACTTCATCAACTACTACTGCATAGAGATGGAGCGTAACAAGGGTTTCATCAGGAGGTCAAAGCTTATCGGCACTAAAGAAACCGTAAAAGCCGGTTTCCAGGGGGCTCCTGGCCAGAAGGAGAAGGCCACCATACTATTCAAGCCCTACGGGGTCTTCGGGGTGATCGCACCCTTCAACTTCCCAGTCTCCATCTCAACGGGCATGAGCGTGGGGGCCATGCTCACGGGCAACACAGTGGTGTTCAAGCCCTCCTGCACGGACAACGTGTCCATGCTTACCGGCCTCAAGCTTTACGAGATCTTCAAGGAGGCAGGGCTTCCGGACGGGGTGTTTAACTACGTAACAGGTCCAGGCTCAGAAGTGGGTGACGCCTTACTAACCAGCCCGGACGTCGCTGGCATCGCCTTCACCGGCTCCCGCGAGACCGGCCTGTCCATGATCGCCAAGTCCTACGCCCTCAGGCAGCAGAAGGTCTTCATAGTCGAGATGGGCGGGAAGAATGCCGCTATCGTTACTAAAAACGCCAACCTCGACGATGCGGCCTCGGGCATAAGCAGCGCGGCCTTCGGCTTCAGCGGGCAGAAGTGCAGCGCCTGCTCGCGCGTCTACGTGCACGAGTCCGTGAAGGAGGAGTTCGTGAGCAAGCTGCTGGAGAGGACCAGGTCATTGAAGATAGGGGATCCTTTAATCAAGGGCAACTACATCGGCCCGCTCATAAGCGTGAAGGCGCTGGAGAGGTACAAGGAGACGGTTACGCAGCTCAGGAAGGAGCACATAATGACAGGAGGCAATCTGGTGGAGACGGGCGTGGAGGGCCTTTACGTGGAGCCGGTGGTCGCAGAGGCAGAGCACGGCAACCCGCTGTTCAAGAAGGAGCTCTTCCTGCCAATATTGCTGGTTGACACTTACAAGAAGCTTGAGGATGCCATAAGGATGGCCAACGACTCCGAGTACGGGCTCACGGCCGGACTGTACAGCAAGAAGACATCGGAGATCAAGCAGTTCCTAAACTCCATAGAAGCGGGCACGGTTTACGTTAATAGGGCCGTAAGCGCCACAACGGGTGCGATAGTGGGCTTCCACACCTTCGTGGGCTGGAAGGGCAGCGGGCTCACCGGGAAGGGCACCGGGAGCAGGGAGTACCTCCAGCAGTTCATGCGCGAGCAGAGTCAGGCGGTGGTGAAGTAGGACTTGGATTGGACATATAGTAAGATTTTGCATAAAGTCGTTCTTTTGGCAATTTTCTTGCGTCTCTAAGCGTATCTCGCACCTTCCTGCGGAAAGCAGGCTTGTACTTTTCAAGATAGGAGTTAAGCCTCCTTGAGTCAAGACCTGGAAGTATGTTCTGCCATAGCTCATCCCTTATGGCGCCTCCGAAGTAGAGCATGTCTATTATTGTCTTTTCCAAATCAGACACAGGAACCCAGAATCCATCTCGCTTTACAAGTCCATACCCAAAGAATAGTTCTGGCTTCATCCGGTATACCAGATAATTAGCACCTAAAAACGTCCGTAGACCCATTCGGACATTCTTTGGCGTGATTACTATCGGATTTGTCCCTTGCATGGAGAGACCCCTTATTCTAAGAGCGTCCTCCAACCCGTAATATGAGGGAGAGAAAGCGAAGCATAGGACGACCATGTCTTGATGGAACGTGTATATGCCCCTGGTTATCTTTGCTATAAGCCCCCGTTTGAGGAGGTTATGGATGAGGAGCCTGCGGTAACCCGCGCTAAGACCCTTTATGATCTTGAGTTCGTTGACGTTGAATACGGGTTTGGTAGTGCTAGAAAACTCCTCTTTGATATTCTGAAGGTATCTCACTCTATCTCCCCCATTATCGTGTCTTTCATATCCTTAAGGGACGGAACAGGTCCGTTATAGACAATACTCTGAAGCTCCTTTTCGTTTACAGGTTCTTCGAGATGTTCTATGAACTTCTTCAGAGGCCTCCTAATGAGTTCCTTCTTACCCGAATAGGCAATCAACTGATATATATCGTAAATGTCTCTTGCATATTTTCTACTCTCGTATGCATCAATCTTCTCAAGTATGTACTGCTCAGCAGTAAGTGTGCGTAATTTCAGTGTTGTCCCATTTATCCGCTCAAATTCCCTGAAGCTTCCATTTTCCTTGTCTTCTGGACACTTGATGTCTACGCTCAGTTTTGACTTTGAATTGGAGATATAAATTCTCAGAGATCTGTTTGTCGCAGATATTTTATCGGTGTAGATTCCGAGCCTTTGGAGGTTCGCTGCGATTGAGTTCTTAATTATCTCGATGCTCCTTTCCGATGCAACGTAAAGATCTATGTCAAATGAGAATCTGTTTCCTGAATAGCATCGCCAGATTCCCGTTCCTCCATGGAGCACAAAACTGTTGTCTATAGCGAATATTGTGTCGATAAACAAGTCCTGAAGCTCAGCCAGATCTATGAACTCTTGGTTCTTCAAGCTTAAGGCTATCGGAATTTTCATATTACCACAGTTATACTATAATATAATTATAGTAGGATATAAATATCTATCTTTTTATTTACAATAGTTATATTATAATATAATTTAGGTAAATATCAAAGGCTTTGAAGCGGGATGAGAAGACTTATATCGTTTTGACTTGCTTTAATACTGAATCATATGTGCCTAACCAAACTTATCTACGATCACACAAAGTTCGATACAGTTGAGATACTTGCTAAAGGTAAGAAACTCCGAGTCTGGCTCGCTGATTCTCCAACCAAGAACATGGTCGGATTAATGCACAGGCCAAAGATGGGCGCCGATGGGATGCTCTTTACACCGGACAGGGAGGCAAGGCACGGGATCTGGATGCTGAACATGAAGTTCCCGATAGACATCCTCTGGCTTGACGGCTCAGGGAAGGTAGTTGACATTGCCCAGAATGCAAAACCATGCAAATCGATATTCAGCTGTCCCACTTACAGGCCAAAGAGCGACGCAAGGTACGTTTTGGAGCTGCCTTCCGGCAACGCCAAGCGGTTTGGGCTTAGAGAAGGGGCCAAGGTGGACTTGACAACAATTAATAATCTTTAAGTCGGGTGTTATTCATGCCAAAAGCAAAAAGGATTCAGAAGCAGCCGTTCGGAAGACTGGGCAGATGGCTGTTCGTGATACTCTTCATTGAGCTGCTGGTCATCTGGGCGAGGGCAGGCATCGCCATATACTACCTTTCGGGCACTACAATACCGGTGCACTACGGCCTGAATGGCGCCCCCAACGGCTACGGCAACAGCGGCGTGTTCTACATCCTCGCAGTGGCGTTCAGCATAGCCCCGGTCCTCATAATGCTCATCTCCTACTACCGCTTCAAGCTGATAAACGACTACCCGTACCTGATAAACATGCCCGCCTTCTACGCGAGCATCATGAAGGTCTCTGAAAAGAGGAAGGGCTACTGGATAAACCGCTACTTCGAGCTGATACTGGCGCTGGGAGTGGTAGTCGCGCTGGTCTTCATCCTGCTGCTGGTCGAGCTGACGAACGCAGCCCAGACAGGCTATGCCAGCCCCGCGTTCGTCACCTGGTTCCCGATAGCGGCGATCCTGGTGATGGTCGGGCTGCTGTTCGTCCTGCTGAGGAACATGTACCGGGAGGTCTCGAAGGA